>DDPD01000014.1 GCA_002342025.1 Moraxellaceae bacterium UBA2477 | reverse complement strand
TTGGCTGGCACCAGGGTCACCTCCATCACCGGCGCGGCCTGTGTTTTCGGCACCACAAAACGGATGCCGAAGAGCACCAGCGCATGCACCAGCAGCGCCATCACCAGAGTGAATGCCAGGCGGTCCGCCGGTGTAATCGGCGACACCGGCGGCAGTTGCCGCTCAGCCGCGCTGGCCACGGTAGACATTCACGCGACGAAACTCGTCGAATTCATTGAGGTCCGGCAGGGTTTCAGCCATGACCGAAGCAACCTGGGTGTAGCACTGGGCCTGCAGGTTTTTTACCCGTGAATCGGCAAGCCAGACTGTATTGGCACGATCCAGAAATGCGGGCAAGAAATCGCGATTGGCGCGGTCGTAGAGCACGTCGGCGGCAAACAGCACATCGAAGTGTTCATCGAGCTGGAAAAAGTCACCGGCCAGTTCCAGCTGCACGCCATTGAGCGCGGCGTTGGCGGCCGTGGCATCCAGAGAAGCCGGATCAATATCGCAGGCGACCACACGCGACGCGCCGGCCATCGCTGCCGCAATCGCGACCACGCCGGAGCCGGTGCCGAAATCGAGCACGGACTTGTCGCGCACCAGCTCAGGGTTACTCAGAATCTGCCGCGCCTGCGCCAGACCAGAGGCCCAGCAGAACATCCAGTAGGCCGGCTCGTTTAGCGCCCAGTCCATTTCCGAAGGGCTGAGTGCGTCGTGCGGGAAATCGTCGTTGAGCAGAAACAGTTGCAGGCCACCACAGTCGGGCAGTGTTTCCGGGGCGATCCTTGCCGCCGACAAATGCGGCTGGATGCGTGCCGTCAGTGCCTGTGCCAGCAAGGCTTCGCTGTGAGTATCTAGCATTCGGTTTACAGACTGCATTTCGCCAGCGCTTGCTGTTGCTCTTTTTGCTGCTGTCGGCGCTTCTCCACGGCCTCTATGAGTTTGTCGGCGATGCTGTAGCCGTACTCGCGATCAATTTCGCGGATGCAGGTCGGGCTGGTCACATTCACTTCCGTGAGGTAGGAGCCGATGACATCGAGCCCGACAAAGAGCAGGCCGCGCTTCTTCAGCTCCGGGCCGACACGGGCCGCGATGCGGCGCTCGTCATCGTTGATCGGACGCGCTTCGCCGCGACCGCCGGCGGCAAGGTTGCCGCGAATTTCGTCGCCCTGCGGGATGCGCGCGAGCACGAACGGCACGGGTTCGCCATCGATCATCAGCACGCGCTTGTCGCCGTCCTTGATCTCGGGGATGTAGCGCTGCGCCATGATCGGCCGCGCACCCACGCCGTTCGTACTGTCCGTAAGCACTTCCAGCGTGGCACCAATGTTCGGCCCGCCCGCCGTGAGGCGGAAGATGCCGGTGCCGCCCATACCGTCCAGCGGCTTCACAATCACATCGTGATGCTCGGCGATGAACGCCCGCAACTCAGCGCTGCGGCTGGTGACGATGGTGGGTACCATGCAATCCGCGAACGCCGTGGCGAACAGCTTTTCGTTGCAGTCACGAAGCGATTGCGGCTTGTTCACCACCAGCACGCCCTCGCTTTCGGCGCGTTCGAGCAGGTAGGTGGCGTAAATAAAATTCATGTCGAAAGGCGGGTCTTTGCGCATCAAAATCGCATCCATTTCCGCCAGCGGGCGCAGCTCAGCTTCGCCCAGCTCAAACCACTTTGCCGGATCTTCGAACACCTGCAAGGGCGCTAACCGACCATAGGCTCGGCCTTCACGCAGTGACAGGTCCCCCGCCTCCAGATAGAACAGCTCGTGACCGCGTTTTGCCGCCGCCCAGAGCATGGCCAGCGTCGAGTCTTTCTTGTAATTCACCGATGCAATCGGGTCCATGACCACGGCAATACGCATGTGCAGCTCTCCTGTTTGAGCCCAGCTAGAAATCAGCGATCAGGCATCCACACCAAATTCGTCGCGGTAGCGGCGCACGGCCTCGAGGTGCTCAGCGTGCAGCCCAGTCTCTTCCAAATAGGCAATGATCTGGTTGAGTTTAATAATGGCAATCACCGGAATACCAAAGTCGCGCACCACCTCCTGGATGGCGGAGAGCTCGCCCTTACCGCGCTCTTGGCGATCGACCGCGACCACCACGCCGACCGCTGCCGCACGCGCATTCTGGACCAGCGTCATGACTTCGCGGATGGCGGTGCCGGCGGTAATCACATCATCAATGATGAGCACACGACCCGCTAACGGCGAGCCGACGATCAGGCCACCTTCGCCGTGATCTTTGGCTTCTTTGCGATTGAAGCACCACGGCAAATCGCGATCGAATTCTTCCGCCAGCTGCACCGCTGTGGCTGAGGCAATGGGAATACCCTTGTACGCTGGGCCGAACAACACATCGGCCTCGATACCACTGTCCACAATCGCGGCCGCATAGAAGCGACCCAGCGCCGCCAAGCGTTTGCCGGTGTTGAACAGGCCGGCATTGAAGAAATACGGGGACTGACGACCGGACTTTAGGGTGAAGCTTCCGAAGCGCAAAACGCCTTGGGCCAGAGCGAATTCAATGAACTCGCGTTGATAATCACGCATGGACGAGACCTAAATAGAGAATGTCTGAGTCGGCGATGATAACGCGACTGTCGCAACAGGCGTATGCCATGATACAAACTCAGCCGTTGAGATCGCTCCGACCCATCAAAGCCAGTGACTACGTTATGTTTAAAACCACCGCTTTGCTTAGCGCTATTATTTTCCCCATGCTGAGCTTAATCGCCACACCGAGTCTTGCCCTTACACCCGCCAAGCTCAGCGCTAAAGACGCTGCCAATAATGCCGCCAATGATCTGGCGCTAAGGCAAGCGCTGCTGGGCACGTGGCAGGCAATGGACGCTCCGACATCACCCACGATTAATGGTGAAGGCACCTTCCTCGCAGACGGCAGTGCGACGGGTTATACCACCGCCACCTATGTCTATAACGATGGCTACACCAGTGATGTGAAAGTCGGCCTGCGCTTTCGTTGGTCCGTTAAAAATGGCGTATTGACGCTGAACGAATTTGTTTCCGACCCATCACAGTTCATCAAGCCCAATCACGTGAAACGCTTCGAGGTGATTTCTATCTCACCAGAGGGCATGAATTTGAAGGATCTGTCCGATGGCGAAGTGGTGTATCGCCGCCGCAAAGCCAGCTAAAACATCGAGGCCATCGTATGTCGAGCCCCAAGCAATCTCATCACCGGATAGCCGGGCTCGCCAGCTTTGCCGGCACCACCATTGAGTGGTACGACTTCTTTCTTTATGGCACTGCCGCCGCGCTGGTGTTTAACAAACTGTTTTTCCCCGAAATGGACCCCCTCAGTGGCCTTTTCGCGGCGTTCGCAACTTACGCCGTCGGCTTCATTGGCCGACCGCTCGGCGGCATTGTTTTTGGTCATTTTGGCGATCGCGTTGGCCGTAAAGCCATGCTGATTCTGACGTTGCTGATGATGGGCATACCCACCATCGCCATTGGCTTGATTCCCACCCACGACCAAATTGGCTATTGGGCCGCTGCGCTTCTGGTGCTGCTGCGTTTCTTACAAGGTGTCGCGGTGGGCGGCGAATGGGGCGGCGCCGTTTTGATGGCGGTCGAACATGCCCCGCCAGATCAAAAAGGATTTTATGGCAGCTTGCCGCAAACCGGCGTGGGTGCAGGTTTAGTACTGTCATCGCTGGCCATGGGTGCTGTCGCGCAACTACCGGAAGAAGACCTGATGAGCTGGGGTTGGCGCCTGCCCTTTCTGGCCAGCGTCGTGCTGCTAGGTGTCGGCTGGCTGATACGCTCCCGTGTACCGGAGTCACCGGAGTTTGTGTCACTAAAAACCCAGCAGACTGCTGTGCAAGCGCCGCTTGCGGTCATCCTGCGACATCACCGCCGCCCCGTGCTGACCATTATTGGCGCGCGCATGGCGGAGAACGCTTGGTTCTATTTGTCCGCGACATTTGCCTTGGCCTACGCAACAGGCACCTTGGCACTCCCTCGAGCAGAAATACTCAGCGCCATCACCGCGGGCGCGGCATTGTCACTCCTCACCATGCCGCTCGCCGGCTGGCTCGCGGACCGCATCGGCGCAAAGCGACTTTATTTAATCGGTTTAAGCATACTGGCGCTTTATGTTTGGCCATTTTTTACCCTGCTCGCCAGCCGTGAACTTGCGTCCGCCGGGTTGGCGCTGGTGATTGCCATTGGCCTAGTTTTTCCGCTCATGTATGCACCCGAGTCGCTGCTATTTTCCCGACAATTTCCCGCCGCCGTGCGCTACAGCGGTATTTCGCTTGGCGTTCAAATTGCCGGCGTGCTCGGCGGCGGTTTAGCCCCGATGATTGCCACGGCACTTTTGGCCAAGGGTGGCGGCGAGCCACATTTTGTCGTGGTCTATTTGTGGCTACTCACAGCCATTGCGCTGGTCTCTGCGGCGGCTATGAATAGTGATAAACCACCGCTCAGCAAGGAATAAATATGCGCATCGTTTCCGCCAATCTAAACGGCATCCGCTCCGCCGCGACCAAGGGTTTCTTCACCTGGCTAGAGAGCTCGGGCACTGACATCGTCTGCATCCAGGAAACCAAGGCCCAGGAGCACCAGCTCGAAGCCGAGACCTTCAATCCGTCCGGCTGGCATCGTTACTTTTTTGATGCCGTGCGCCCCGGCTATTCTGGCACGGCGATTTATTCACGTCAGAAGCCTGACCGTGTCAGCACCGGTCTCGGCTTTGAACTCTGCGACACCGAAGGCCGCTGGCTCGAAGCTCAATTTGGCGACCTTACCGTGGTCTCGCTCTATTTACCCTCCGGTTCTGCGTCTGATGCCGCGCAAGCCCGAAAAGACGCTTTCTTGCTCGAACTCATGCCCATTTTGAAAGCCCGTCGCGCGGCCGGCGAAAAACTGGTGATTTGTGGCGACTGGAATATCGCGCACAAAGAAATCGACCTGAAAAACTGGCGCGGCAATCAGAAAAACTCCGGCTTTCTGCCGCGTGAGCGCGCCTGGCTGACCCAGCTCTTCGACGAGGTCGGCTATGTCGATGCCTTCCGAGTTGTAGATCAACGAGCCGAGCGCTACACCTGGTGGAGCAATCGCGGGCAAGCCTACGCCAATAATGTGGGATGGCGGATTGATTACCACATCGTATCGCCCGAACTCGGTGCACTTATTCGTAGCGCTGACATTTACATGGGGGAGAAATTCTCCGACCATGCGCCTTTAGTTATTGATTACGATATTTAAGGAAATATTAGATGCGTCTTCTAACGCCTGTAGCCCTCACCTTACTACTCAGTGCTTGTGCCAGCAGCAATATGCCTAGTTTTGGCGAAAGCCTTTTACAACGCAGTGCTGAGCAACAAGCGCTCGCAGATAAATGGACTCGCGGCGAAAAGCTCTCGGTGTCTGGCCAAAAAGCCATTAAATCTGGCAATGATAAGATTGCTCGTGCACAAAAATTACTTGATGAAGGCAAAGCAGAACTCGCCAAAGGTGAAGCCAATGTGACACTGGGGGAAACCTTAAAAGCGGAAGCGGTGACTGGCTACCAGTCTATTCGGGCTAACCCGTTGACCCTGCCTAACGGTTCTACCCCACCGGCGACACCCGCTAACTAATATGGCCAACCCCGCCCCCGATAAAGCCACCATAACGCGCTGGCGCGAAGACATCCGCTTCAGTGACACGCTGCTGGGCGAGACGCTGCAGTTCACCACGACCTGGGGTATTTTTTCGCCCGAGGCCATTGATGCCGGCACGCACATGCTGCTTGAGTATCTGGAGATTGCTGAAGATGCCGACTGCCTCGATATCGGCTGTGGTTACGGCCCGCTCGGCATGGCCATGGCGCGTAAAGCGCCTAAGGGCCAAACGCTGATGGTCGATAAAGACTTTATGGCCGTGGAATACGCTAATCGTAACTGCGCCTTAAATCGTATCGGGAACGCGAAAGCTCAACTCTCGAATGGCTTGCAGCACATTGATCCCGCGCTGAAGTTCGACCTCATTGTGTCCAATTTGCCCGCCAAGGCCAGCAAGGAGCAGCACTACCTGTTTCTCTTCGACAGCCTATCGCGCCTCAAACCCGGTGGCCGCTTCTACGTGGTCACCATTAATGGTTTGCGCGAGTTCATGGGCCGGACGCTGAAGGAAGTGTTTGGCAATTACGACAAGCTCAAGCAAGGCAAGGTGTATACGGTGGCGATGGCGGAGAAAACGGCTTAATGCCTAGAAAACCCCAGCAGAGTCGTGCAAAGGCCACCGTAGATGCCATTCTTGAAGCGGGCTTTCAAGCGGTCGCTTCACACGGTACGCAAGCCACGACTCGCCAAATCGCTGAGACTGCAGGCATCAGCATCGGCTCTCTCTACGAGTACTTCAGCAATAAAGAAGCGATTTTTTCCGCCATGCATGAACGCTTCATTCAAGACGTGGTGCTGCTGATTCAGGACACGACACCGACCATCATGCATCTGCCCCCCGATCAGGGCACACGAACGTTGCTAACGCATTTTGGCGCGCTGCTGCAACGCGATGATGGCCGATATTTGAAAGTCGCCCGCAAGCTGGTCGACAGCGATTCCTTGCTTTACTTAGATCCCATCCGGCAAATGCTGATGCAGCTGGTGACCGCGTTCATCATGAATAAGCCCGAATATGGCGCCATCAAAGACTTGCCCACCATGGCCTACATCATGGTGAACACGGGCATTTACATGATGCTGCATCACCTTTCTGACCCCAAACCACCCATAAGCTTTGAACAGCTCTGTGATGGCCTGGCCGGCATCGTGCAGCGCTACATTACAAGCGCCGCACAACCTAGCTAAGCCACTTCAGCCGACAGCGCCTGCTTAGCCTCTTCATACACCACGTCGTAGTCTTCCAAGTGG
The DNA here is from genome assembly GCA_002342025.1 of Moraxellaceae bacterium UBA2477. Lineage (GTDB taxonomy): Bacteria > Pseudomonadota > Gammaproteobacteria > Pseudomonadales > Moraxellaceae > Perlucidibaca. The sequence continues at coordinate 35,976 of DDPD01000014.1, read as the reverse complement.
AAGGCACTGAGCCGCTTACGCAAGGTTGCTAACGACCATGGCCAGGCTGCAAAGTTGCGACCGTTCTGATCCAAGTAATAGCTGCGGCAACCGCCACTGTTAAACACCGTCCCTTGTAGGTGCTTCTGCACTTTTTCGTTATGCGCTTTCAGTACCGAGGGCTTGATGGTTAGCTTACGAATGCCGCGTGTTTTAATTTGCTTAATGCCATCCACGATGTAGCCCAGTTGCGCTTCCGCCAGGCCAATAAACGAGTCGTAGACCAATACATTGGGGCCCAGCACTAAAAACGCGTTGGGCGTATTGGCCAAGGTTGCGCCTAAATAGGCTTCGGGGGAGCCACTCACCCAAAGGTCCGAGAGTCGCTCACCGTTCGCATTAATGACATGTCGGCCAATGGGCGGATGCGAAACCTCAAAGCCGGTTCCCCAAATAATCACATCCACCTCATGACGCTCACCGTTGGCAGCAATCACGGTATTGCCCTCAACCGCGACTAATCCGTGCGGGATCAAACGGGTGTTGGGGGCCTGCAAAGCCGGGTAGTAATTGTTGGCAAATAAAATGCGCTTACAGCCCAAGGTGAAGTCGGGTGTCACGGCTCGGCGCAGGTCGGGGTCTTTGATTTGCAATTTCAGTAGCTGCTTAGCGGCCGTGCTAATAGGTTTCAAGACCGCCGGGTTACGAAGCCCGAAATTCACAGCATTCAGCGAGCTGGCAACGGCTTTGCGCCAGCCCTGTTGAATTACCGGCAGACGTTCGATGAGCTGCTTGGCGCTGTCACCCAGGGGCATATCTGGCTTAGGCAGAACCCACGGAGCGGTGCGCTGAAACACCAACAAGGATTTCACCTTGGGCTGAATTTCCGGCACAAACTGAATGGCCGATGCGCCTGTACCAATAACAGCCACGCGCTTACCCGCCAAGTCGTAGTTATGATTCCAGCGCGCTGAGTGGAACATTTCACCCGTGAAAGTCTCCAGTCCCGGCAACGCGGGTGTTTTCGACTCTGTTATGGGGCCTGTGGCAAAAACCACGGAACGCGCTAAAAATTCGCCTTGATTAGTCACAAGGACCCAAACATGACGAGACTCATCCCACGTGGCACTTTCCAGCGAGGTATTGAAATCGATTAGTGGGGTGACCTGTAGCGCGTCACTCACTTCTTCCAAGTAGCTCAGAATTTCGGGCTGCTTGGCGAAGAGTCGGCTCCACTTACTGCTCAAGAAAAAGGAGTAGGAGTAGAGCGAAGAAGGCACATCGCAGCCACAGCCAGGATACGTGTTCTCACGCCACGTGCCGCCGACGCGAGCGGCCCGCTCAATGATCTTAAAGTCATGAAGCCCTGCTTCACGTAATTTCACGGCAGCGGCAATGCCCGAGATACCAGCACCCACGATGAAGGTGTCATAAATGTGTGCGCTAGACTTTTTTACGTTTCGTTTAGTGGCTGACACGTCACATAACCCTTGAGTAATTATTTTAAGAAACGATAAGACAGGCCGAGAAAGTCGGCATACCAATTCGGGGCTAGACGCTTCATTAACCAAAACAGCTTGGCGTCTAGTTGAGGGGTGGTATAGAGCTGGCCTTGATCCAGTCTATCCAAGGTCAGTTTCGCCACCGAGTCACTGGTGGTCATGGCAAAGTTCATCAGTGCATGATCGGCGAGGCCGGAGTAGCGTCCGGGAATACGGCCATTTTTGATGATGTTGGTTGGCACCAAGGTCGGGCACAACACATTCACGCGAATGTTGTCCGATTTCAGTTCAGCGTATAGCGTTTCGGACAGCGCCCGCACACCCGCTTTGGTGACGTTGTACGCGCTCATTTCCGGCGCCGCCGTATACGACGCTGCGGAGGCCACATTGATGATGGCGCCGCGCCCATTTCGCTTAAATCCCGGCACAAAATAATGGCAGCCATGAATAACGCCCCATAGGTTGACGTGCATGCACCACTTCCAGTCGTCTAAGGACTGCTCATGAAACTTGCCACCCAGACCCACCCCAGCGTTATTGATGAGCAGCGTGACCGCATGGCCCAGTAACTGCTCTGCGTTTTCCGCCAAGGCGCGCACCGCCTCCGCCTCGCCCACATCACAGCTCACGGCATACGCTCTGCCACCGGCCTGCTCAATCAGCGCGACCGTTTCTTGGGCGGCTGCCAGATTAATGTCGGCACACACCACCACACCCTGACGACGGGCCAGCTCCAGCGAAAAGCTACGGCCAATGCCACTGCCGGCTCCCGTAACTACGGCATACGCCGAGTGACTTGGCTTGGTGGCTCGCCCTTTTAAAAAATTCAGCATGACTTAAGTATCCCAGGAGTGATTAAGCTTGCAGGCCAGGGGTAAATTCACGCACGAAATACGGTGCGAGCAATCCTGTTTTGGGGTCTAGCAGACGCTGCTTGTAATAGGCCAGCCATTCGGAGGTGTCATGATCATTCGGGTGAAAGTCTCGACGTAAATAGTCAAAGATATGGCTCATGCTGCTGCCGTAAACACCGTCTTCACGACCGAAAATCAGCGCGGCACTGCGTTTCACATCTTTCCAGTAGCTCAGGCTCAATACATTGCTCGGCTTACGAATAACCGGAATGAGCGTTGCTGCGAATGGCACTAATACGGTGATGGTGATGAGGGCGATCACGAAGCCCACCACCCGCAGGGGGTAGTTGGCCGATAAAGTCTGGTACACATCGTAGGCGATGTCTTTGTGCTCAGACTCTTCCAGCATGTGCCACATCCACAAGGCGCGCTGTTGCTCGTCGCTAGTTTGGAAAAAATTATCTTCATGCTTCATCATGAATTCCGCCAGCACCGCCGTGAAATGCTCAATGCCCGCCATCATGGAAAGCTTCAAGGGCTGAGGGAATCGATTAAAGCCGTACTCGAACACCTTGCTGCCTAGGAAACGGAAGAGGGGGACAGGAAAGCGATGCTGTGCCAACACATCATTCCATTCGTTATGCATTTTTGAATGAATCGCCTCCTGACCAATCAAGGCGGTGACGCGCTGCTTGAGTAACGGGTCTGTGAGGAACTGGCGATGATGACGCGCGGTATCAATGACCAGGTCTTCGCCGTAGGTCAGAAAAATGGACAGGGCTTCAAAGTAGGCGGTAGCCAATTCCGCACGTAAATAAAACTTATCGTCGGCCTGACTGGCATCGAAATTAAACGCCAGATGCCGCACAGGGATAGCCTTATTTTGCACCGGCGTATGGGCAGCGAAATCAAGCACAGTAGCAGTGTTCATGAGGAGACCTCTCTATCCTGATCATCAGATGCCAGCGCCAACCATGAAAAAGTCAGCAATAACTGTTACATCCTTCAATGGCAGTTTAGTGCCCACTGAGGGTCTGATAAAAGTCGGATATTGAGTCGCCTAAATCCTCGCTGCGAATAGGAATAGGTAATTGTTTTTGTTGGTAAAAAATTTCGCCAATAGCGTGCTATCGGCGAAATTCTGAGGGATTGTTCAGTATTGTGTCGCTATGTGAGTGCGCCCACAATCTGCAACGTAAAGGTCAGCGCAGCACCGCATTGAACGCCACAAACAGTGTGAACACGTGAAAATCCGGCATGACTCACTTCTACTTGTTGTGTTGAGTTAACTCACCCGCTTACCAGTTCAGTGCTTTCTGCTGCGCCTGAACCAGCTCTTTCACACCCTTCTCGGCCAAATCCATGAGCGCATCCACTTCCTTACGCGAGAATGCTGCACCCTCGGCCGTACCCTGAATCTCAATGATGCCGCCGAGCTGGTTAATGACCACATTCATATCGGTATCACAGGCTGAATCTTCCGTGTATTCGAGATCGAGCATAGGCTCGCCCTTGACGATGCCCACCGAAATCGCGGCAATCAGACCAATCAGCGGGTCGTTCTTAATCATTTTCTGGTTCAACATCCAGGTCAAGGCATCGACCAGTGCGACAGCACCGCCGGTGATCGCCGCCGTGCGCGTGCCGCCATCGGCCTGAATCACATCGCAGTCGATGGTGATGGTGTTTTCGCCGAGCTTCTTCAGATCGACCATGGCGCGCAGCGAGCGACCAATCAGGCGTTGAATCTCCAGCGTACGCCCGCCCTGCTTGCCCTTGCTGGCCTCGCGCTGGTTACGCGTGTGCGTGGCGCGCGGCAGCATGCTGTATTCAGCCGTGATCCAGCCCTCACCCTTGCCCTTCATGAAGCGCGGCACGCCGGCCTCGACACTGGCCGTGCACAGCACCTTGGTCTGGCCGAACTCGACCAGCACCGACCCCTCGGCATGGCAGGTGAAATCGCGGGTGATGGTGACGGAGCGAAGCTGATCGTGCAGACGGCCGGAAGCGCGCATGGAAACATTCCTGAATGATGAGAGATCTGTAATGGCGTGGAGTATAGCCGCTACAATCACCGTCTTCGTCTTTTCTGCCCCGAGAACTGCGCATGAGCCAGCCTATTCACAGCATGACCGCCTTCGCCCGCGCTGAACAACGCAGCGCCTTAGGCCTGCTGGCCATCGAAATTCGCTCCGTCAACAGCCGGCATCTGGAAGCCAGCTTTCGTTTGGCCGATGCCGTCCGCGCACGAGAGTTTGCCTGGCGCGATCGCCTGCGCGAACACGTTGCGCGCGGCAAAGTCGAGATCAGCGCGCGCTACGAAGCCGCCGACAGCAGTGAAGCCGTGACCATCAATACCGCACGCGTACAGCAGCTGCTCAGCGCATTGCGCGAGATCGATCAGCTCGCGGCGAATACAGCCCCGCTGAATGCGGTGGATCTGCTGCACCTGCCCGGCGTGCTAATCACCCAAGAGGTAGATGCTTCAGCCCTGCTCGCCAGTGCCGACGCTTTGTTCGCGCAGGCTATGCAGGACTTCATGGCCATGCGTGCCCGCGAAGGTGCCGCGCTGCATGAGCTGGTCGAAGCCCGGCTGCAAGGCATCGAGCGCGAGGTCAGCGGCGTGCGCGAACGCCTGCCGCAAATCCTTCAGCATTTCCGCAGCAAGCTGCTCGCACGCGTCGCGGAAGCCAAGGCCGATTTGTCCGCTGAAAGGCTGGAGCAGGAAGTGGTGCTGTTCGCGCAGAAGATGGATGTGGCTGAAGAAGTGGACCGCCTACTCGCGCATGTCACCGAAATTCGCCGGGTATTGGCCGGTGGCGGCGCGGTGGGCCGTCGCCTCGATTTCCTCATGCAGGAGCTCAATCGCGAAGCCAACACCCTGGGCTCCAAGTCGGTAAGCGCCGACAGCACCTTGTCATCAGTTGAATTGAAGGTGCTGATTGAGCAGATGCGGGAACAGATTCAGAACGTCGAGTGACGCGCTCAAACCCAGACCAACAGCGTTCGGCGATTGGCAGCCTCGCGCTCGACCAAGCCCGCGTAGTTGGCCTCAACGAGATTACGCTTAACTTTCAGCGTCGGGGTCAGAAAGCCGTTATCGATCGTCCAGCTGTCACTGGTGATGATGATCTTAGCGACTTTTTCGTGATCCTCTAGATCGCTATTGACCGTATCGAGCAGGGCCAATAGCTCGCGCTCAACCGTCTGGCGTGGAAGGTCCAAGGCATCGGCCGTGAGCGTCATGATCATGACCGGCTGCGTCAAATTCATGCCCACTAAGCAGAGCTGATCGATCAACGCCGATTTCGCCATGGCGCCCTCAATGGGCGCCGGCGCTACATACTTGCCTTTCGCCGTCTTGAAAATGTCTTTCACACGACCGGTGATATAGAGGTAGCCATCGTGGTCTAGACGGCCTTTATCGCCCGTTTTAAGCCAACCATCGGCGGTAAATGCCTCTAGCGTTTTGTCGGGCTCTTTCAAGTAGCCGGCCATCACGCCCGGGTGCTTGACCTGAACTTCGCCTTCGTCTGAGAGCCGGAAACCGGAGTCCGGAAAGGGCTTACCGACGGAGCCGGGGCGTGTCCGTCCGGGCAAACCCGCAGCAACATAGGCCAAATTTTCGGTCATGCCGTAGCCTTCCAAAATCTCCAAACCGAGCACGCGCTTGTACCACTCCAGCGTGCTCACCGGAATTGGCGCGGCACCGGATAGCGCCATGCGAACATTCTGTAAGCCCAGGGTTTTCAGCAATTTGAAACGCACCACATCACGCAAAATGGGAATGGCCATGAGGCGATCGAGTTTGCTCTCAGAGAGCTTGCCTAAGATGCCGGCCTTAAAGCGCCCCCACACCAACGGTACGGCAAAGAATCGCGTCGGAGCGACTTGCGGTAATTGCTGCGCCAGCTTGTCCAGTGCTTCCAGAAAATGCACTTCGGCCTGCCAGAGCAAACTCGCGGTTTCTACGGCCGCGCGCTCCAGCACGTGAGCCAAGGGCAAATAGGAAAACAGCCGCTCATGCGCAGTAGCTGGAGGAAACTTGGATAGGAAAGACTGTGCTGTCCAGGCCATCGCGCCATAGGTAATCATCACGCCCTTAGGGTGCCCCGTGGTACCCGAGGTATAGATCAGCGTCATCAAGGTGTCGGGTTCAGGTCTGTCGTATTGGCTGAGCGGGGACTGCGCCTGCGCCATATCGTCCCAATCAATATCCGCATGCGGGGCTTCCACATACGGGAAACGAATGGTGGTCACGCCTTCAGGAATAGCGGCCAGAAAATCCGCGCCATCAGGCATGGGCCCGAGAAACACCGCCCGTGCTTCGCAGTGCTGCAAGATGTATTGCGTTGCCGAGGGCGCTTGTTTAGGAAATAAACCAACAGTGACATGCCCTGCCCACTGAATCGCTAAATCGGCGAGAAACCAATGCGCGGTGTTCCGGCCCGAGATAGCAATAGCACTGCCGGCGGGCCAATTCTGTGCCTTCAGGGCAGCTGCCATACGGCCAACTTCGCGCGCCGCTTGCGACCAAGTCCATTGGCGAACGCTGTCACCAGCCGGTTGCACCAACCAGATTTTGTCGGGCGCTTTGCGGGCATGTTCGAGCAAGCGTTGTACCGGGTACTTATCGGCTCGACGCGCATTTGCTGCAGGCATGGCTTTTATCCTTCCACAAATAAACTTACAGCGTTGGGTCTTCCGCGATGCGGCGTTGACGCGCCTGTCGCGCGGTCATGTCGGCGGTACTGCTGCGTTGGCGGCCATCCGCTGACCATTGCGAGCGTGACGACAACCACTGCACCGTTGGCTCCCAAACGGACTTCACGGCTTTGCTACCGAGAATCACGCCCATATGCCCGCCTGGGGAAACATGGAACTGTTTGTCTTTTGAGGCCACCAATTCAATGCTGCGGCGGGCAATTCCCTCGGGTACCAGCACATCGGTCTTACCGGCAAACACGAGCATATTGGCGGTGATGGTGGTGAGGTCGGCCACGGCATCACGAATTTCAATTCGACCTGTCGCCATCTGGTTGTCGATGGCCATCTTCACCATCATGTCCTGAATCACGCCACCGGGATAATCCAGCATATTGTTCAAGTAGTCGGCGGTGGTTGAGTGGCTCTCGACAAAGTCGCGATCCCAGAGCTTGGTCAGCAGGTCCCAATAGGTGGTAATGCTGCCGATGGGATCGGTGAGCTTAAAACCCAACGTGGTCATCCAGCCCGGTGAATGCAGGCGGCTGGGATTCAGATTGTGTAAGCGCCAGCCACTGAATTTGCGCACCAATTGAGCGGGCGCATTCATGGCAGTGGCCGCCTTCGCCACAATGCCGCCACCGCGCATGTTAATGGGGCTAGCAATGGTAATCAGATTGCGAATGTGCTGATCTTGCGTCAGCCCCATATAGACCAGCGACAGCAGGCCACCCATGCACCAACCCATAAGCGACACATCTTCGCTACCCGAGTGACGGCGCACCTCCGCTAGGGCGTCGCTCATCATGTGCTGTGCGTAATCCTGCATACCCAGCTGGGCATGACGACGTTGGGGCTTGCCCCAGTCAATCAGATAGACATGGAAGCCTCGGGCGGCCATATAGCGCACCAGGCTGCGATGCGGCATTAAATCAAACGACTCGGTGGTGACGCCCAGCGGCGGCACTAAAACCAGCGGTACCGGATGCCGCTGATGCTCGACGCGCACGCGTTCGTTATCGGCCATCTCGATGAATTGCTCAGCGGGTGGCGGGTAATAACGCAACGACATCGGATCCGATTCAAAAATCACTTCGTGCGCGGTGAGGCCCGATTGCACCAGCGTTTCGCGCAGAAACAGCCAGTCAAACGCATTGTCCACCACCGAGGCGACACGCGAATTCGCAGACAGTCCGGCATTCAAGGCGCGGCGCATAATCGGGTTCATCACTTAGTCCTTTTCGTTTAACTCGCGCAGCGGAATCGAGAGCCGGCTGGGGTCGGCTGGCACCACGCCACGATACAATCCAATGAGGTACTTTATGTCGGCATCGATATCGCCGGTCGGCGTAAACAAGGGAAAAAACTCCAATTTGCGCTCACCAAAGTTCAGCGCGAATGGCTGGATCGGCACCCCTGCCATCACCGCAATATGGTAGAAACCGGACTTCCACGCCTTAGAGGCATGACGCGTACCTTCAGGCGCAATGCCTAGATACAGCTTGTCGGTCTCGCGATACTGCTGAGCCGACTGCTCGACTAGGCCCATGGATTTGCTGCGATACACCGGGCGCATGCCGAACCAGTGAATGAGCTTGCCGAACGGGCCGACAAAGAGCTCGGCCTTGACCATGACATTAATTCGCAAGCGCAACGCTAGCATCACGGCCACTGCAATTAGGGCATCACGATTAGACGTATGTGGGGCGCCAATGAACATGGCCTTGGGCGCCGTCAGCGGCACGCCAACAATTTCCCAGCGCAACAACTTCAACATTAACTCGCCGATAAACTGGCCGACTGCATTGCCTCGGCGCGGCACATCCGGCCCTAAATCTTTTGCCTTAATCGCCATAGCGACCCTCCTGCTTTTTATTGATGCCTACGGGTCACGTTAGAGCATGAACTGGATTTGCATTTCGCCGACCATAAAGCCGAGCACTGCACCGACCGTAATCAGAATCCATTCTTCTTCTTTAAAGGCGGGGCGCAGCATGCCTTCGAACTCTGTAGGCGTTAGCTGCTTCATACGCGTAATCAGCGTATTGCGCACATCCATGGCATCTTCAGCGTAATTCTCCATGTACTTCATGGTGTCAGGCAGCTTTTCTAAAATGCGTTCGGCTACGGTCGCCTTCATTTGAATATAGCGCTCGGTGCCCACGGCGTAGAGCACCAGCGGGCGCGCAAGACCGGCTTGCTCATCAATGACACGGCGGACATGGCGCTGTAGTAATTGAATCACCCGGTCCGATTTCGGGCCAGTAAACAACTCCTCCATCATGATGCCGGGCGTGAGAATTTGTTTGGAAATGAGCGCGGCGTAATCGGAAGCCACTTCGTTCTGGCGTTTAAGAAATAAGCCATGAATCGTGAAGCCCATGAACTTCTTTGGGTTGAGTGGGCGGAAAAGCATTTGCAGCGCGAGCCAGTCACTCACCAAGCCAACAAAGCCACCGAAGGCAGGCAACATCCACGGCTGCTTAAAGATAACCCAGCACACCATCTGCACCAGGCCGATCGTAAAACCAAAATAGAACCCGGCGGTGCAAAAAAACTTCAGCTCCTGCTTACCCACACGCTGGAATACTTCATTCAATAGCGTTTTATCTTTTTGCAGATTGCTAATGACCATGTGCCGAATGTCGAAATAGCGCGACACATCGTGCTGCACCTCGCCCATGATCGTGGCTACGATTTTCGGCGCCTCCGATTTCACGCGCTTAATGATGGCTTGCCGCATGAACTCGGGCATACCTTCCCAGAGTCCCGGCTGATACTGGTGCATGACTTCCCGCACGATATCTTCCGACGCTTCCATCATCGGCGTTTCGATTTCGCGGGCGATGCGTTTGGGGTCGAGTCTAGCGAAGATTTCTTCGGGCTTAATTAAGCGCTCGGTCATCAGGTCGACGGCAATGGTCGCCATCTTCACCGACTTGCGCGGCACAATGCCCTGCCAGCCGAAGAACGGCTTGATGCCCCAGAATTCGATGGGGTGAAACATCATCTTGATCGCCACGACTTTGGTGACGTATCCAATCAAGCCGCTGATAAACGGAATAGAGCAATAAAGCCAGAAATTGGCTTGAAAGTCGGCGATATATGCGTCCATGAAGCCCCGAAAATGGCAAATGCCGTAAAAAGTGACCAAAAGGTCTACCAATCGCGGAGCTTACGGGGTTGACCTGACAAGTTCAAATCGCATGCAACGTGTCAGTCAACCTCTCTTAGCGTTATCGCAGTCGAATTAACCCTCAGTCACGACGATACATCGTGACTACGCAAGCGCCGCCTAGGCCGAGATTGTGCTGCAGCGCCACGCGCGCGCCGGCGACCTGCCTTTGATCCGCAGTGCCGCGCAGCTGCCAGACCAGCTCCGTGCACTGCGCCAGCCCCGTCGCCCCAAGCGGGTGACCCTTGGACAGCAAGCCGCCGGACGGGTTGGTCACGACCTTGCCGCCGTAGGTGTTGTCTTCATCCCAGATGAACTTCTCGGCGCCACCTTCCGGGCACAAGCCCAGCGCCTCGTAGGTCAGGAGCTCGTTGGCGGTAAAGCAGTCATGCAGCTCAACCACATCCACATCGCCCGGACCGATACCCGACGCTTCGTAGACCTGATTAGCGGCAGCCTTGGCCATGTCGTAACCGATCATCTTGATCATGGAGTTTTCGTGGATGCTGCTGGCAAAGTCCGTGGTCATAGATTGGGCGGCTATATAGACCGGATTACGGATGCCGTGTTTGGCGGCAAATTCATCCGAGCAGAGCACGGCGGCCCCGGCACCGCAGGTTGGCGGGCAGCACTGGAAGCGGGTCAGCGGATCAAAGACTTCGTCCGATGCCATGATTTCTTCCAGCGACAGCACCTGACCAAACAGCGCATATGGGTTCTTGCTAGCGTGACGACGAGCCTTCTCGGCGATCTTGCCGAAGGTCTCTTTCTTCGTGCCGTGCTGCCAGCGGTATTCGCGACCGGCCCCACCGAACATTTGCGCCGCTGGTGGGGCGCTGGTGAAGCCCTGAGCCGCGAGCATGACATTAGCGTGCAATGACATCGACGACTCACGGTCGTTGAACTTGGCGCCCAGCGCCCCCTTCTCCATCTTCTCGAAACCGACCACGAGCACACACTCGGCCAAACCGGACTCGATAGCCTGACGGCCGAGGTAAAGCGCGCTGGAGCCGGTCGAACAGTTGCTGTTCACATTAAAAATGGGAATGCCGGTGAGGCCGATCTCGTAGACCGCACGCATGCCGCTGCAGGAGTCACCATAGACGTAGCCGGTGTAGGCCTGCTGCACTTCGTCGTAGCGGATGCCGGCATCGGCCAGCGCCAAGCGGCCTGCGTCTGCCGCCATGACGTGGTAGTCGTCACTGGCACCGGGTTTGGCGAACTTAGTCATGCCCACGCCAATCACATTTACACGATTCTTCATGATGCTTTCTCTCTTCGAATTCGGGGTTGATTCAGGCCAGACCGGCCAGGCAGGTCAGCTCACGCGCCAGCAGCACATCGCCATCCACACGCACGGCACCTTTCTGGAACAAGACGGCAAGATCGCCACCTTCCGCCAGCGCCTTCAGGGTGTCGTCACTGAGGCCGATGACCGCCGCCGGCGATGCCGCCGCACTGCGCACCACCTCGCGGCCGCCGAAATCGACCGACCACACGGCATCGATGTCGTTGATGTTGAACTGGAGTACGGAGGTCAGTCCGGTCTTGAGCTCGCCACTGCCGAGCTTGGCGGTCAGCGCAGCGAACAAGCGATCAGCAAAGACTTCACGCGGAGCCTGCGCAGCTACCGCCGTCTCGGCCGGGGCACCGCTGGCCAGACGCTCCTGGCGCGCCTTCTCCACCAGAGCCTTGTCCATGCCGGCCAGCGCCGTGAGCTTGTTGGAGGCCATGACATTGCCGCTGATCTTGAGCTGGCCGCCGAAGAACAGCTTCTGCACGGCCGCCAGATCGCCGCCGAACAGCGTGTCCACATACTGGCTGTCGAGCTCGATGGTCACATCCGGCTTAACTGCCGTGCCTGCACCCACGCTGCCCGGCGCATTGCGCAGATCAATAAACCACGACGACTCGGGATTGTGGAAAATGAACTGGAAGCTGGTCTTGGTCTGCTCGACCAGCTCGGGCTTGGCGGCCACGAAAGACTTGATGCCGCCAAACACATCCGCCAGCGTCACGCCCTCATCAACACCGCTGGCCGCTGCCTTGCCAGCCGCCGGCTCAGTCTTTGCCTTGGCCTTTGGCGCCGGAATTTCGGCATATAGCTCCACGGCGGCATTCTTGATCACCACCTCGCCACGCTCCTTCACCGACGTCTCGAAGAGGATGCGGGTGTCGGACTCCTTCCACATCTTCGTGACCAGGGTCTCGCCTGGAAACACGCTCTTGGCGAAACGTACCTTGATGCTCTTGAAGTAGCGCGGGTCGTTGCCGCTAAACGCCTTCACCACATGGCGACCGCAGTAGCCGAAGGTGCACATGCCGTGCAGAATCGGCTTCTCGTAGCCGAACGCCTTCGCGAAAGCTGGGTCGGCATGCAGCGGATTCCAGTCGCCGGACAGACGATAAAGCAGGGTCTGGTTGTCGTCGGTCTTCTCTTCGATGACCGCATCCGGCTCACGCGCCGGCGGCACATTGATATCCGCCGATGGGCCACGATTGCCACCCCAACCGCCCGCGCCTTTCACGAACGACGTCATCTCGTTGTAGATGATCTCTTCGCCGGTCTCGTTATAACTGTGCACCGCGAAAGTCACCACCGCATTCGGTGCCTTGTCGAAGGCTTCCTTGAACTTGAACACATGCCGGAGCTTGGCGTGCGGCGGCAGAGGACGCTTGATCTCGGTGTACTGCTCGCCATGCAGCAGGCGATCGAAACCGAAGTTCATGCCCGGCAGTTTCAGGCCGCCGGTCTTGGCGGCGGCCAGCATGGCGTTGGACTGCGGCATCACGCCGTAGGTCGGCAGCACCCGGAAGTCGGCACCGAGCTCGTACACATAGCCCAGCTCGGTGGCATCCATAGGATCACGTGCTGCGCCGATGCCCAGCGCATAAAGCGCAATGTCGCGCTCGTCGTAACTGTTCTCCAGCACTAGCTCCGCCTTCGCGGCCTCATCGAGATCAATGAATTCATTGCCACCCAAGCGCGGGTTATTGATGTTGTGCAGAATCGGCGCAAAGGAATCGTTCACGCTGGCCGGATGCCCGGCATCGGTGAAGTCGGTAATCGTGTCCCACTTCTTCGCCACATCATCGATGCTGAAGGCCTTGCCGAGCGGAAACGACTGCCCCACGGTGCGCTCCCAGCGCAGCTTGGCGATGTAGCCGGCACCAACCTCGAACAGACCCTTGGTCTCTTCGCAATCCTCATGGCAGAGCCAGGCCACCAGCGGGCTGACATTCTCCGGCTTTAGGTTGGCCAGCAGCTCTGGCGGCATCACCGTCTCGGTCAGCCGAGACGCGGCAATCGGCGCGATAGTATTGACGTGGATGCCCTTGCTGCGGCCTTCCTCGGCGAGGCAGTTGGCCAGCCCGGCGAGGCCGAGCTTGGCGGCACAGTAGTTGGCCTGGCCGAAGTTGCCGTAAATACCGGCCGCTGAGGTGGTCATGATGATGCGGCCGTAACCCTTCTCGCGCATGATCGGCCACGCCGCATGAGTCACGCTCATCGAGCCGGTCAGATGCACCTTGAGAATGAGATCCCAGTCGCCCTGCGTCATCTTCTGGAAGCTGACATCGCGCAGAATGCCGGCGTTGTTGATAACGATATCGATGGTGCCGAAGGCATCCAGCGCCGTCTGCACGATGCTCGCCCCGTTCTCCACCGAATCGTAGTTGGCCACGGCCTCTCCACCGAGTGCCTTGATTTCTTCCACGACCTTGTCGGCTGCTGCGGAGGACTTGCCGTCGCCATGCGCGCCACCGCCAAGGTCATTGACCACGACTTTGGCACCGAGCGCGCCCAGCATCAGGGCATGCGAACGACCGAGCCCGTTCCCGGCCCCAGTCACAATGGCCACGCGGCCGTCAAAACGCAGATTAGACATCCTCAACCCTCCAAGTGCCGGCCGCGCTAATGAAGAATATTTACAATACGGCCGTACAACATGTTTGTTTTTTACCGCGCAGGCTGAGATACTGTCAAGCATTTTGTGACCGATCAGTCAGGTATTTCTCGTGTCCCGACTCAGTGAAATGCTCGATAGAATGCAGCAACACCGATTGTCGCCAGAGAACGCCAAGATGACCGAAGCCGCCGCATCCGAGGCCGTCAAAGACAGCGCCCGCCGCACCCAAGCCGAGCGCAGCAACGCCATGCGCCAGCGTCTGATCGAGGCCACGGTGCAATGTCTGGCTGCCGAAGGTTATGTTGGCACCACCGTCAGCCAGATCATCACTGCCGCCGGCGTATCGCGCGGCGCTCCGCTGCATCACTTCCCGACCAAGGCATCGCTTATTGAAGCCACGGCGGACCATCTGATTCGCCAGCTCTACATCTATCTCGGCCATGCCATTCGCGCATTAGAGCACTCGGACAATCGCCTCAACGACATGATTCTGGCGAGCTGGCACGAGCTCTTCGGCAAAACCGAGAGCTTGGCCTTGATGGAGCTCATGCTGGCGAGTCGGCGCGATGAGGAGCTGTCGGCCATCATTCAGAAACTCTGGGCCGTGGGATACAAAACACTTGAAGTGGCGACGCAACACTACTTTGAGCCGGCACGTGATGGCGTTAATGCCACGCACCTGTTCGTGCTTACGCACTGGCTGCTCACGGGCATGGCGATGGAGCGCCATTTAATGAAAAGCGACGCTTTCGCCGCACACTTTCTCACGCTCTGGTCGCGCGTGCTTGGAGAATATCTACAGGCAAAACCGGGGGTGACGACACCACCGCCACGACCGGTTTATTGGGATAGTTCGCTCAGCGATCCGCACTGAGCGTCAACACACTTCACGCCACGGATGGCACAGACTTCAGCGGTGCGCCAACCACGCGTCCGAAGCGCATCGGATCCGGCAAGCGCTTCGCCAGCCACTGCGGCAGCTTCTGCAACCCCAGCACATTGCTCTCCCGCGGGGCATCCGGCATGAATTCACGCGTGCCCATGACATAGTCGAACCACGGTTTAGTCACACACCAGTTGGCATTGGGGTTGCGGCCCATGTGGTGGTCGTAGTGCCAGGGAATGTTGGCTCGCCCCCAAGTCGGGTCCATGTGCGACTTCTTGTGCACGCGATAGTAGTTGGCCGCGCAATACCAGAGCGTGCCCACATAAAACGGAGCTACCGGGAACAATGGTGCCACCGCCGCACTAGCCGCGATCAAGCCCCAAGCTTCCTTGCCCTGAGCATGCAGGCCGAGCGGGAATTTCTCGTAGTTCGGATCGTGGTAGGCATTCTTACGCACCACTTTGTGATGCTCGTGAAAGTGAAATGCCCAGAAGTTCTTCGGGTCGCGCCCCATGTCATGCAATACATACTTGTGCATGACCCACTCCACGGCGTTTGCGGTGACCAACCCTAACGGAATACCTAGCATGCTCTACTCCTGATCTACTGACTTTGGATATTGCCAGACTACTGTGTAGAGTGGTGACGAGTATTGACTGAATAGCCCGCCCAACATGGCACTTGAATCGCTAACATTGCCCGCGCAAATGCGCTCACCAGCCGCCCTGACCGCTAGCTACTTGCGCGAGCTGCTGCCGTCCTCACTCAGTGATAAGCAACTGCGCGACAGCGGCATTGACTCCTTGCGCCTTCATCACGATAGCCATTACCGCATCCCACTCCATCAGGCCTACGCCCTACTGGAAACGTATATTGCGGCGGCAGAGGATGCCCTCATTGGCATTCGCCATGCGCATGCGCTCAGCTTGCGCGCCTTTCCTTGGCTAGGCATGGGCTTGTTGGCCAGCACCACACTAGCAGAGGGCCTAAATCGATTGATCGAGCTCGATCCATTGATCTGGGATGGCATTGAAATTGAGCTAAGGCTGCCGCAAGAGCCCAGCGCAGAAGTAGCACTGATCATGACACCTCATTTGCCCATGCCGCCGGCGGTCATTGAACTGGCGCTCGCGGGTTGGGTGTTGCTGGGGCCGGCGCTATGGCAAATACAAGATCACGGACATCGGGTCAGCTTTCAACATGCGGCCCGCGCGACCGAGGCCGACTATCAAGGCATCTTCGGCTGTCCAGTCAGCTTTCAGGCAGAAGCCACGGCGGTTTACTTTCCCAGCACTTGGCTCAATCAAGAATTGCGTTTCGCAGATCCCAGCGCCGGCGGCATGATCTTAAAAGAAGCGCGTCGACTCCTGGCCGAACCCATCCTGCTTAATCTCGAAAACGAACTGCGGGCCGCATGCTTTCGGGCCATGCCCGGTCCGCTACCCGACACGCTCGCCTTGGCCACAGCGCTGGGTTTGAGCGCACGACAACTCCGTCAATCCATGAGTGAGCGCCAGTTGAACTTGCGCAATATCCAAGATGCCACCCGCCGTGAAGCGGCTTTATATTGGCTAGGCCAAGCCAACACAGTACTGACGGATGTTGCGTTAGCTTGTGGCTTTTCAGAGCAAAGCGCTTTTCAGCGTGCCTTTAGGCGTTGGACCGGCCTAACACCGGGGCAATGGCTGCAGCAGAGTCAAACCTCATAAAAAGTTACTTTCTTTAATTAAATTGCACGCTAGGCTACTCACCTTCAGCAATGACAACACTGACGCGAGCGCACGCTATGTCTGGCACCCTTTTTATCATCGCCGCCGCCTCTGGCACTGGCAAAACCTCCCTCGTCAAAGCGCTAGTTGCCGATGCTGACCGTCTCGGCGTGTCCGTGTCGCACACCACACGTCCTGCTCGTCCCGGCGAAGTCGATGGGGTTAATTATCATTTCATCTCCCGCGAACAATTCTTAGCAGAGGTCGCAGCAGGTCAGTTCCTGGAGCATGCCGAAGTCTTTGGCAACCTTTATGGCACTTCTCGCACCTGGGTCGAACAGCAGCTTGCCAACGATCACGACGTGATTCTCGAAATCGACTGGCAAGGCGCTCAAATTGTCCGTGAACTCATGCCGCAAGCACTGTCGATTTTCATTTTGCCGCCCTCGTTAAAGGCGCTTGCCGAACGTTTAAATGGACGTGGCACAGATAGTAATGAGGTCATCGCGCATCGTCTTAGCGAAGCCATTGCCGACATCACTCACTACAGCGAGTTCGATTACCTCGTCATTAACGACGACTTTGCGACCGCACTGGCTGATCTACAAGCCATTGTGCGTGCTGCTCGCACGTCCCACCGCGCACAGGCGGCACGCCAGGCGGAGCTGATCAAACGCCTACTCACAGGCGGCTAAGTCTTAATCATTGCGTTGGGGCGGCTCGTCGCGTAATATTCCGCCTCTTTTGTGATCGCTCCATCGGAGAGACATCGTGGCCCGTGTAACCGTCGAAGACTGCTTGACCAACCTAGATAACCGTTTCGAGCTCGTACTGGTCGCTTCTAAGCGCGCCCGTCAACTCGCTACTGGCGGCAAAGAAGCCTTCCTGCCTTGGGAAAATGACAAGCCCACCGTGATGGCCCTGCGCGAAATCGCCGCTGGCCATGTCACGCGTTCCATCCTGACCGAAGTGCAGGAAGAAGAAGCGCTCCCGGATTTGAGCAACTTGGGCGACCTCGAATACCAACCGCCCGTCGAGCTCTAAACATACACGTCGCACACAATTTCCTGCAAAATTAGCCGCTTGTCTGCCTTGACGACGCGGCCTACGAAGCCGGAGACTCACAGGATGAGCTCCGGCATCGACACCCTCTGTAACCGCTTATCTAGCTACCTGACCCCCGAGCAAGTAGCCGATGTCCGTCGTGCCTATTTTTTCTCCGAACAGGCCCATCTCGGTCAGTTTCGACGCAATGGCGACCCTTATGTCACGCACCCGCTAGCCGTCGCCCATATTTTGTGCGACATGCATATGGACCATCAAAGCTTGATGGCCGCGATGCTGCATGACGTGATTGAAGATACCGGCGTTTCGAAAGAAACCCTGAGCACCGACTTTGGCGCCGATGTGGCTATGCTCGTGGATGGCGTTACCAAACTCACCCAAGTGCACTTCAATTCCAAAGCCGAAGCCCAGGCCGAAAATTTCCAGAAAATGATTTTGGCGATGACGCAGGATGTTCGCGTTATCGTCGTTAAGTTGGCCGACCGCCTGCACAATATGCGCACGCTGGATGTGCTGACGCTGGAAAAACGCAAACGGGTGGCGCGCGAAACCTTGGAAATCTATGCCCCCATCGCCATGCGACTGGGCATGAATGACATTCGCATTGAATACGAAGAGTTAGGCTTCCAAGCCATTTGGCCCATGCGCGCCGAGCGCATTCGTGGCGCCGTTCTCGCTGCGCGCGGCCACCGCAAAGAAATGGTCGTCACGCTGGAAGCTGCCCTGAGCGAACGCCTTAAGAGCGAAGGATTGACCGCTCGCGTTGAGGGCCGAGAAAAGCATCTTTACAGCATTTACGAGAAGATGCGCGATAAACGCCGCAATTTCGCCGAAATTATGGATGTTTATGGCTTCCGCGTCATCGTGGAAAACGTTGATGCCTGCTACCGCGCACTGGGCATCATGCATAATTTGTATAAGCCGATACCGGGCAAATTCAAAGATTACATCGCGATCCCAAAAACCAATGGCTACCAATCGCTGCATACCGTGCTGAAAGGCCCGCGCGGGGTGCCCATTGAAGTGCAAATTCGTTCGGAGGCGATGGATGCCATGGCCAGCAATGGCATCGCCGCACATTGGCTGTATAAGTCGGATGGCTTCACCAACACCTCACAAACTCGTGCGCGGGAGTGGATGAAGTCATTGCTGGAGCTGCAGCGTAACGCTGGGGACTCGCTAGAGTTCATTGAGAGCGTAAAGGTCGATCTATTCCCCGACGAGGTCTATTTGTTCACGCCTAAGGGTCGCATCATGACTCTGCCGCGTGGCGCCACCCCGGTGGATTTTGCCTATGCCGTGCACTCCGATGTGGGCGATACCTGCGTGGCTGCTCGCGTAGACAACCGACTTGCACCGCTCAGCTTACCGCTCATGACCGGACAAACCGTGGAGATCGTCACCGCACCAGGTGCACGCCCTAACCCGGGCTGGCTCGACTTTGTTGTGACCAGTCGTGCCCGAGCTAAAATTCGCCACTTCTTAAAGGATCAGCAAGGTAGCGAGTCTCAAGATTTAGGCCGACGCCTGCTCGCTAAGGCGCTTTCCAATATTGGCGCCAGCCTAGACACCCTGCCGGAAAAAACGGTGAAAAAAGTACTGCGTGAGCTTGGCATGCAGGAATTGGAAGAGCTGTTAGAAAGTGTAGGGCTGGGCAATCAGGTTCCACAAATTGTTGCTCGTCGCCTCGTGCCCGAGGAAGAGGGCATTCTCGATAAGCTATTTTCTAAGCGCAACGCCGCCACCAAAGGCATTGCGATTCGCGGCACGGAAGGGCTGGTTGTGTCCTATGCTCGTTGCTGTCGCCCCCTTCCGGGCGATGACATCATGGGCCATCTCAGCGCCGGTCGCGGCATCGTTGTGCATCGCCAGAAGTGCCGCAACATCAGCACGGAGTTGCGCGCCAGCCCGGATAAATGCCTACCGCTTCGTTGGTCCGATAAAATTGATCGGGAGTTTCAAAGTGAATTGCGCATTGCTCTGGTGAATCAACGGGGCTTATTGGCAACCATTGCCAGCGTTGTCACCGATAGCAATGCCAATATCGAGCACATTAGCATTGAAGAAAAGGGCTCTCATCACGGTGTGATGCAGCTCGGCCTCTTGGTCAAAGACCGCATTCATCTGGCTCAGATTATTAAACGTATCCGCGTGTTGACCGGCGTCGATAAAGTTATTCGCGTCAAAGCCTGACGCCGCCATTTTTCTTTCTCTAGGGAGTCGCTATGAATCGTTCCATCATTTCCACGAGTGCGGCACCTGCCGCCATCGGCACTTACTCGCAAGCGGTGAAAGTGGGCAACACTATTTATTTGTCCGGCCAAATCGGCTTGGACCCTGCCAGCATGCAGATGGTGGACGGCATAGAAGCGCAAATCGTGCAGGTTTTTGACAACCTGAAAGCGGTCTGTGAAGCCGGCGGCGCCAGCCTCAATGACATTGCTAAGCTCAATATTTTCTTAACAGACTTGGGCCACTTCACCTTGGTTAACGAAATCATGGCGCGTTATTTTCAGCAGCCTTACCCGGCGCGCGCTGCCATTGGCGTAGCCTCGCTACCCCGTGCCGCATTAGTAGAAATGGATGGCATTGTGGTGGTGCCGGCCTAAGCGCAGCACCACCTTCGCCCCCGCGGTTACGGGTTTAGCAATGGCACATCCACCGTGCCACTCACCGTCACCGCGGGCACCAAGAGGTCACGCGAAATACTGGTGAAATACTGCAAGTGGTAGCCATATACAAGCAAGCCTAAGGTCTCATCACTCGCCAACTCGTCAGCAACGCCCGTCATACTCACGGTGTGATCGCCCAGACCCCGCACTGGCACGACTTGCTCATCGAGTAAGCGTGGTGCAGCAGAACCTGCTTTAGCACCCCAGCCGACATAGATAATTGAGTCGCAACCTTTAAGCGGGAACTCCCCTGGCAAATCACCAGACATCGCACAACCGTCCGCAGGCAGCATTGAAGCCACATTAATCTTCAGTTGACCGATACCTGCTACCGTCCGACGACCAGCGGGCAAGCCAGCTAATGGAATGAACGCAGGCTGCAAGAGACTGGTGATACCCAGCACAGAGTTAGCTACCGGCAAGGTTGTGGCTGGAATCGCAACTGATTTCACTAAGTTCTTGTCATCAATCTGATCCACATTCACCCAAACCGCTTTTTTATCCGCCAGCGATAAACACACTTGGCTTTTTAAGCGATCTAAACCGGCTAAGACGGCAGCTGGGCTCGCGACCTTAGCAGGAGGATTCAGTTTTTCATTGAGGAACGCTAAGGTCAGATCAAAACGATCCAGTGCACCACAAGCATTTGCACCCGCTGGCTTCTGCAGCTCCACCGTACTGAGCCCAGCGCTATTCAATTGCGAAATGATCTGATTTACCCCATCACCCAAAGGGCCTGCCTGACCTAAAACAGTCTGGGTACCTGGCAAAATATGGCCCGACTCGTGGGTGAGCAGTCGCACATCACCACCAATCGCTTTATAAGCGCGAAAATTGTTCCAACCGTCGTTGAAATTAAAGAGTGTGTCGCGCATGCCTTGCGAGAACAAAATACTCACCGGCTTGGGCTTAGTTGCAGGCACATCGTAAGTCAACAAATCGCTCAGCGGTGCCCCTAAGAAGCTCATTGGCTCTTGCGCACTCGCGGGCTTGGCTTCGGTAAAATAACGCACACTGTGGTAATAGAAGAACGGCAGTGCACCCGCATGAATCATGTTGGTCGATACTCCCCGCACCAACGTTTCTTTAAGCACGGGATCTAAGCCGCCAATCAGCTTTTCACTTGCACCCGTCTCACCTCCTGCTGATAACAACGCGACCCAAGCCGACTTAACGGTATTGCTAGGGTTCAAGCTGTAACGAAGGTCATGTGGCGTGATGTCTGGCGTTAAAACATCTAAACGACGCTTGGGGTCGGTGTTGTGGATCAGCATCTGATACATACCACCATAGCTGCCACCTGTTGCACCCGCAACGAGGTTGTAACTCACCTTGTCCGTCGTTTCTTGTGATAGGTAGTCGAGATTTTTCTCGGCCCAATCCAGGATTTGTAGTAAGTCCTTACCTTCGGCATTGGGGTCCATGACTCGCACGGTACCTGTACTCTTGCCAAAACCACGCTGATCAATACTGATCACGGCATAGCCGTTATTTTGTAACTTTTCTAAAAACGTCCCTGCGGGATCGATGGTGCGCGAGCCGCCAAAGCCATGGCCATGTAGTACGAGTGGGTTACCCACCACGCAATTAATGACTTTTGGCTCAATGACTTCGAAGCTAATAACTTCGCCACTCGCTGAAGGCAGCGTTACCTGATGGTGACGGCCGCCTGTGAGATTAGCTTTACGAGCGCAGGATGCTTCCTGAATATTTTCAGGTGTTTGCTGCGTGAGATTAGGCACCTTAAAGGCCGCCACACGCTCCGCTTTATTGGGCGCGCCACCGCCACCCTCGTTAGCTTGAGGATTAGGCTTTGTGGCCGAGTCAGTTCCACACCCAGAAAGCGATAAACCAACAATCATTGCTGTGACAATTGAGCGCAACTGCATAACCTTCCTCACTGACCCGCAAGCCAACTAGCCGACGACCTGTTGTAATTTAGCGACCAAATAGTAATGCGATTGTGTTAATTCGGCTATCAAAGAAATGTTACTGCGCCATGCGCGCCGTCAAAACTTGTTTATAACCCTCGCGGAAACTGGGGTAGCAGAGCTCATAGCCACTAGCCCGCAAACGACTATTGCGCAGCCGTTTACCCTGCTGAAAACTGACTTCGGCCACTTCAGGTGGCACCGCGCAGCCTAGCTGCTGCGCCAGCCAAGTCAGTACTTCATGCTGCGCACTGGGCGCATCATCTACGCCGATATAACTGTCGTGCAGTGTTTCGCCCCGTAAGGCCAGCATCGCGAGATGGGCCAAAAATCCTGCGGCATCCTCCACGTGTATGCGATTGCTCCACACCGGCGGCTGTGACTGCATGGGGCGCCCCGAACTAACCCATCGCAATAACCAATGCCGCCCCGGACCATACAGCCCGCCAAAACGCACCAGGGTGCACGGGATCGACGATGCCGTGGCCACCGCTTCCGCAGCGATTAAGGCCGCCGTTGTTGGGCTGCTGGCATCTACGGGCGTGTTGTCATCTATCCAAGCACCGTTTTGTTCGCCGTAAACACTGGTTGATGACACCCAAAAGTGACGATTCACGTTCTGCCCTTCTAGGGCCTGAAGCAGATGTCGTGTGCCTTCCACATACACTCGACGGTACGCCGCTTCCCCGGACTCACCTGGGCTCAGGGCCGTAATGACCAAGTCTACGTTCTCTGGCAACTGCGTTAGGGTTTCTGGGCATGTGACGTCAGCAACTAGCGTTTGCACTCCCGCAAGTGGCTGCCGTTTTTCGGGCATGGACCGACGCAATGCCCAAACATGATGGCCCTGCTCGGCCAAAAGCACCGCAACGCGGCCACCCACATCGCCCGCACCCACGATTAATATTCTTGCCATAGAATTCCCAAACTCATAGGTTTTGGCTACTGTTCATTGAAACCCAATTCGTGTGATGACCCATGACACTGACCGAGCTTCGTTATTTAGTCACCTTAGCCCAAGAGCGCCATTTTGGCCGCGCGGCTGAGCGTTGCCATGTGGCGCAACCGACGCTGTCGGTGGCCATTCGCAAACTCGAAGAATCACTCAATTTGAGTATATTCGAACGCCATCGTCACGGGGTTCTCGTCACACCTGCCGGCGAAGCCGTCATTGCACAAGCGCAAGTGGTACTCAATGAAGCAGAAACACTCACGCATCTTGCCAATCAAGCCAGAGACGAATTTGCCGAACCCTTGCGTGTCGGCGCCATTTTTACGCTGGGGCCCTACTTATTTCCGGCTTTAATACGGCAACTCAGAGCCAGTGCCAGCCCCTTAAAGCTGTATTTAGAAGAAAACTATACCCATGTGCTTGATCAACAACTCGCCAATGGTGACTTAGACGCCATTCTGGTGGCTCTGCCCTTCGAGCCACCGGAGACACGCGTCGTGGCCTTGTTTGAAGAGCCCTTTAGCTTGTTAATGTCGGCGCAACACCCTTGGGCGAAGCGCCGCAGCATTACGAGCAGTGAGGTCAGTAACAGCCCGCTCTTGATGCTCGGTGAAGGCCATTGCTTCCGGGACCAAGTGCTAGAGACTTGTGCCCTGAGCAGTGCCGCCGGCAGCATCCGAACCGGCAGCTCGCTCATGACGCTGCGTCATATGGTTGCCAACGGCCTGGGCAGCACGTTTATTCCGGCTATTGCCGAACCTTATCTAGTGGACGACGACGTTATTTCGCGGCCGCTCAAGCCCGCCCCTATGCGCCAAATCGTACTTGCCAGCCGCTACCGCTTCCCGCGTCGACGCGCATTAGAGGCGCTCACACAAGCCTTGCAATCGTTGCAACTCCCGGGCGCTGTTCGTCTCACATGACATCGGCCAGCGGTTTTCTTCACTCGCTGCCCATGCGTCAACTCCGTGGCGTAGGCCCGGCGCTGGCTGAAAAGCTCGCGAAACTAGGCATTAACACGGTTGAAGACCTGCTGTTTCTTCTCCCTCGCCAATACGAAGACCGTAGTCAAATCACGCCCTTCGGCGCGTTGATTCCTGGCATGACCACCTTGGCCGAAGGCGAAGTGAAGCTCGCGGATATCGCACTCGGTCGCCGCCGCGCCTTGCTCGTTCGTCTGCGTGACCACACGGGTGGACTCACCCTGCGCTTTTACCATTTCCGTCAAAGTCAAAAAGAAAGCTACCGGCCAGGTCTGCGCATACGCGTTTTTGGTGAGGTGCGCCTGGGGCCGCTAGGGCCAGAAATGGTGCATCCTGAAGTCGAGTTTCTGAATGAAGAAACGGCGTCGCCCGAGTCCGGCCTGACCGCCACGCTCACGCCGATTTACCCGTTGGTGGATGGCCTGACGCAACGCCGATTGCGGGAGTTAATGGCACGAGCCCTGCCCCTGCTGGATCAAACCGATGCACTGGTGGATGTGCTGCCCGCGCGCAGCAGCGGCGGCTGGACCTTGGCCGATGCCCTGCGTTATGTGCATGCGCCACCGCTCGATAGCGACCGCCGTCGCTTGCTTGCGGGCGAGCATCCTGCGCAACAACGATTAGCCTTCGAGGAGCTGGTGGCACATCAGCTCAGTCTGCTGCAGCGGCGCCAGCGTCAACGACAGTGGCCCGCGCCTGCCTGCACCGACAGCGCCCAACTCAGTGAACAGTTTCTTCACCAACTGCCCTTTCAACTGACCCACGGTCAGCAGACGGTACTGCACGAAATTCGTCACGATCTGCAACAACCCACGCCTATGCTGCGCTTGGTTCAAGGGGATGTAGGCTCTGGCAAAACCGTGGTAGCCGCACTCGCTGCCTGCCCGGTACTCGCCGCTGGTTACCAAGTGGCCATCATGGCCCCCACGGAAATTCTGGCAGAACAACATCGCCAGCGCTTTCAAAGCTGGTTCGAGCCCTTGGGCATTCCGGTGGGATGGCTGGCCGGCAAAGTCACCGGCAAGGCGCGACAGACTCAGCTCAACAGCATCGCTTCGGGCGAGTGCCGCCTGGTCACCGGCACGCATGCGCTGTTTCAAGACAGCGTGCAATTCGCCCGATTAGGTTTGGTGATTATTGATGAGCAACATCGCTTCGGTGTTGAGCAACGCTTAGCGCTGACCCGACGCGGCCTGGCCAGCGGATTCGCGCCCCATCAACTCATCATGACAGCCACCCCCATTCCGCGCACGCTGGCCATGAGCGCCTATGGCGATCTCGATACGTCGGTTATTCAAGGCTTGCCACCGGGCCGTCAACCCATCCAGACCGTCGTGCTTCCCGCCACCCGCCGCGACGACCTGATTACGCGTATTGCCCATCATGTGGCCAATGGCCAACAAGTGTATTGGGTGTGCACGCTGATTGAAGACAACGAACAAATCCAAGCGCAAGCCGCAGAGGTCGCAGCTGAGTTGCTGCGGGAGTCTCTGCCCCATCTCGCCATTGGCTTAATTCATGGCCAGCTCAAAGCGGCTGACAAGGCCGCCATCATGGCCGCCTTCGCGAGTGGTCAAATAGCGGTTCTCGTCGCCACCACCGTCATTGAGGTTGGTGTGGATGTGCCCAACGCCAGTCTGATGGTGATAGAAAATCCGGAGCGCTTAGGCCTGTCTCAGCTCCATCAGTTACGCGGACGTGTGGGGCGAGGGTCGGCGGCTAGCTTCTGCGTGCTTCTTTATCAAACCCCGTTATCCAATCTAGGACGTGAGCGCCTGCAAATTCTGCGCGACTCGCAAGATGGCTTTGTTATTGCTGAAAAGGACCTCAGTTTGCGAGGGCCTGGCGAGGTGCTGGGTACTCGCCAAACCGGAGATATCAGTTTTCGCATGGCGGATTTGCTGCGGGACCAACACTTATTAGAGCCTGCTCGTCTGCTAGCAGAGCACCTCATGCAAGATAACGCTAGACTTGAGCAGGCACTCCTGCAACGCTGGGTTGCAGAAAAAGATCATTACGCGACGGTATAAACACAATTCCAACACATAGACCCGACTTTGCACTTCCCGTGCCGTCTATCGATTGGTAAATTGTTAATCGCACTTTTGTTTGATGGAAGAAGATATGCCCCTAACTCTCTGGAGTCGCTTGGCGATGTTCTGCTTATGCGCTGGCATGTCTGTCACTTATGCAGCCCCATCCATTAAAGGCGATCGCGACACTATCTCCCTCTCAAAAGTACGTGCGGAGGCCCAACGTGGCTCCCCAGAGTCGCAGTACAACCTCGCCATTTTTTATTACAACGGTGAAGGCTTGGTGCGTAATCGCACGAAAGCTGCCGAATGGTTTACCAAGTCGGCCAAGCAAGGTTTAGATCGCGCGCAATACAATTTAGGAGCTCTTTACTTTAGCGGCCTAGGGGTTGAGCGGGATTATAAAGTGGCCAATACCTGGTTTCGTTTGGCCGCCGAACAGAATTACCCGCCCGCGTTATACGCGCTTGGCATGTCCTACTATGATGGGAAAGGTGTTCCCCAAGATCGTCGAAAAGCTGCTGAGCTTCTCACCCGTGCAGCCAAACGGGGCTCCGCTCTTGCGCAAAACAATCTGGGCCTCATGTATGACCAAGGCATTGGT
The DNA here is from genome assembly GCA_002342025.1 of Moraxellaceae bacterium UBA2477. Taxonomy (GTDB): domain Bacteria; phylum Pseudomonadota; class Gammaproteobacteria; order Pseudomonadales; family Moraxellaceae; genus Perlucidibaca. Next base: position 9,019 of record DDPD01000014.1, on the reverse strand, counting down.
GTGCCGCAAGACAAGGGCAAAGCCGCCGACTGGTATGAAGAAGCTGCTGATCAAGGCGTCGTTGAGGCGCAATTTAACTTGGCGCAGATGTATTACAACGGCGAAGGCGTTCGTCAGAATCGCCGCAAGGCCGCGCAATGGTTTGAGCGGGCGGCCAATCAAGGCTATGCCAAAGCCATGTCACGACTTGGCGATATGTATCTAGTCGGAGATGGCGTTGACCAAGACATCGATCGCGCCCGCACGCTCTACAAGCAATCAGGTGCCGCAGAGCAGCGGAAGTAATGTCCATTCCATTAATAAAAATGCCGGCTTATGCCGGCATTTTTATAAGTACAAAGGCTTAAGCCAAAATTGCTGGCAGCGCCTTGGCCATTTCCGATTTCACTTTCATATCGGTGGCATAGCTACCCGTCAAGGCAAAGCCCAGCAGGTCGCCATTAGCAGCCCGGAAGCTGGCTTTCACATTGGCACCATCCGCTTCCACTTCCCAAGCACCTTCGGTATTCGGGGCCACTGGCGAGACCACAATCGGGCAAATCGGTGTCTTGATTTGTACCGGCATGGCGGGGTAGCTCACCGGCGTGGCTTCACCGGCCAAGGTTTTGGCCAAAGCACGTGCTGCGGCCATTAGCGGCAACACATACATCAGCACTTTACCGGACACTTCGGCGCAGTCACCTAACGCATAGATGTGTTCGTCGCTGGTACGCAGCAAACGATCGGTCACGATACCGCGAGCCGTCTCTAGACCTGCGGCCTGAGCTAACGCAACACGCGGGCGCAAACCAATGGCAGAGAGCACCACATCGGCTGCCACCGTCTTACCATCGGACAGCGTGACGCTCACGCCATCACCGGCCAGATCAACCGCCGTCACACCAGCAAAATGGAAGTTCACGCCCAGGGAACGCAAACCTTCCGCCACCGCTGCCGAGGCGCGCTCAGGCAGTAACGTCGGTAGTGGGCGACCCATAGGCTCGACCAGCTCCACCGCAAAACCACTGGCGGACAAGTCATTGGCAAACTCACAACCAATCAGACCGCCACCAATGATGAGTACGCGCTTACCGCTCTCGCCAATGGCAGCACGGAAACGAGCGTAGTCTTCCAAGTCGTTAACCGTGTAGACGCGCTCGCCGCCGTTACCACCCAGTGGTGGACGGAAAACGTCAGCGCCTACCGCCAGCACGAGGTCACCATAGGCCAGCGCTTCACTGCTGCCGTCGGCAGCCTGCACAGTGACCGTCTGGGCTACACGATCTATAGCCGTCACAGTCACATGTGAGTGCACCGTAGCCTTCAGTTGTGTAGCCATGTCTGCAGCGGATGCCATCGCGATAGCATCCGCCGTTTTGCCCTTGCTCAGTCCGTTCGACAGCATGGGCTTGGAGTAGCTGCGCCCATCATCCTGCGAAATCAACACCAGCTCGCGCTCGGCATTGAGCTTTCGGTATTCGCGGGCCAGCGTGTAACCGGCTAGGCCAGTACCAAGGATGATTAACGGGCGCATGACTTAGATCTCCACCATTTCAAAGTCATCTTTACCCACGCCGCAGTCTGGGCACAGCCAGTCAGCAGGAATGTCATTCCACGAGGTTCCGGCGGGAACGCCGTCCCACGGCATGCCTACGGCTTCGTCATAAATGAAACCACATACAATGCATTGCCACTTCTTCATGATTTACCCCTGATTCATCAAATTCGATTCGGATTTATGATCGCCACTATGACAGCGTCGATACGGTACGCGCGCCAGCTGGCACATGCAATTCGGCGCGCTATGTTACATCAAACCCTTACATCAAACACTGTCATGTTTGAACGTTTGCCAATACCTGTTTGTAGTGATTGGCATGGCGCTCTTCCACTTTAGCCAGCGCGGCAAAACGCTTCTCGGCTTTCAGCAGTGCCTGCTGGAACCACTGGGCGTGCTCCTGCGACTCAGCAATCTGCTCGCTAAATTCTTTAATGGCATCCGCGTTGTTTTCAGCCACTGCTGTTTCGCGGAACTTGGGGTACATTTCGGTGTACTCGTAGGTCTCGCCGGCAATCGCTGTTTCCAGCATATTGGCTGGTGTGAGTGTTTCTTTTGGGTAGAGAATGTCTAAATGGCCAAAGGCGTGCTGGATTTCCTGTTTCGCTGTTTCCTCAAAAGCGGCGGCCGTCGCTTCATCACCCATGGCACGAGCCACTTTGGCAAAGTAGCTGTACTTCATGAAGGCCATCGACTCACCAGCGAAAGCGGCTTCCAAGTTTTTTCCGGTCACGGTAACGTTGATTTTCATGCTGCATACTCCTCGTAGAATCGGCTGCGAACAGGGACTAGCTGCTCGGTACAAGGGCACTTTAACGAGCCCCATAACCAATTTAAAATATATTGTTTATTATTAGTTGATAGTCAATAGCTATTGATCTAGTTTTCGTTAGCTTGCGTCCCCCGATGCACATCGTCATGCTCGCGCCATCATGCAAAAACACCGCACGCATTGGCATCACCCAGCGCTCTGGCTTCCGTCGACACGGCACTGGCAAATTGCCCCTCCCTCCCAATGGCGAAGCTGGCTCAACGAGCCGGGCTCCCTTACAGCTCGCCTACAACGAAAAGCGCAAGGCCAGCTACGCGTCTGTGTTTTACAAGAAGGCTGGGCAGTACCGCACCGCGAAGAGCGGGCGCAATTGGGCTTGGCTGCTGGCCAATTGGCTTGGGTTCGTGAAGTGCAACTGATCTGCCAAAACGACGTCTGGGTTCAAGCCCGCTCCATCTTGCCGCGCAGCAGCCTCATCGGCATGGGGCGTCGTTTAACGCGGCTGGGCAATCAATCTCTGGGCAGTGTTCTTTTCCGCAACCCGCAATTGGTTCGCGGCGACATTGCCTGCGCGCAAATTCTGCTGCGGAATCAATTATGCTGGGCGAGGCGATCACGCCTGTCTCTGCAAGGCCATCCGGTCTTGGTCGCAGAGGCATTTTTACCTGCGCTTTTGGACTGACTCGCTATGGCCTCTTTCGCTTCGCGCCTGCCCGACTTTATTGCCCTCATGCGACTCGATCGCCCCATCGGCATTTGGCTATTGCTCTGGCCTACGCTATGGGCCGTCTGGATTGCAGGCGACGGTCATCCTAGCCTGTCTATCGTGCTGATTTTCACCCTAGGCGTGGTGTTTATGCGCTCCGCCGGCTGTGTCATTAACGACTATGCTGATCGGCATTGGGATGGCGAGGTTGCACGGACGGCAGATCGTCCACTGGTCACTGGCCGTGTCAGTGCGAAAGAGGCCCTGCTGCTGTTTGCACTCTTAGTCGGCCTCAGCGCCTCGCTGTTGCTCTGGCTAAACCGCGAAACGTTTTATTGGTCTTTTGGCGCATTGGCCTTAGCCACGCTGTATCCGTTTATGAAGCGCTACACCTATTTACCGCAAGTGGTCTTAGGCGCCGCGTTTTCGTGGGCCATCCCAATGGCCTTTGTAGCCCAAGGCAAATCACCCGATGCCCTGTGCTGGCTGCTATACAGTGCCAACCTGGCCTGGACTGTGGCCTACGACACGCAATACGCGATGTGTGATCGGGACGATGACCTGAAAGCGGGAATCAAGTCCACCGCCATTTTGTTTGGTGAGCTCGACTTGCTCATGGTTGGCCTGCTGCAAGGCCTGTTTTTAGTCGGCTTGCTCCTGCTGGGGCAACAGCTCAGCCTAGGCTGGCCTTGGTATGCGGGACTGCTGGCTGCTTTCATACTGTTTGCTTTGCAGGCATGGCAAACTCGCGCTCGAGAACCCCAAACCTGCTTGGACGCCTTCAAAAACAACCATTTGGTGGGCTTGGTCGTATTTATCGCACTCTTGGGCGGATGGCTTTTTCACGCCACGACATGAAATAGTAATATTTCCGTCATGAAATCTGCGTGTAATGAGAGTGTCACTTCACTCACGGTAAACCGTCACATGAAAAACGAACGCATTTTAATCGTCGATGATGAAGCCGCTATCCGCGAGATGATCGCTATCGCCCTGGATTTAGCCGGCTTTGAGTGCATTGAGGCCGAAGATGCCCTGCAAGCACATCACCTGGTCGTCGATGAGCGCCCTGCCCTGATTTTGCTCGACTGGATGTTGCCCGGCATGACCGGCATCGAGCTGGCGCGTCGCCTCAAGCGTGACGAAAACACCAGTGAAATCCCCATCATCATGCTCACCGCACGCGGCGAGGAAGACAACAAGATCCAAGGCCTGGATGCCGGCGCCGACGACTACATCACCAAGCCGTTCTCGACCCGTGAGTTGATCTCGCGAATTAAGGCCGTACTTCGCCGCTCCAGCGCATTGAACCAGGAGAAGGCAATTGAGGTTGAAGGCCTGAAGCTCGACCCAGTCAGCCACCGGATTACCGCGCACGACAAGCCCGTGGAAATGGGCCCAACCGAATACCGTCTGCTGGCCTTTTTCATGAGCCACCCCGAGCGCGCCTACACCCGCACGCAGATGCTCGATCAGGTCTGGGGAGGCAATGTCTATGTTGAAGACCGGACCATTGATGTTCATATCCGCCGTCTGCGCAAGGCTTTGGAGCCCTTCGGCTTCGAACGCTTTATTCAGACCGTACGCGGTACCGGCTACCGCTTCTCGACGCAAGTCGAGGATCGCGCTGAGGCGCCGTGAAGCACTATCTTCCCGAACGCGAAACCAGTGAGCTCCTGCTAGCCATCGTGGCTGCAGGCGCCGTCGGCTGGCTCTTTGGTATTGCCGGATGGACAGTGGCCGCCGTCTTGGTGTTATTTCTCTGGCGCTCACTGCGCGATCTTGAGCGTTTACGTGAGTGGTTGCGCAACCCGGAACAAGACGTTCCAGACAGTAAAGGCAGCTGGGATGAAGTCTTTCAGGACATTTATCAGTTGCGTCGCAATGAGCGTCGATCACGCGACAATCTGCTCAATATTATCGAGCGCGCGCGCGCGTCGGTTTCAGCCCTTGAAGAGGCCGTCACACTCATCGACAGAGACGGTAATTTGGAGTGGTGGAACCCCGCCGCGCAAACCTTGCTGGGCATACGCCCGCGAGACCGAGGCCAACCCATCCTTAACCTCATTCGTACGCCCAGCTTTAATCGCTACTTCCAACACGGCCCCTATGAAGAAGGCCTAAAAATGGCATCGCCTCGAACACCGGGGCAGCAACTGCAATTCGAAATTACCCGCTTCGGTGATAACGACAGGCTCATGATTGTGTACGACATCACGCGCCTGCATAACCTCGAACAAATGCGCAAAGATTTTGTCGCAAACGTGTCGCATGAGTTAAGAACTCCACTAACCGTGCTCAGTGGTTACTTAGAAACTCTCAACGATCAGATCGAAGATTTCGCGCCGCGCTGGACGCGTGCATTGAGCCAAATGCAGCAGCAAGCCACGCGCATGAATAATCTGGTGAATGACCTACTCATGCTGTCTCGCTTAGAGAGCCAGCCGGAAGATCGCGAACCGCAATGGGTTGATGTGCCTAGACTGTTGCGCCAAATCCATCACGATGCCGAGGCGATGGCCAAGCCCAAAGCTCAAAGTGTGACGCTGGAAGTTGAGGACGGCCTGTGTCTGCTGGGACGCGAAGCCGACTTGCGCTCGGCCTTTTCCAACCTGGTCACCAATGCCGTTAAGTACACGCCAGACAACGGCCTGATTCATGTGCGCTGGTGGTCAGACAGCCAAGGCGCGTACTTCCGCGTCAGTGACAACGGGATTGGCATCGACCCTGTTCATGTGCCGCGCCTCACCGAGCGCTTCTATCGCGCCGATGCCGCCCGCAGCTCAGCGACCGGCGGTACGGGTCTGGGTCTGGCTATCGTTAAGCATGTGTTGATGCAGCATAAAGGGCATCTCGATATTCACTCCGACTTGGGCAAAGGCTCGCGTTTCAGCTGCATCTTCCCCTCATCGGTTATTGCTGGAACTATCGAACACTGACTTTTCCTTCGCCAAGCGCACGAGGCCCCCATGCAGTTTCATGAGAGCGCCATCCCGTTTTAAGGGCATAAAAAAACCGGCGATACGATCGCCGGTTTTTTTAACGCACTTAGTTTTCGAGCTTGCGTTGTACCTGCTCGTAACTGCTGTGACGCACATCCGCACCCTTCACCAAGAAGATCAACTGCTCGGAGATGTTGCGCGCGTGATCACCGATTCGCTCCAGCGAACGCAAGACACCCATGACATTGAGCACACGCGAAATAGCGCGCGGATCTTCCATCATGTAAGTCACCAGCGCACGCGTGGCGGTCTTGTACTCGATGTCGATCTCGGCATCAGCCTGCATGACCTTGAAGGCCTGATTGGCATCAAAGTGCGCGAACGCATCTAGCGCTTCGTGAATCATTAAGCGCACCTGATTGCCGATGTGACGGCACTCCAGATAGCCTCGTGGCGACTCGCCTTCTTCGCACAGCGACAGGGCTGCGCGCGCAATTTTGGCCGCTTCGTCACCCATGCGCTCGAGATCGGTAATGGACTTACCAATGGCGATAATCATGCGCAAATCGGATGCCGCTGGCTGGCGACGCGCCAAAATACGAATAATTTCTTCGTCAATCCCCGATTCCATCTGGTTAATTCGGCGGTCATTTTCTTGTACGGATGACGCCAGTGCCGAGTCGGCGTCGAGCAAGGCGTTAATACTGTCCGATACTTGCTTTTCAACCAGACCACCCATGGCGAGGAAGTGGGTACGAACTTCCTCCAGCTCTGCGTTGTACTGGCCGGAAATATGGTGAGCGTAATCTTTGCTTTGCATGGTCTTAGCTCCGCCTCATTAACCGTAACGGCCGGTGATGTAGTCTTCGGTTTGTTTATTTTTCGGGTTGGTGAAAAGCGTATCGGTATCACCGTGCTCCACCATCTTACCGAGGTACATAAAGGCCGTGTAATCGGACACACGCGCTGCTTGCTGCATGTTGTGCGTCACGATGAGAATGGTGAAGCGCTCGCGCAGGTCGTTGATCAGCTCTTCCACTTTCAGCGTGGAAATCGGGTCTAGCGCCGAGCATGGCTCATCAAGCAACAGCACTTCGGGCTCTACAGCAATGGCGCGGGCAATGACCAAACGCTGCTGCTGACCACCAGACAGGCCAAGCGCAGACTCGTTCAAACGGTCTTTCACTTCGTCCCAGAGGGCCGCGCCTTTCAGCGAGTTTTCCACCACTTCGTCGAGCACACGCTTATTATTTTGGCCTTGCAAACGCAGACCATATGCGACGTTTTCATAGATCGTCTTCGGGAATGGGTTGGCTTTTTGGAACACCATCCCAACACGACGACGCAAATCAGTGATATCTACCGAACGGTCAAAAATGTTCTGGCCATCGAGCTTGATTTCGCCATTGATGCGGCAGCCATCAACCAGATCATTCATGCGGTTGAACGTACGCAACAGCGTCGACTTACCGCAACCGGACGGGCCGATGAATGCCGTCACGCGCTTTTTCGGAATCTTCATGTTGACGTCGAAGAGCGCCTGCTTATCGCCGTAGAACAAGTTCAGATTGTGTGTTTCCACACACACTTCTTCGTTACCTAACTGCAGATGGCGGCTGGTACGACCCATTGCGCCATCGTCGTTGCCAGTCATGTTGTAACCCTTGCTTGCAGTTACTGGGGTGTCATTAGTCATGGGCTTGTCCATATCGAAACTCATCGCTCTTCTCAGGATTCTGTCAGGTTGTGATGGCTGGTGTCTCCACCAGCCGTCCTAATTAGTTTTCCAGGGCCTTATACTTTTCACGCAGGCGGTTACGCAGGCTGATTGCCGATAGGTTCAGCGCAACTACAACCGTCACCAGCAGGAACGCGGTGGCGTAAACCAGCGGACGTGCCGCTTCAACGTTGGGGCTCTGGAAACCGACGTCGTAGATATGGAAGCCTAAGTGCATGAACTTACGTTCGAGATGCAGGAACGGCGCGTTCATGTCGAGCGGCAAGGTAGGTGCCAACTTAACCACACCTACCAACATCAAGGGGGCCACTTCACCCGCAGCGCGAGCAATGGCGAGAATCACACCGGTCAAAATCGACGGCGTTGCCATGGGCAAAATGACTCGCCACAGCGTTTCCGCTTTGGTTGCGCCCAATGCCAGCGAGCCTTCCTTGAGCGCGCGAGGAATACGCGACAAACCTTCTTCGGTCGATACAATCACCACCGGCAAAGTCAGCAAAGCCAAGGTAATGGCCGCCCAAAGCAGGCCTGGCGTACCGAATACAGGCGCTGGGGAGGCTTCTGGGTAGAACAGGGCATCAATATTGCCGCCCAAGAAATACACGAAGAAGCCCAAGCCAAACACGCCGTAAACGATAGATGGCACGCCGGCGAGATTGTTTACCGAAATACGAACGATCTGAGTAATGGCGCCTTGGTTGGCATATTCACGCAAGTAAATGGCGGCAATCACGCCCAACGGTGTCACCAAAACGGTCATCAACAACACCATCAGCACGGTGCCAAAGATGGCAGGGAAAATGCCACCCTCGGTGTTGGCTTCACGCGGGTCGCCAGACAAAAAGTGCCAGAGGTTCTTGAAGTAATGACCCAGTTTCTCGAACACATTCATCGCGTTCGGTTGCGTGGCGGCAACAATTTTATTCAGTGAAATATCCACTTCGTTGCCTTGCGGCGTCACGAATGTCGCGCTGTCGCGCGTGCCCTGCTGCTTTAAGGCATCCAGTTGCTCGGCCAGTTTGGCGTAACGCGCATTCAGGGCATCACGCTCAGAGCTAATACGAGCAACTTCCGTCTCCGTCAGCGCGTTTTCCAGTTGCAGACGCTTCTCTTCCAGACGCAGAGATTCTAGGGCGAAGTTGATGGTACCAATCTCGCCTTTTTCGATGTCGGCCATGTCCGCCAGCAAATCATTGCTACGATCCAAGCGATCTTGAAGTGCGTCCCACGCGGCTGGGCCTGAGGCGACTTCGGTGCCATTCTCGCTGACCGATTTTAGGCGGCCATAGAAGCTACCCCATTCAAAGCGCTCCAACACCACGAT
>DDPD01000040.1 GCA_002342025.1 Moraxellaceae bacterium UBA2477 | reverse complement strand
GCTCAAGAAGTCGTTCCAATACAGCGCACCGCTCAAGCATTCCCCGTAAAGCAGCGGGTCCGCTACCATCTCAGCAGGCACACGGCGATCCGCATAGATGTCTGAGAAGTAGAGCTCACCCCCGGTTTTCAACAGGCGATAGGCCTCGCGTAACACCGCGTCTTTGTCTGGCGACAAGTTGATCACGCAGTTGGAAACAATCACGTCAAAGCGCTCATCCTCTAGGCCCAGCGCATCTAGACGCTCAATAAATCCCTCTTTAAAGCTCACATTCGCGTAGCCAAAGCGCTCGGCATGCCAATCCAAGGTGCTGGTCGCGACGTCGAGTTGTTCGCGGGTCATGTCTACTCCAAGCACATGACCGCTGGGGCCAGCCATCTGCGCCAGAACATACACATCCCGCCCGGAGCCGGAGCCCAAATCGAGAATTTGGCAACCTTGCAGCTTGGGTGGGCAGACCAGCCCGCAGCCGTAATAGCGCATCATCACTTCATCATGCACGTTAGACAGCAGTGGCTTCAGCCACGCAGGCATGGACGAGGCGTCGCAACATGCTGAGGTCTTTAAGTCGGCCGTGCTTTGTAGCTGCTTGCCGTAATAGTCTTGAACCAGTTCATGCATCGCTAATTTTCCTTTCTCTTAAACCTTAATTCGAACTGCACTGATCTGCGCTCGCCACAAAACGCGGCTCTTGATACCAAGCCTCGGCGGTGCTTTTCGTGTTATCGGTGTCCGTAGCAATGGCCAGCCCCACAACATCCGGCGCAGGGCTGCCAAATGCGGCCACGTAGTCCTGTTTTACATTGCGGACTTCGGTTTGCCATTGCCCGGCCTTGCTGTTGCCGGACTGCAAAACAATGAGGCGGGTGCGGTCGGTGTAAGCGTTGGCCCGCATCGTGCCGATGGCGTATTTGTTGTCCCATACGTAGTTCAACGCCGCCGTGGGAATTTCAGCGCCGTAAAGTGACTTGGCTAATTTGATTTTTACGCGATCGGAAAAGGCCAGCTGACTCGCCGGCACATCGTAGAAAACATATAGACGCGCGGCATAGTCATCGCCCGCCTTGGTGCTTAGGTCCGCTTTCGCCACGCTGGCTTTCACCTTCCATCGCCAACAGAGCAGGGGGGTCTTGTCGAGATCAATGCGCTGCTTACGAATGACACCGGCCATGCTGTTATTGGCCACCGCATGCAATACGGCGGACTCTGGCTCGGCCAATAGCTTGAACTGCGTGGCCGCTACTTTTTCGTTGATACGAAAGAGCTTCCAGCCTTCGGGCAATCCATCCGCGCCGGCCTTAAAGCCCGCGTGGGCGAGGGGCGGGCAGATCAATGCCGCTGCCAGTATCAGCCTAGTGAGGCTCGTCATCATCCTGTTTGCTCCACAAGCGCTCTAGGGCGCGGCCAGTCTTGAGGGAGATAGATAAGGTCTTCGTAGCTATCAATATCGGCTAGGGCGATGCCTTGCCAGACCTTCCAGCCTAAGCGCTGCATCCGGCCTAATGTGACGGGCAAAACCTCCGCTGTACTCCACGGCATCTCGTGAAAAAAACCTGGCGGACAGTGCTTTAGACCCATCAGGGTATAGCCACCATCCAGTGCTGGGTAAATCACGGCATCGTGATGGCGCAACTGTTGCGCCGCGAGTTGCAACCGTTCTGAAGTGAGCGCTGGGCAATCACTGCCGATCACTAGCACGCCGTCATGCTGACAGAGCTCCTGCGTTACCAGTACAGCGAGTCGGTCGCCTAAATCCCCCTCAACCTGATCGCGAAGGCGCACTCCGGCCTGCTCAGTTAACTCACACAGCAAGGGATGCTGCGTGGGCGTGCCATAAAGCGTTACCTTTAGGCCTGTGCTCACTGCCGTCTGCAGCGTATGACGCAGGAGTTGCTCTGCCACCGCAGCAGCGGCTTCGTCGCCCACCTTACGTGCTAGACGCGTTTTGGCGAGTCCGGGCAAGGGTGCTTTCGCCACGATGGCTAGTGCAATTTTCATCGATAAGCCTTTGCCAACACGCTGGCTGGAACGCCGCGCCAGTAGCGATAGCGCAGGCTCCACATCAACCAGATGGTTCGCCAAACGCCAAAGCGCTCCCAGCGCCGCCCCGATGTGGTGACGCTTTGCCGCATACACACGGGTTTAGCGATCTTTTTGGCGCGCAGGCTAATTTCCACGTCTTCCATCAAGGGCTGCAACGGAAACTTCCCGACGCGGTAGAACAGGTCGCGAGAAAAAAACTGGGCCTGATCTCCGGTCGATACTTGGCTCCAGCGTGAGCGCCTGTTGATAAACCACGCGATTATTGGAAATAGGGCTGATCGACCCTCAATACGCACATCAAAACGCCCCCAGGCCTCAGGCTTGTCTGTAAGCAACTGCTTTAATGCACTGAGTGCGCTGTCGTCGAGCCGAGTATCGGCATGAAGAAACAAAAACGTTGGGCCACGCGCATGTACTGCGCCCTGGTTCATTTGTCGTGCTCGACCCTTAGCGGAGGTCAGCACGCTATCTGCCAAGTCACTCGCTAGAGCCACCGTTTCGTCGTGGCTGCCGCCGTCCACCACAATGACTTCAACGCCTTGTCTGCGCCAAGGCTGCACATGGCTCAACGTGCTCGCCAACTGCGATGCCTCGTTTAGTGTCGGCACAATAATACTCAGCCAAGGCACGCCAGCACTTTTCATCTCACTCACCCCGTTGCCAGCGGTGATAGCGTTCTGCCCAACGCAATGCCGCCTGCGGGGCATGGGCTTTTTGCCACTCACCGGCCACATACTTAGCCGCTTCAGACCATGTCGGATAAGGATGTATCGTGCCTAAAATCTTTTTCAGGCCTAGTCCGTGCTTCATCGCTAAAGTGAACTCAGCCAACATTTCCCCTGCATGGGCAGCAACAATCGTAGCGCCTAGAATGGTGTCCTTACCCGGCACAGTCAGCACTTCCACAAAGCCTTCACGCTCATCGGCGGTGATGGCGCGGTCCAGCTCTTCTAACTCGAAGCGGGTCGACTCAAAAGCAATACCCTGAGCTCGAGCCTCCTGTTGGTTTAGGCCCACCCGCGCAACCTCTGGGTGAGTAAAGGTCACGGCTGGAATCACGCGGTAATCCGCTTTAAAGCGCTTGAACAGGCCGAACAAGCCATTTACGGCGGCATACCACGCCTGATGTGCCGCAACATGCGTGAATTGGTAGGGACCGACCACATCGCCACAGGCATAAATATTGGGATAACGGGTCTGCAAGTACTCGTTTGTGGCGACGGTGCCCAGCGCTGTCAGCGGGATATTCAAAGTCTCTAAGCCAAAACCCTTGGTTCTTGCAGTGCGCCCAATGGCGAGCAGAAGGAAGTCAAAATGAATCGTCTCTGTCTCACCACCGTGCTGAACCCAGAGTCGCTGTTGCACACCCTCTCGCTCGGCTGACATCGCTTGAGCATTCAATAACACGCGTACACCCGAAGATTGCAGTGCGCTTAAGACCAAGTCGCCTACGCTGGCATCTTCACGGGGAAGGAGGCGCTTATTACGGCCCACCAAGGTCACTTTAAGCCCTAGCTCCGCCATGGCTTGCGCGAGCTCACAGGCTATCGGCCCGCCGCCTAATACGGCGACTTCCCGAGGGCTACCTCGCAGTGACCACAGGGTGTCTGAGGTGACATAGGTGACTTGATCAAGACCGGGCAAGTCTGGAATCGTGGGCGACGCACCCGTCGCAATAACAATACTTTTCGTGGTCAGCGTTTGACCGTTTACCTTAACGCTCCAAGGCGATGTGATTTCAGCATGCCCTTTTAGCACCTCTACACCTAAGCCGGTGTAGCGCTCTACAGAGTCATGTGGGGCGACTTGAGCTATCACACGCTGAACACGCTCCATCACGCCGCTAAAATCCACCTCTGCCGTGACTGAGCTAAGTCCCAGTGTGCTGGCATGACGTGCGTCGCGCATCAGTGACGCTGTACGTATCAACGCCTTTGAGGGCACACAGCCATAGTTCAAACAGTCGCCGCCCATTTCATGGGCCTCGATTAACGTCACCTTGGCTTTGGTGGCTGCGCCAATATAGGTAGATATCAAGCCACCGGCACCGGCGCCAATGGCAATCAAGTTGCGATCAAATCGTTGGGGTTTGCTCCACGGTTTATAGAGCTGATAGCGCTCCCACAGGGACACGCACCAAGCTCCTAAAAAGGGAAACAATGCCAGTAAAGCGATGGAAGCAATCACCCCAGGGCTGAGAGTGCCTTGGACACTGGTGATAGTGGCTAATTGAGTGCCTGCATTCACATAGATCAACGTTCCCGGCAGCATGCCGAGCTGACTAACCCAGTAAAACCGCAGCGGGGGCATGCGTGTCAGGCCCATGACCAGGTTAATCAACATGAAGGGAAATAACGGGACTAGCCGTAAGGTGAATAAGTAGCGAGCGCCGCGCTTTTCTACACCTTCATGTATGGCTGCAAGCTTCGCTCCAAAGTGTTTTCCCACCCAGTCCGCCAATAGATGACGTGACGCTAAAAAGGCGAGTGTCGCGCCTAATGACGAGGCAAATGACACCAGCACCGTACCCACGGTGACGCCAAATAAGGCGCCTGCCGCCAAGGTCATGATTGCCGCACCTGGCAACGACAACGCGGTCACAGCCACATAGGCAGCGAAGAACATGGCCAACGACGCCACCGGATTGCTCTCATACTCTATCAATAGTTCGGCACGTGACGCCTGTAGGTTTGCCAATGTCAGCTCATGATGTAGCCCTAGGCCGAAAAACAGGCCAAAGGCAGTAGCAATGAGTGCTGCGGTGAACAGTTTGGAGCGTGTCATGCGGCGTCCTTGTTGGTAAAAATTGATCTTACCCTTCTAAGGCACCGCCACAACTGCTGCCTTGGCCTGCAGTACAGCCGTAGCAATGCTCCGCCACCCAAATCGGCTGCTGAACAAAGTCTTGTGTGAGTAAGTCCTTTAGGTGAGGCCGGCCTTGAGCCCCCTTTACGGGAATAGCTTTTCCCAATTGCTGGTTGAAATCACAGTCATACAAGTAGCCCAGGTAGTCCACGCTGACCATGGTTTTACACATCACCGTTTTAAGATTTGCGGCGGCGAAGTTGTGTTTCAACAAGGTGAGATAGTCATCAAACTGCCCTTTAGAAATCAGCATGCTGCCAAAGCGCTGAATGGGCATATTGGTTATCGTGAACAGCTCGTTAAAGACAATACCAAACTGCTCAAAGAGCTCCCGCTTATAGTCTTGTTCAAGCTTTTTCTGGCTGGGCGGCAGCACAGGGCCCTGCGGGTTATAGACGAGACTAAGCTGCAAGGGACTATTTGCCTGGCCGTAGCCCAACGAATTCAGACGTTGAAGCGCCTCGATACTTAATTCAAAAACACCTTTACCGCGCTGCTTGTCGACATTCTCTGCCGAATAGCACGGCAGCGAGGCCACCACATCAACACCTTGTTCAGCCAGAAACTCAGCCAAGCCCTCATAGCCCGGCTCAAACAATATGGTCAGGTTACAACGGTCGATCACTTTTACGCCCATTGCCCGTGCAGCAATAATCAATCGGCGGAAGGCCGGATTCATTTCCGGCGCACCACCTGTGAGATCCAGTACTTGGATGTTTCTTTTTTCCATGACCTCAATGGCGAGATCAATAAGCTCATCACTCATGAGCTCTTTGCGCGTCGGACCCGCGTTAACGTGGCAATGTACACAGGATTGATTGCAGAGATAACCAAGGTTCATTTGCAGCGTCGTTAAAGACTGGCGGCGAATAGCGGGAAAGTCCGTTGCTTCGAGCAAGGCTAGGGTAGGCAGCATGAGGCGAATCCTGTGAGCGTGTAGTTCTTAGACTTCACATCTTGCGCTTTGTTACAGGCGAGAACAATTATTCGCTTTCTATCTCAACAAACGACGAAAGCGCTTCTATCTCGGCAATTTTCTTTAGACGCTTGATGCGCTGGAATTGCGCTGCTGCTTCTGGATAGTGCGTCGCTGTCATGGCCAACCATTGCTTATAGCGTCCAACCAAGCCGTTTTCGGTGCCGACTAATTTCCGCAGAAAGTGCAACTGCCAGTTATTGATTTCATCCCAAGGCATGGCCTTGAGGTGTGGCTGCTTTAGCCGCGCAACCAGATCGGGCTCAGACACCGCACTGCGTCCGACCATAAAAGTACTGCATCCAGTGGCCTCCCTACAGGCCTGCAAAGCAGGCAAGGAGGAAATATCGCCATTTGCGATGATTTCCCACTCTGGGTAGCTCGATTTAACTTGGCCGATGGCTTCCCAATTAACAGGTGGGCGATATCCCTGGGCTTTAGTGCGAGCGTGGATGGTCAACCAGTTCGCACCCGCTTCATAGATGGCGCTGGCGTTATCCATAAGCTCATCGGTGGAGTCTATACCTAGGCGCATCTTTGCCGTGACCGGGATGTGTTCAGGCACAGCCTTACGCACGCTACGGACAATTTCATGCAACACGCGGCTATCCACCAACAAGCTTGCGCCCCCACCATGGCGGTTAACGGTTTTCGCCGGGCATCCAAAATTTAGATCAATGGCGGGCGCGCCTAACTCAACTGCCCGTTTTGCGTTCTCAGCCAGCATTTCGGCGTTGCTTCCCAGCAGTTGGAAATGCACGGGCGTCCCATTGGAGGTTAGCCCATGACTCAGCAACTCAGGGCAGTGTTTATAAAAGACGGAGTTGGGTAAGACCCTGTCAGTGACGCGCAGGAACTCCGTAACACACCAGTCATAGGGGCTGAGCTTTGTGAGGACATGTCGCATGGTGAAGTCTGTCAGACCCTCCATTGGCGCGAGCACGATTCTAGTCATAAATGCAGAAAGGGGGCCTTTCGGACCCCCTCCCATTCAAAGTTCCACGTGGAACAATCACATTGTTGCCGTTAGACGTCTAAGTTAGAAACTAAGAGCGCATTTTTCTCAATGAACTCACGACGTGGCTCAACAGCGTCGCCCATTAAGGTCGTGAACATTTGATCGGCACCAATGGCGTCGTCAATGGTGACGCGCAACATGCGGCGGGATTCCGGATCCATTGTGGTTTCCCACAGTTGATCCGGGTTCATTTCACCGAGACCTTTGTAACGCTGAATGCCAAGACCACGCTTGGACTCCTGCATCAGCCACTCGAACGCTTGCTTGAAGGTATCAACCTTCATTTGACGCTCTCCACGCTTAATCACAGCCCCGGGCTCAATCAGACCTTCTAATGCGCGTGCAAGCGCATCGACCTGACGATATTCCGATGAGCTAAAGAAGTCATAGCGCAGCGGGTAGCTATACGGCACGCCATGCGCCATGAGCTCAACCTGCGGGAAGAACCGCTGATGTTCTGGATCATCAACGGTTTGCACCAAGAAGCGCTGGCTAGGGTCCGCTGCCATATTGAGGAACGCCTGTAAGCGCTGACCCCACACGGTTACCGCCTCAGCGGAAGATAGCTCTGCCGGCAATAGGGTTGGCAGCTTAAGCAGCTGTTCCAAAAGCAGGCTAGGGTAGCGACGCTTAAGTCTGTCTTGCAGTACGCAGAACTCACGGTACTGATTAATGAGCGCTTCAAGAGCCAGCCCAGCCACAGCAGGCGCTTCTGGATTCACGCGCAATTCCGCGCCATCCAGCGCAACAGAGGTCAAATAAACCTCCATCGCATCGTCATCTTTCAGATACTGCTCTTGCTTGCCTTTTTTGACCTTGTAGAGCGGCGGCTGCGCAATATAGATATAGCCGCGCTCAATGATTTCAGGCATCTGACGGAAGAAGAAGGTCAGTAGTAAGGTACGAATATGTGAGCCGTCAACGTCCGCGTCGGTCATGATGATGACTTTGTGATAACGCAGCTTGTCCGGATTATATTCATCGCGACCAATGCCGCAGCCCAAGGCAGTAATTAGCGTCCCAACTTCTTGAGATGACAACATCTTGTCGAAGCGGGCCTTCTCAACGTTAAGGATCTTGCCCTTCAAAGGCAGGATGGCCTGCATCTTGCGATTTCGACCCTGCTTGGCGGAGCCGCCGGCAGAGTCACCCTCCACCAAGTACAGTTCGGACAGCGCGGGATCTTTCTCTTGGCAGTCGGCCAGCTTCCCTGGTAGCCCAGCAATATCTAACGCACCCTTACGGCGCGTCATTTCACGAGCTTTTCTGGCCGCTTCACGTGCGCGTGCGGCATCAAGAATCTTCCCGACAATGGTTTTACCCGCCGCAGGATTTTCTAACAGAAACTCTTCGAACTTCTCATTCATCACAGAAGCAACGGCGTTGCTTACTTCGGAAGAAACCAGCTTATCTTTGGTTTGGCTGGAGAATTTTGGATCTGGAACTTTTACGGACACAATGGCGGTTAAGCCTTCGCGCATGTCTTCGCCCACCGTAACGACCTTTTCTTTCTTGAGCAGCCCTTCTTTTTCAACATAGTTATTCAGCGTACGCGTTAGTGCTGTTCTGAAGCCCTGAAGATGGGTGCCACCATCGCGCTGTGGAATATTGTTGGTAAAGCAATAGACCGATTCCTGATAGCTATCATTCCACTGAAGCGCCACTTCAACGCCAATCCCATTAGGCCCTTCG
This sequence comes from Moraxellaceae bacterium UBA2477, assembly GCA_002342025.1. Taxonomy (GTDB): domain Bacteria; phylum Pseudomonadota; class Gammaproteobacteria; order Pseudomonadales; family Moraxellaceae; genus Perlucidibaca. The sequence goes on along the minus strand of DDPD01000040.1, from coordinate 8,137 downwards.
GACTGCGGAACCATAAAATGAAAGACGTTATTGATGGGTGATTTATTGGTATTCAAGTAGCTAACAAATGCCGCCAAGCCGCCTTCATACTCAAAAACTTCTTCTTTCTCATCGCGCTCGTCCTTCAGCACAATACGAACGCCAGAGTTCAAAAAGGACAGTTCACGAAGGCGTTTAGCCAAAATGTCGTAGCTGTATTTGATGTTGGTAAAGGTTTCTTCGCTAGGGAAAAAACGGACTTCAGTGCCGCGACCCTGTGTTTTGCCAACTTCGCGCAGCGGGAACTCCGGCACACCGTGTCGGTAGGTTTGCTCGTAAACTAAACCATTACGTCTTACGGTTAGTCTTAGCTCCTTAGAGAGGGCGTTTACAACCGAAACACCAACACCATGAAGCCCGCCTGAAACCTTGTAGCTGTTCTCATCGAACTTACCGCCAGCATGAAGCACAGTCATAATGACTTCAGCTGCCGATACGCCTTCTTCTTCATGAATATCGACCGGGATCCCGCGACCATTGTCGGTGACCGTAATCGATTCATCGGCGTGAATGATGACATTGACTTCAGTACAGTGGCCGGCAAGAGCCTCATCAATCGCGTTGTCTACGACTTCAAACACCATATGGTGTAAACCGGTGCCGTCATCCGTATCGCCAATGTACATACCAGGGCGTTTACGTACAGCGTCTAGCCCGCGTAGAACTTTAATGCTGGACGAGTCGTAAGTGGATTCTTCTGTCATTTTATTACTCCTGGCACATCAATTTTGGACCGGACTTACGGCGCCATGTTCCACATGAAACATTTTGGTCTCCCCCAAGGGAAGCGTCATTTCCAGTTGTTTCTTGTCGATGCTCGTAAAAAAGGACTGCGCAGACATAGTCCCTACAAACTCAACGATATGTAATCTTGCTGCATCATCCAATTCTGATGAAAGATCATCAAATAAAAATACAGGCTGTACTGCGCAATATCTTTGTAGCCACTGGCTTAAAACTAACTTCACGAGGCAGGCACAAAGCTTTAACTGGCCCCTGGAAAGTCGTTCATCCGCCGCCGTACCGTGCGATTTAATTTTTAAGTCTGCACGATGAGGCCCGTAAACCGTGAAACCTCTTTCGCGATCCTTACTCCGTGATGCCTCAAGCAGCTCAGAGTAATCAGTCTCTTCTTCCCAGCCTGCATAGTACGAAACGGATAAGTTGCTGGCAGGAAGGTATTGAGACAGTGCGCGCTCAAGCTCTGGCAATAGATGGGTTGCAAGCCCTCGTCTAAGATTGCTCAACTCATTTGCAGCAACAGCAAGTTCAAGCTCCCAAACCTTTAATTCAGGAAGCGAAATTTTAGCAGATTTAAGCAGAGAATTCCGTTGTGCTAGAGCACGCTTTGCACGAGACCAAACGGCTAAAAATTTTGGTTCCACGTGAAACACGCCCCAGTCTAAAAGCTGTCTACGTGCCAACGAGGGACCTGAAATTAGTAGTAGCGACTCAGGGTCAAATAACTGCAGTGGAAGATGTTGAGCAAGTTCAGAGAGGGAATTAGTGTTATGGCCATTAACGCGCGCCTCCGTAGTGCCGGCAGATCGCTTTAGAACACCTAAACGAGAGCCATTGGCAAGCTCAGCAAAAACCGTGGCCATATCATGGCCATCTTGAACAATTCGACGAGCTCGTTGGGTTCGAAAAGAGCGCCCCAGGCCTAAAATAAAAATCGCCTCCAAAAGAGACGATTTTCCAGATCCGTTTTCACCGTAAATCAAATTAAATCGTGAGCCTGGCTCAATAGAAACATGTTCAAGATTTCTTAACTGAACAACATCCAGCTTGGCCAAGCTCACGGCTTAAACGTCACGATTACAACCGCATGGGCATAACAACATAAAGCGCATCAGCCTGTTCATCGTCGTTGTCTTGAATCAATGCGGAGCTGTTGGTGTCGCCCAAAATCGCTTTCGTATAAGCCCCATTCAAGGCGTTCAATACGTCAAGTACGTAACCCACATTGAAGCCAATCTCTAAATCCTTACCGTTATACTCAACTTGGATTTCTTCTTCGGCCTCTTCCTGATCCGGGTTAGTGGCTAGAATTTTTAACTGATCGCCAGCAATCTGTAATCGAACACCACGAAATTTCTCATTACACAAAATGGCAGCACGCTGTAGTGAGGACTTTAGCTCTTCACGACCCGCAACCAAAATACGATCGCCGCCCTTAGGCAGTACTCGCTCATAGTCAGGGAAGCGACCATCAATTAATTTAGAAGTAAATGTGACCGCACCAACGGTGACACGAAGATGATTGCTTCCCAAAGTAAGTGTGACTTCCGAATCATCATCGGAGAGCAAACGCGCAAGCTCTTGAATACCTTTTCTAGGCACAATAACTTGTGTCTTTTCAGATACTTGGCCAGAAATCGGCGCGTCGCATAGCGCCAAACGATGGCCATCGGTAGCGACCACACGCAAACGACCCTCAGTGACTTCAAACAACATGCCGTTCAGGTAGTAACGAACATCTTGTTGAGCCATGGCAAAGGCTGTCTTGTCGATCAAACGCTTAAGCGACTTTTGCGACAACGTCATAGTTAACGAGCCGGACAGGGTGTCATCCAAATTAGGGAAGTCATTGGCTGGTAAAGTGGAAAGCGTGTAGCGACTTTTACCCGATCTCAACAATAAGCGCGCACCGTCCAAAGAAAGCTCTACAGACGCGGTGGAGGGAAGGGCACGGCAGATATCTAACAACTTGCGACAGGGCACGGTAATGCGGCCATCACTAGCATCGGAAGTCAGCTCATGGCGAGCGACCAACTCCACCTCAAGATCGGTACCCGTCATAGCCAACTGACCAGACTCAACCACCATCAAGACATTGGAAAGCACTTGCAGGGTTTGTCGTTTCTCAACTACGCCTGAAACTTGTTGCAGGGGTTTAAGTAACTGATCACGTGTCATCGACAATTTCATCGTCATTTTCCTAAATCAAGCCTGCAGCAGGCGTAGCAAATTGTTGTAATCTTCGTCGAATTGGGGCTCTTCTGCTCTCAACTCGCGTACTTTTTCACATGCATGAATCACGGTGCTGTGATCCCGACCATCAAAAGCCAACCCAATTTCAGGGTAACTGTTCTGCGTAAGCTCACGCGAAAGCGCCATCGCCATTTGACGCGGCCTAGCAAAACCGCGATTGCGCTTTTTACCCGTAAGCTCACGTAAATTAATTCGATAGTACTCAGCAACAACGCGCTGAATGTTGTCGATATTAAACTGCCTAGCACGCACAAGCAGCAGGTCACGCAAGGCTTCTTTAACTAAATCTAAAGTCACAGGAAGCCCACGGAACCGCGCCGTAGCTATAACCTTATTCAAAGCCCCTTCAAGCTCTCGCACATTACCCTGAACATGCTCGGCAATAAAATGGGCTGACTCAACAGGCAAACCCATACCAATTGAGCCTGATTTTTTAAGCAGAATTGCTACGCGAGTTTCTTTGTCTGGCGGATCTACTTGTATTGACAATCCCCAGGAAAATCTGGATTTGAGGCGATCATCCATATTATTGATTTCTTTGGGAATTCTGTCAGATGTCATGATGATCTGACGCGATTCCTGAAGCAATGAATTAAAGGTATGAAAAAACTCGTCCTGGGTACTTTCCTTCTTAGCAAAGAATTGGATGTCGTCAATCAGGAGGGCATCTAGCGAACGATACAGCCGCTTGAAGTCATTCATCATATTGCGCTGCAAAGCGGTGATAAAGTCACCCACAAACCGCTCTGATGTTAAGTACATCACACGAGCAGAGGGGTTTCGCCGTAAAATTTCGTTGCCAACAGCATGCATTAAATGCGTTTTACCTAGTCCAGTAGGCCCATAGATAAATAAAGGATTGGAATGCGGTGCTCCAGGGTTGTCCGCAGCCTGCAAACAACCAGCATGGGCCAACTGAGCGCCCTTACCAGCAACAAAGTTGTCGAAGGTAAATAAGGGATTAAGGCTACTCGCAGGGCGCGGCAGAGGCTCAACCACTGGCTTAACCGTCGCAGAAGCAGAAGCCGCAGAATTCGTTGTCTGACGCACCACAGCGGCAGGGGCAGCGCGATCGCCTCGACTACCTACACGAATCGCCACCGTCTCAATGCGACCGGAACTTATATCCAGCACGAGCGCTTGTATACGCGCTAAAAATTTATCTTGGATGTGCTTAACAAAAAAAGGGTTAGGTGCAAGTAGAACAAGACTGTCTGGAGACTCGTCCACCTGTAAGGGACGGATCCACATTTGGAAAAGATTAGACTGAAACTCACTTTCTAAAACAGAAAGCACTTGACCCCAAACACTGACTGACATCTAAAAATTATCCACAAGTAAAAGTGAGCACTAATAAGGATCCTAGGGTATCACGAGGAAAATTATCCACAACATAAACATTGCTGTAGATAAAATTGGTGATAAGCAAGACACCGGTCAGAGACAAAGATGTTAAAAAGTCCACACCTTCAAAGTATCCACAGTTGCACACAGCCTTAAAGATACGTTTCGGGCATCGAAAAATACAACTTTTGAACTCTGTAACCAACTGTTTTTTAATTAAAAAAATGACTTATCAACAAAATTAGTCTTAGCTAATAACAATCACCAAAGCTCTTAAAATCTAAATATCTTTATATAAGAAGGTTGATCAACACGATCTGTTCATAAGTTTCACAACGATCAACAACTTAACTCGCTAAGATGTTTGACAAGGAGTACCGAAACGCCTAATATCGCGCACCTTTCCGCCCAGTCGGGCTTGAACAGATCGGATCACAGATCATGAAGCGTACTTTCCAACCAAGCACTATCAAACAAAAGCGTACTCACGGTTTTCGTGCACGCATGGCCACCAAAAACGGTCGCGCCGTTCTCGCACGTCGTCGTGCTAAAGGTCGCAAGCGTCTGACTGTCTGAGGCATTCCAGTCTGAGATCGTGACCGAACAGCGTTTTCCACCGACTGCTAGACTGCTAACACCAGCAGACTTCAAAGCGGTAATGGACAACGCTGTTTTCAAATCAAATCTCAATCAACTTTTATTGCTCGCAATACCCTCTACGACTCAACGATCACGCATCGGGTTCGTCATAGCGCGCAAGAAAGTAAAACGTGCCCTCGATAGAAATCGAATTAAGCGCGTGTGTCGAGATCACTTCAGACATCATCAAGCCGATTTTCCTGCGCTTGACATCGTCTACCTTGCCAGACAAAACCTCCAAACTCTCGACAATGCAGCCCTACGCACATTGCTCGACGAGGGCTTTCGTCAACTAAAAAGAAAAGCCGAAAAACAGTTAAAGGTGGCAACGTGAAGTGGCCTTTTATCGCGCTGATTAAGTTTTATCGATATTTCATCAGTCCTTTACTACCGCCTCGATGCCGTTTCGAGCCCTCATGTTCAAGCTATTCGCTTCAAGCGTTTCAGCAATGGCCCTGGTGGAAAGCAATTTATTTAACGCTACATCGCCTTGGAAGGTGTCACCCAGGGTGCTCAGGTGGGTATGATCCCGTACCTGAAAATCCTTCATCACTTCGGCAGGAACGGTAAAAATGGAAATCCGTCGCACACTGATTTTGGTCGCCCTAGCGATCGTCAGTTATTTTCTTTTTTTAAGCTGGCAACGCGATTACGCCGTTCCTACGTCTAGCACTGCTTCAAGCTCAATGAGCAGCAGTCTCAATGCGCCAGCACCAACGGTAACGAATGAAATTCCAACAGCTACAACGCCTGCAACCACGGACGTGCCAGTTGCAACAGTTCCGGTTGTCGCCCCAGTTGTGTCGGTTGATACACCGGAGCAAACGTCCACCAATACATCAGCAATTAACGTAAAAACCGATGTGTTGAACTTACGGATTGATTTGAAGGGTGGAGACATCACTCATGTAGCCTTACCTAAGTACACCAAAAAGGTAGACAGCACAGATGCGTTGGTACTTTTAGATCAAAGCCCTGAAAGAACGTACATTGCGCAAAGCGGATTGATTAGCGTGGCAGGTCAACCGGGCGGTTTAGATGACCAAGCCGGTGGTCGACCCGTGTATAAAACAACGCAAACCGAGTTTTCACTTCCAGACGGTCAACAGGCACTGGAAGTTGCGTTAAACACGACCAATGAAGCAGGCGTTACTGTTCAGAAAATTTTTGAATTTAAACGTGGCGAATACCAAGTCAATGTTCGTTATGTGGTGAAAAACGAAGGTACACAACCTTGGACAGGCCTTATGTTTGGCCAGCTGAAGCGTGACAACAGTACGGATCCCAGTGCTGATACTCACTCCTTCGGCATGGTGACCTTCCTAGGTGGTGCTTGGTGGACCCCAGAGAAAACTTACAACAAAGTCTCTCTAGATAGCTTTGCTAAAGAACCCTTGAACACCACGGTGACCGGTGGTTGGGTTGCTTTAGTTCAGCATTATTTTGTTGCCGCATGGGTTCCTAACGCGAAAACACAAAATGTGGTGTCTACTCGTGTTTCCTCCAATGGCAGTGAAAATTTTATTGGCTTTACCTCACCAGCGATTGTGGTTAATCCAGGCGCCACTGGCGTAACCGAAGCAAAACTCTACGCTGGTCCTAAAATCCAAGATAAGTTGAAAGATCTTTCCCCAGGCTTAGAACTGACAGTGGACTACGGTTGGTTATGGCCTATTGCTCAGTTCTTGTTTTGGTTACTGAAGTCAATTCATGGCTTCTTAGGCAACTGGGGTTGGTCAATTGTTGTCCTCACGATTGTTGTAAAGGCCGCGTTCTATCATCTGTCCGCCACAAGCTATCGCTCAATGGCCAACATGCGTCGAGTGATGCCAGAAATGGCGCGCATGAAAGAACAATTTGGCAATGACAGAGCCAAACTGTCACAAGCGATGATGGAGCTGTACAAAAAGGAAAAAATTAATCCGTTGGGTGGCTGCTTACCCATCTTGGTACAAATGCCCGTTTTCATTGCCTTGTACTGGACCTTGATGGAGTCAGTAGAGCTTCGTCATGCTGGTTGGATTTTGTGGATTAAGGATCTTTCACTGCTCGATCCGTACTACATTTTGCCATTGCTGATGGGCGTTACGATGTACATTCAGCAATCGCTAAATCCTGCGCCAACAGATCCTACGCAGGCAAAAATGATGAAGTTTATGCCGGTCATTTTCACGGTGTTCTTCCTCTGGTTCCCAGCGGGCTTGGTGCTGTACTGGCTTTCAAACAACGTGTTGTCGATTGCGCAGCAATGGGCAATTACGCGTCAAATTGAAAAAGCTGCAGCTAAGTCTAAGTAAACAGACTGGCGGACTATGGATACGATAGCCGCCATTGCAACGCCGCCCGGAAAAGGCGGCGTTGGCATTGTTCGTATTTCCGGGCCGAAAGCGCCTGAAATTGCCGCCAGACTGACACGCAATCTGAACTGGCCAATTCCCCCCCGTAACGCCATCTTCACTGCTTTTAACAATCTTGAAGGCGAGCGCGTAGATCAAGGTATTTTGCTTTACTTCGCCGCACCACATTCCTTTACCGGTGAAAACGTTGTTGAGTTTCAGGCACATGGTGGCCCCATTGTGTTGGAATGGATTCTGCAATCAGCCATTTCAGCGGGAGCACGACTAGCTAGACCGGGTGAGTTTTCTGAGCAAGCGTTCTTAAACGACAAAATGGATTTGGCGCAGATTGAGGCGGTTGCCGATCTTATTTCAGCGGCCAGTGAACAAGCGGCTCGTTCAGCGCTGATGTCCTTACAAGGGGTGTTTTCAGCGCGTATTGATGAACTACTGGAAAGCCTCATTTTGTTGCGTTTGCACATTGAAGCTGCAATTGATTTTCCGGAAGAAGAAATCGACTTTTTAGCTGATGGGGTTTTGCTAAAGCAACTTGTGGCGTTGATGGCTCAACTTGAAGTAGTGCTTAAAACAGCCGAACAAGGCGTAATACAGCAGGAAGGGATGCGTGTGGTAATTGCTGGCTTACCTAATGCGGGTAAATCCAGTTTATTAAATGCTTTAGCAGGCGAAGAAATTGCCATTGTGACGGACATTGCCGGCACAACACGCGATGTTTTACGTGAGCAAATTCAAATCGATGGCATGCCATTACACGTTATTGATAC
>DDPD01000071.1 GCA_002342025.1 Moraxellaceae bacterium UBA2477 | reverse complement strand
GGCAGGGACAGCGCTATCCACCGAGAGTTTTCGAGCACCTCGCGTGGCCTGTTCGAAAAGCGCTTGGTCATCCAGTTCCGGCTCGGGCTCACGTGCGGGTACTGACTTGACCAACTTCGGGGCGGGCAATGGCGCCTCTGCTTTTAACTGCCGCTTTAGCGCGGTGAGTTGAGGATCTTTCATGCGTGATTACCACCCCAGTCAGATAGCTAAATTATAGTGTGCTTGCAGCGCCAGTTGCCGTGTAAAATCGCTGAACATTTTCTGCTGAATTTCGGAGTTCCCGTGAGCGATTCGCTGCCTGCCCTGACCCTATCCGCTGAAGTGCTGGCAGAAGCCGAGCGTGAACTCGTGACCATTCGCGACTGGATGCGCTTTTGCGTGAGCTGCTTCCGTGGCTGTGATGTGCATATTGGCCACGGCACCAGTGACCCCTTTGCAGAGGCCTCGGCACTGGTGTTGCAGACGCTGAACCTAGAGTGGTCGGCTGATGAAGAAATTCTCTCTGCGCGCTTGTTGCCTTCGGAGCGCGCCGCTATTTCGGAGACGCTGCGCAAACGCGTGAATGACCGCACGCCGCTGGCTTACTTGCTGAATCTGGCGTATTTCAACGGCCTCCCGTTCTATGTTGATGAGCGTGTGTTGGTGCCTCGCTCACCCATTGCCGAGCTCATTCAAGATCGTTTCCTGCCGTGGTTGAAAGACGAACCACAGCGTATTCTCGATCTCTGCACCGGCTCTGGCTGTATCGCCATTGCCTGTGCAAAAGAGTTCCCGGATGCCCTCGTGGATGCCACCGATCTGTCGCTGGATGCGCTCGCCGTAGCAGCGATTAATATTGAGCACCATGACCTGCAAGAGCGCGTTGGCTTGTTGGAGTCTGATGTATTCAGCAAGTTGCCGGGCCAGCGTTATGATCTGATCGTGAGTAATCCACCGTATGTGGATGCCGAAGATATGGCCGATCTGCCGGAAGAGTTTTTGCGTGAACCGGAGATGGGTCTGGCTTCGGGAGCAGATGGTTTGGATATCACCAAACGCATTTTGGCTGAAGCCGCGGATTACCTAACGGAAGACGGCATTCTGGTGGTCGAAGTGGGTAACTCGCAATGGGCACTGGAACAAACGTTCCCCGATGTGCCTTTTGTGTGGATTGAATTCGAGCGCGGTGGCAAAGGCGTATTTGTATTAACGGCGGCGGATTGCCGCGAACATCAGGCGGTTTTTGAGGCGAGCATTTAAGATGGCCGGCAACAGCATTGGGCAAGTTTTTCGCGTCATGACCGCGGGCGAATCGCATGGCCTTGCGCTCACCGCCATTGTGGATGGCGTTCCGCCCGGCATTGCCCTGACGGAAGCAGACTTGCAGGGTGATCTCGATCGTCGTAAGCCCGGCACTTCATCGTTTGCGACGCAACGCAAAGAAGAAGATCAAGTCAAAATTTTGTCTGGTGTGTTTGAAGGCCGCACCACGGGAACCCCCATTGCGCTGGTCATTGAGAACACGGACCAGCGCTCCAAGGATTACGGCAACATTGCCGACACCTTCCGTCCTGCCCATGCGGACTACACTTACACGCACAAGTTTGGCTTCCGTGATTATCGTGGCGGCGGTCGCTCCAGTGCCCGTGAAACGGCCATGCGCGTCGCTGCCGGTGCCATTGCCCGCAAAGTGCTGGCTGAGCAGTTTGGCGTCAGCATTCGCGGTAGAGTTTCGCAAATTGGTGACATTAAGGCGCAGACCTGCGACTGGGATTATGTCCGCGAAAATCCGTTCTTTTGTGGTGATCGCGAAGCCGTGCTAGAAATGGAGCAGCTCGTACTCAGCATGCGCACCGAAGGCTCCAGCATTGGTGCGGCCGTAGAAGTTTTCGCGACAGGCATGCCAGTGGGTTGGGGTGAGCCGGTATTTGATCGCCTAGATGCCGATATTGCCCATGCCATGATGAGCATTAACGCCGTGAAGGGCGTGGAAATTGGCGATGGCTTTGCTGTGGTAGCCCAGCGGGGTGAGCAACACCGTGACGAGCTAACACCGGAAGGTTTTCTCAGTAATCACGCGGGCGGTGTCTTGGGTGGCATCTCCAGCGGTCAGGATCTGATTGTGCGTATTGCTTTGAAGCCGACCTCAAGCATCACCACGCCGGGTCGTAGCATCAACCTCAAAGGCGAGGCCATTGAAGTGGTCACTAAAGGTCGTCATGACCCCTGCGTGGGTGTGCGTGCCACGCCTATTGCAGAGGCCATGTTAGCCATCGTACTGCTGGATCACGCGCTGCGTCATCGTGCTCAAAATGCGATGGTCACGTGCAGCACGCCCGTGATTCCGGGCAGCGTTGCCGGTTGAGCGTGGCGCGCATTCCCTACCTGCCGCTGGGCGCGTTTTACTTCTTTTACTTTGCCGTCATCGGCGGCTTCATGCCCTACTGGGGGCTGTACTTACAGTCCCTGGGCTTCAATGCCGAGGCCATCGGCGAACTCTCTGCCATTGTCATGGCTACTCGAATCATCGCGCCCAACTTCTGGGGCTATATTGCCGACAAGACGGGTCAACGGCTGCGTTTGGTTCGACTGGGTGCGGGCATGATTACCTTAGGCTGGCTTGGCGTGTTTGTGGCGCGCGAGTTTTGGCCGCTGGCGGCTGTGCTTTTAGTCTATGGATTTTTCCAAAATGCGATTCTGGCCCAGTTCGAGGCGGTGACGCTGGCTCATTTGGGCGATCAGCGCGAGCGTTATAGTCAAATTCGTCTCTGGGGATCACTCGGGTTTATTGCCACCGGTACCGGGCTGGGCTTGTATTTTGAGTACTTTCCGGTCGGTCATTTGCCACTGGCGTTGTTGGTCTGTGCCTTGGCAACGTGGTTGGCCAGTGCTTTCGTGCCCGACATTGCTACACCGAAACGATCGCCAAACGCGCAGGGCTTTCTCGCCATTCTTCAGCGTCGCCCCGTCTGGATATTTTTTATCGCGCATTTTCTGCTTCAGTTATCGCATGCGCCGTACTACACCTTCTACAGTATTTACTTGGAAAGCCATGGCTACAGCCGCAGTGATATTGGTTGGCTTTGGGGCTTAGGTGTATTCGCCGAAGTCGTTTTATTCATGCTGATGCATCGCGTGTTACCTGCTGTTGGTGAGCATCGTTTGATGCTCTGGAGTCTGGCGCTAGCGGCCGTGCGCTGGCTGATGATTGGCTTTGGCGTCGAATACCCGGCCATGATCTGGGCCGCGCAACTGCTGCACGCCGCCAGCTTCGCGACTTTTCATGCGGCTGCGATGACACTGATCTATCGGCACTTTGGTGAGGGTTCGCAAGGCCAAGGTCAGGCGCTTTACAGCATGCTTTGGGGAACCGGCGTAGCGCTGGGCGCGTGGCTGGCGGGAATGCTGTGGTCGAATGCGATGGCAGGCTGGATTTTTGCCACTGCAACGGCGCTTTGCCTGTTGGCACTGCTGTTGTTAATGCAGTCATTTCGGCAGGCCAGCGCACCCTGATTTGGCTATGATGTGATCCTTGCAAGCGGGTGCTGGTTTGTTCGGCACTCATTTTTACCTTGAGGACGTAATCATGGCCAACTTTGATGTGGTGGTATTCGGCGCAACCAGCTTTGTCGGGCAGATTCTGACGCGCTACTTATTCGAGCGTCAGGGTGTTGCGGGCGAGATTCGTTGGGCCATCGCCGGCCGTTCTGCTGCCAAATTGGCGGAGCTTAAAGACAACCTAGGCGAGGCTGCTCGTGATCTGCCGGTACTGCTGGCAGAGGCCCATGATGAAGCCTCCTTGCAGGCCCTGTGCGCGCAGACCCGTGTGGTGGTCTCTACTGTAGGGCCTTATGCGCTGTATGGCTCTGAGTTAGTCAAAGTCTGTGCCGAATCCGGTACGGATTATTGTGACCTCACCGGTGAGCCTCAATGGATTGCACGCATGTTGGCCCAGCATGAGGCCATTGCGCAGCGTACGGGTGCGCGTATCGTGCATTGCTGTGGCTTTGATTCACTGCCATCCGACTTGGGCACCTACTTTTTACAATCGCAGGCACAAGCGCGCTACCAAGCCCCTTGCACACGCGTGAAGCTGCGCGTTAAAGCTATGCGCGGGACTTTTTCGGGCGGTACGGTGGCCAGCATGATGGAGATGCTGCGTGAGGTCGGCAAAGACCGCGCCATCCTAAAAGTGCTGCAAAATCCCTATGCCTTCTGCGCTCAGCAACTCAAGTTGCGACAGCCTAATCCCGCGGCCGTTTCCTTCGATGACGATGCGCAGTCCTGGCAAGTGCCCTTCATCATGGCCGCGATCAATACCAAAGTGGTTCATCGCAGCAATGCCTTGCAGGGTTACCGTTACGGTGAAAATTTTTGCTATGACGAAACGCAGCTAACTGGCAATGGTTTTAAGGGACGTCTGGGAGCTATCGCCTTTGCGTCCGGTCTGGGCGGATTTATGGCCGCTGCTGCGTTAGCCCCAACGCGCAGCTTGCTGGAACGTTTTGTGGTGCCCAAGCCGGGTGAGGGGCCATCACCCAAAGCGCAGCGTGAGGGCTATTACGACATTCGTCTGTTTGGCAAAACAGAGGCGGGCCAGACCTTAGTGGTCAAGGTCACCGGAGATCGCGACCCCGGCTACGGCTCTACCGGCAAAATGTTGGGTGAGGCGGCAATGTGTTTGGCCAAGGACATCAGCAAGTCCGACAAGGCCGGCGGCTTCTGGACGCCAGCTACCGTCATGGGCGATGCCCTCATTGCTCGTTTGCAACAACACGCCGGTCTGACATTCAGTGAGGTGTCGGCGTCGTGATGGAGTTTATGCAACCGGTGCGTGACTTTTTGGCCTGTGCGACACCTCCCGAATGGGTGAGTGCCGCCGTGCTGGATGTGCCGCTATTGTTACAAGACCATGCCAATTGCGAAAAAAAAGCGGCCAGCACCGCCATGAATATGCTGTTCCGCTACAACGACCGAGAAGAGCTGCAAACCGAGTTGGCGCAACTGGCTCGCGAAGAGTTGCTGCATTACGAGCAAGTCCGCGATTTGATGCAAAAGCGGGGCATAGGCTATCGCCCTGTGTCGGCTGCCCGTTATGCCCAAGGTATGCGCCAACACGTTCGAACGTCTGAGCCTGGGCATCTGGTTGATCTAATGATTATTGGTGCTTTTGTTGAAGCACGCTCGTGTGAGCGCTTTGCCGCGATTGCTCCGCACTTAGATGAAGACTTAAAACGCTTCTATACGTTTTTGTTGCGTTCCGAAGCCCGTCATTTTCAGTACTACTTGGGCTTGGCGAGTTTGTACTCGCCGGAGCCGATTGATGATCGTGTGGCCTTTTTTCGAGAGGTTGAGCGGGTGTTAATTGAAACCCCTGATGTGGAGGTGCGCTTCCACAGTGGCCTGCCGCCAGTCATGGCGATTACGCCGAGCACTGAGCAAGCTGCATGTTTGAGTTAATTTGTCCGCTGTGCCGAACCGCTCTGCAAACCCATGACAAGACGTGGCTTTGCCTGAACGGTCATGCCTTTGATGTGTCGCGCGAGGGCTATGTCAATTTGCTGCCTGTGCAGCATAAAAAAAGCTTGTCTCCGGGCGATACCGCCGACAGCGTGGCCGCGCGCCGTCGCTTTCTTGGCGCGGGTCATTACCAGCCGCTACGTGATGCAGTGGCGAGGGTATTGCGTGGATTGTCGGCGCAACGAATGCTCGATTTAGGCTGTGGTGAGGGCTATTACACAGAGGCCATGCGCGGCGAGGTGCCCTTAGTCTGTGGATTGGATATTGCTAAGCCAGCCATTCAACTGGCGGCTCGTCAGCAAAAGCAGGTGACCTGGTTGGTCGGTAGTGCGGCGTTACTTCCCTTTGCTGATGCTTCACTGGACGTGGTGAGCAGTTTATTTAGCCCCTTACCCGTAGCTGAAATGCATCGTGTCTTAAGGCCAAACGGTCATGTACTGATGGTGACTCCGGCACCGGATCATCTCTGGCAGGTTCGGCAAGGCTTGTTTGAAGCAGTGCGTGCCCATGAACCGGATAAATTCTTGCAGGCATTTCACGACGACTTTGTGTTAGCGAGTCGCCAGCGGGTAGAGGCGCCGCTCACGCTTTCACAAGCGGCCTTAAAGGATTTATTGGCCATGACGCCCTACGCGTGGAAGGCAACCGCCGAGCGCCGGGCCTTACTAGAAGCCAACGAAAGTTTTCAAACCCTGGCGGCATTTGATGTCATGCTATTTAAGCGCAGGCTTGAGCCGAACGGCGAAGTCATCGTTTAAGTCGGGGGTTGAGCATTGCAAGCCATCAGTTATGCCGAGTTTGGCCACAACTTCATTCAGCAGGTGGTGACGGCTCACCGACTTGGCAATGAGATTGAAACCATGCTGGAGCGGACAATTGCCGGCTCTATGCGTAAATTACCAGCCGATATGCTGATGATTTCTTATGTCTTTAAATTAGAAGACATTAGCGTTGATCCCTTACTGAACCATTTGCCAAAAATTGCATTCATGCTCTGCGTTCGCGGCGATCTGCAATTAGATGTCGAGCTCTTCGGCATTGACTTGAAGTTCTCATTGGCCGTTAGCATTCAGCTACAAATAGACGTAGAGACGTATGCGCCGGTTACCCTCAGGCTGGTGCCTCACCCGGTGTCGGGCCATAGCATTCGTATCGATTTAGTCGGCGAAAACTTGCCAAGTGACGTGCTGGATAGGCTCAAGTTGGTGAAGCCGATTGTGCGCGATCAAATCGTGAAAGAAGTGAATGCCCGAATCAATGATCCCAGCATTCAAACAGCGGCGAATATTGATGTATTGGCACTCGTATCGCAGGTGAAAATGAGCGGCTGAGAACGCTTATTCCGCGACCAGCAGCAGCCCCTCGCCATCGATATCCACCATACGCAGTTCTAATCGCGACTTGGAAAACGCAAAGTCTTGCAACTTGGGTGTTTCCAGCGCGAACTGCTCGCCTGCGGACTCGTAATGAACAATGAGAAGGTCGAGATAGGGCTCTAAGGTCGTTAGTCGATAACTGCGGTTGTCGCCAAATTCGGGATAGACAAAGATCTCTTCGCCTTGCTTGGCCGCCAGCGATTGAAGTTCTTCAATGGCTTTTTGCAGGATGCTCTTAGCCATGGCTTAAAACCGATACTGCACGAGTTCAATGCCTTCCGGACGAGCCCAGGCAATCACCGCCTCTCCAGTTTCTTCGCGCCAGTCTCCCAGTACCAGACGCTCACCGGCCATGTCGCCGGGCAGTTCCACGGCATGCCGCATCGGGCGATGGGTGTGACCGTGAATGAGCAGCTCCACATTGGCTTCCGCCATGACACGAACGACTTCTTCCGGCGTCACATCCATGATGTTTTCGGGCTTGTTACTGTTTGCCATCTTACTTTGCATGCGCCACATCTCGGCCACCATCAGGCGTTGATCGAGTGGTTTTTCCAGCATCATCTGTTGCCATTCGCTGCTGCGGGATTGTTGGCGAAATGCCATGTAGGCGGCATCTAGCGTGCAGAGTTGATCGCCGTGCATCAGCAAGGCAGGAGTACCGAACAGATCGACCACTTCAGACTCTGCCATCATGCGACCTCCGGCCAGCTCGGCAAAGCCGGACACACCGGCAGGGCCACGCTCCAGCAAAAAGTCGCGATTGCCATGGCAAAAGACGAGCTCGATGCCACGTGCTCTGACGCTGCGGAAGCTCTCGTAAATGCTGTCGAGGTAGGGCGAATGAAGATCGTCTCCAACCCACACCTCAAACAGATCGCCCAGCACATAGACCGCCGAGCAGTCGCCCGGCAGTTCGCGCAGCAGGGTTTTAAAGCCCTCGCTACAGCGCGGCAGGTCAGGCGCGAGATGAACATCCGACAGCAGCAGAGCACAGGCCACGGCTTACTCCGCGATCACTTCAGCAGTTTCAATCACCACGGCGGTGCGAGGTACATCTTGATGGCCACCCGCATTACCCGTAGCAACGCCCTTGATTTTATTGACGACGTCCATGCCTTCTACAGTTTTACCAAACACGGCATAGCCCCAGCCTTGTGGATTCTTGCCGCTGTGGTTGAGGAAGCCGTTGTTGCCAACGTTAATGAAGAATTGCGCGGTAGCGGAGTGCGGGTCGCCGGTACGGGCCATGGCGATGGTGCCGATATCGTTCTTCAGGCCATTGTCCGCTTCATTTTGAATAGGCGTGCCAGTCGACTTTTGCTTCATTTTCTCGTCGAAGCCGCCGCCTTGAATCATGAAGCCATCAATGACGCGATGGAAAATCGTGCCGTTGTAGTGGCCGTTTTGGACGTATTCAACAAAGTTGGCAACGGTCTTTGGCGCTTTAGCTGCGTCGAGTTCCAGCACGATGCGACCGTGATTTGTGTTAAGTGCAACTTTCATGCGCGGATTCCTGCGATTTATGAATGACAGTGGACATGTATAGCCCGTATTCGGTTGAGAGCGTACCCCCGTGAGGCGTACACTCCAGCCTTTAATTTTGCCTGCTAGACCATGATTGAAGCCAGAGATTTCATCCGAACCCGTGTGCTTGCCGATATTGATAGCGGTGCCCACGCCCAAATTGTGACCCGATTCCCGCCGGAGCCGAACGGCTACCTGCATATTGGTCATGCCAAATCGATTTGCCTAAACTTTGGACTGGCTGAAGAAGCTGCTACGCATCCCGGCGTTAACGGGCTGTGTAACCTCCGTTTTGATGACACGAATCCTGAAAAAGAGTCTCAGGAGTACATCGATGCTATCCAGCGCGATGTGCAGTGGTTGGGTTTTCAATGGTCAGGCGAGGTGCGTTATGCCTCCTCGTACTTCCAGGCACTGCATGATTTTGCCATTGAGCTGATTCAAGCGGGTAAAGCGTATGTGGACTCACAAACGCCAGAAAAAATTCGTGAGATGCGCGGCACCTTGAGCCAGCCCGGCATTAACTCGCCATTCCGTGACCGCTCCATAGCCGAAAACTTGGATTTGTTTGCGCGCATGAAAGCCGGTGAGTTCGCCGATGGCGCCCATGTGTTGCGCGCGAAGATTGACATGGCTTCGGGCAACATCAATTTGCGTGACCCCATTCTTTACCGTATTCGCCACATTGATCATCACCAGACGGGTAACGACTGGTGCATTTACCCAATGTACGACTACACGCACCCCATTTCGGATGCGCTTGAAGGCATTACCCACTCGTTGTGTACCCTCGAGTTTGAGGCGCACCGCCCGTTGTATGACTGGTTGCTGGAGCAACTGCCGTCGCTACCGCACCCACAGCAGATCGAATTTGCGCGCCTCAACCTAAATTACACCGTGACCTCTAAGCGCAAGCTCAAGCAGCTCGTTGATGAGAAGCTGGTGCAGGGTTGGGATGATCCGCGCATGCCGACCATTTCGGGTTTGCGTCGTCGTGGCTACACCCCTGCGTCCTTGCGTAATTTCTGCGACCGCATTGGCCTGAGCAAAAGCGATGGTGTGGTGGATGTCGCCATGCTCGAGTTCTGCATTCGTGAAGACTTGGAGTTGAGCGCTCCGCGTGCCATGGCCGTGTTGCGCCCGCTTAAGGTGGTGCTGACAAACGTGGCAGCGGATCATCTCGAAATCATTCGCACCGTGCGGCACCCAAATGTGGACATGGGGGAGCGTGAGTTGCCCCTCACGCAGGAAATCTACATTGACCGCGCTGACTTTGAAGAAGTCCCGCCCAAAGGCTTTAAGCGACTGACACTGGGTGGCGAAGTGCGCTTGCGCAATGCCTATGTGATGCGCTGCGATGAAGTCATTAAAGATGCAGCTGGCAACATCACCGAACTGCGCTGCTCCTTAGACCTCGCCACGTTGGGCGCTAATCCGGCGGATCGTAAGGTGAAGGGGGTGATTCATTGGGTATCGGTTTCACAGTCCTTACCTGCAACGGTTCGTCTCTACGATCGTCTGTTCAATGACGCCTCTCCAGATCGTGGCGATGCTGACTTCAAAACCTTTATTCATGAAGCCTCTTTAGAGACGCTGACTGAAGCCCGCGTTGAAGCGTCGCTAGCCACAGCAGTGGCAGAAGATCGTTTTCAGTTCGAGCGTGAAGGCTATTTCTGTGTTGACTTAAAAGAGTCTAGACCAGGGCACTTAGTATTCAACCGCACCGTCGGTTTGCGTGACTCTTGGGGCAAACCGGCATGAGTGTGACGTCGCCAGCATTGGTCATTCATAACTCAGAGACGCGCAGCAAGGTCGCCTTTGTGCCGCGAAAAGCCGGTGAAGTAAGCCTGTATGTCTGTGGCATGACGGTCTATGACTACTGTCATATCGGCCATGCCCGCGTCATGGTGTCGTTCGATATCATTACCCGCTGGTTGCGTCACGTAGGCTTCAAGGTCACTTATGTCCGCAACATCACCGATATCGACGACAAGATCATCGCGCGCGCTAACGAAAACGGCGAATCCATTGACGCGCTGACGGCACGCTTTATTGCGGCCATGGACGAAGATGCGGCTGCTTTGGGTGCATTGCGTCCGAATCTAGAGCCGAAAGCGACGGATCATGTTGACGATATTTTGCGTATGGTCGACACCTTAGTGAAGAAAGGGCATGCCTATCCTGCCAAGAATGGCGATGTCTATTTCAACGTTTCTAGCTTCCCGCGCTATGGTCGCCTGTCCAATAAAAAATTGGATGAGCTGCAGGCAGGTGCGCGTGTTGAGGTCGATGACATCAAGCAAAACCCCATGGATTTCGTGCTTTGGAAGGCCGTTAAGCCCGGTGAGCCTTCATGGGCTTCGCCGTGGGGTCAGGGTCGGCCCGGCTGGCACATCGAATGCTCAGCCATGAGCACGTGCTGCTTGGGCAGCGGTTTTGATATTCATGGCGGCGGTGGGGACTTACTCTTCCCGCATCATGAAAATGAGATTGCACAGTCTGAAGCGGCGACCGGCGAAACCTACGTCAATACCTGGATGCATGTCGGTTTTGTGCAGGTCAATGCCGAGAAGATGTCGAAGTCGTTAAACAACTTCTTCACCATTCGCGAAGTGCTCAAGCAGTATCACCCGGAAGTCTTGCGTTACTTCATTGCCGCTAGCCATTACCGCAGCCCACTGAATTATTCGGACGCTGCGTTGGATCAGGCTAAACAAGCCCTAGAACGCTTTTACGCAACGCTTGGTGCATTGGTTGATCTAGGCGCGGGCGAGCCAGCAACCGCTGCGGAGTATGAGGCGCGATTTGCATTGGCAATGAACGACGACTTCAATACCCCCGAAGCCCTAGCCGTGCTGTATGAGTTGGTGCGTGAAGCGAATCGCTGTGACAAAGCAGCTGATGCGTCAGGTGCTGCACAGTATGCCAACCTGCTTAAACGTCTCGGTGCCATTTTGGGGCTTTTACAGTACGAACCTGAAGCCTTCCGTCAGGCTGGGGCAGGGGATGCAGACTTTGTCGCCGAAGTTGAAGCCTTAATTTCTGAAATAACCGCTGTTCGACTCGCTAAAAACTTCCAGCGCTCCGATGAGATTCGGGCTCAACTGCAAGCCATGGGCGTGGCCGTGGAGTTTTCACGCGAAGGCATTCGTTGGCGTAAAGCCGATTAAGCCGGATTAGGCTGGGAGCTGCTAGGGGAAAGCTAGGTTGGCATGTATCATGCTGCACTTGCGGCGATCCCTCGCTCCCGGTCACTAACCGCCGCCTTCTATGGACATACTGCTGATTTTGTTTTTGATTACCTTCAATGGTCTATTTGCCATGTCGGAAATCGCCATCGTTTCATCGCGCCGCATCCGTTTGCAGCAAATGGCTGATACGGGTGACTTAGGTGCAAAGGCAGCGTTGAAGCTGTCTGAACATCCCACTTTTTTCCTGTCCACGGTGCAAATCGGTATTACGCTCATTGGCGTGATGAGCGGAGCCTTGGGCGAAGGTGCCATTACGGACCGTCTACGACCCATCTTCGAGAGCATCCCGCTGATTGCACCCTATGCCAGCATCTTGGCAACGGCCTGCATGGTTATTCTCATCACCTATTTCTCGTTGATTGTGGGTGAGTTAGTACCTAAGCGTTTGGGTATGCAGTCGCCCGAGAAAATTGCTCGAGTGATTGCGCCTTTTATGCGTGGTGTGTTGTTCCTAACACATCCCGTAGTGCGCTTTTTAAGCTGGTCTACCGAGCGAGTTTTAGACTTGTTGGGTGTAAAGCGCACCGGTGACTCACCGGTAACCGAAGAAGAAATTAAGGGTTTGATGGCAGAAGGTGCTGAGGCAGGCATTTTTGAACAAGCCGAGCGTGAATTGGTCGCCAATGTTTTCCGTCTCGATGACTGGAACTTGAGCTTGATCATGACCACTCGACCCGACATTGAGTGCTTGGATCTCAGCGAGCCGCTGAACGAGCAAAAAGCCTTACTGGCTCAGACGAGCTACAGTTACTTGCCGGTTTGTCGCGACGGTATGGCGAACATCGTCGGGGTTTTATCACTACCCGTGCTGTTGCAACAGCAGTTAGCCAACAACACGATTTGGGATATTGAGTCGCTGGTTAAGCCGGCTTTATTTGCCCCGATGGGCTTGTCTCCCTTGGCGCTACTCGATCTGTTCCGCAGCAAGCGTGAGCATTTAGCCTTAGTCGTGGATGAGTACGGCGAAATTCAAGGTTTAGTGACTCTCACTGATGTGCTGGAAGCCATGGTCGGCGAATTGCCCTCCGATGCCAACGTTGAAGATCCTGATGTAGTTCGCCGTGAAGATGGTTCGTGGTTGATTGATGGCGCACTTTCCATTGAGCGCTTCCGAGATCTTTTCCCGATGGAATGCGACGAATTAGAAGGCAGTCGCGATTTCCAAACGCTTGCTGGGCTGGTGCTGTTCGAGCTAGGCAGTATTCCTCGAACGGGTCAGGTGATGAATTGGAACGGCTTGCGTCTGGAAGTCGTGGACATGGATGGCATGCGTATCGACAAGCTCTTAGTGAGCAGGCTCAAGGTCATTGATGATTAAATAAAAAAGCCCCTACTGGGGCTTTTTTATGGCCGCGCGCAGGCTCAACTGACGAGTTGGCGCTCTGCGGCTTGCACGGACTGTTCGATTAAGGTCGCGATGGTCATCGGGCCAACGCCACCGGGCACGGGAGTCCAGGCAGCCACACGATCAACCAACGGCTTCAGCTCAATATCACCCACGCCACCGGGGTGATAACCGGCATCAACGACTACAGCGTCGTCCTTTATCCATGCCGCTTTAATGAATTCGGGGCGACCCACAGCACCAACCACAATGTCGGCTTGCGCAATGAGCGCCGCTAAGTTTTGTGTTTTCGAGTGGCAAATGGTGACAGTGCAGTCGGCGCCGAGCAGCATCATCGCCATGGGCTTACCTAAAATGGCACTGCGCCCAACCACCACGGCATGTTTCCCAGCCAGTGCGATACCGTAATGCTTAAGCAGACTCATGATGCCTGCCGGTGTTGCTGAACCATAGGCGCGCTCGCCCATGGCCATGCGCCCAAAGCCTAGGCAGGTCACGCCATCCACATCCTTTTCCAGAGCAATCGCATCAAAGCAGGCGCGCTCATCAATCTGATGCGGTACTGGATGCTGTAAGAGGATGCCATGGACGTCCGGGTTGGCATTGAGCTTGTGAATCTCAGCCAGGAGTTGCTCGGTCGTGGTCACGCTGGGCAGTTCAAGACGGATGGAGTCCATACCAACCCGCTGGCAGGCCTTACCCTTCATGGTCACGTAGGTCGCTGAGGCAGGGTCGTCGCCCACCAAAATTGTAGCCAAAATAGGCGTGCGGCCACTTTTAGCCTTGATGTGCGCAACGCGCTCGGCGAGCTCGGCTTCCATTTTCAGCGACAGGGCTTTGCCATCCAGCAACAAGGCAGACATGAGATCTCCGTAGCGGTCGTTAAGTTGACGCGTATTTTCGCATGGGCGGGACTGACCTGTCAGTGCTGAACTTAGGACTGGCTTGCGCTTGTGGGCGAAAAGCGATCCCAACTCCAGTCATGGATGAAAAAAGCCACGGTATTTACCAAAGGCTCTATCACTGCCAACGCGCCAGCGATGATGACACTCCCTGTGAGCAGGTAGCTCACACCAAAAGCAACGCCGAAGTGAACCGCAGCAAAGCTAGTCGTTTTTTGAATTCGGCGTGCCATCTTCGTTCTCCGTTGAATTAGCCCCCAGATTAGAAGCAATATCTGCTTCGATCTAATGAAATTACTTTCTATTTTTGATAGTGCTTTTCTATGGTGCGAAGAAAAAGGACTGTTCAGTCATAAATCGCTTGCGACTGATGAGTCGCGCTTGTATAAACGCGGCTGGCTGCGAGACCGTTGAGTCACATTTTGAGGTTCGCCTGCCTTTTATGACCTTTTCCGGAGTGGTTTGTCATGAGTTTGAATGTCCCGAATCCTATGAATGCCATGATTCCGCGCACCCTGTTCAGCGCAGAACATGAAGATTTCCGCCGTACTGCCCGCCGTTTTTTTGAAGATGAAATTGCAATTCACCGTGAAAAATGGGAAGAGCAGCAGCACATTGATCGCAACTTGTGGAATAAAGCGGGTGAGCTGGGCCTGCTTTGCCCAACCATGCCTGAAGAATACGGTGGCTCCGGTGTGGACCGCTTATACAGCGTGATCCTCATGGAAGAGCAGGCGCGTGCCGGTGATTCCGCTTCAGGCTTTTCGCTGCACTCGGATATCGTGGCGAACTACCTGAATAACTTCGCTAGCGAAGAGCTGAAGCAAAAGTGGCTGCCGAAGATGGCCACAGGTGAGGCCGTCGGCGCTATCGCCATGACCGAACCCGGCACAGGCTCTGACCTTCAGGCAGTGCGCACCAGCGCCATTGCCGATGGTGATGACTACATCGTGAACGGCAGCAAGATTTTCATCACTAACGGCTATCTCTGCGATATCGCGGTGGTGGTAGTGAAGACGGGCGATCCTAGCAAGGGCGCCGAAAGCATTTCGCTGCTGCTGATCGAAGCCGATCGTCCTGGCTTCAGCAAAGGTCGCCCTTTGAAGAAAGTGGGTATGAAGGGGCAGGACACCTGCGAACTGTTCTTCGACAACGTGCGCGTGCCTAAGTCCAACTTGATTGGCATGGAAGGCATGGGTTTCATCATGCTCATGAAAGAACTGGCCTGGGAACGCTTAATGATTGCCATCATGTGCGCGGCTGGCTGTGAGCAAGTACTGGCTCATACTCTGGCCTATGTGCGTGATCGTAAGGTCTTCGGCAAGCCGGTTGCGGCTTACCAGAACACCAAGTACAAGCTCGCTGAATTGCGCTCGGAAACACAGATCGCCCGCGTCTTCGTGGACAAATGTATTGAAGAGCAGATCAAAGGCACCTTACAGGTGGATGCCGCTGCAGCCGCCAAGTACTGGGTCTCGGATTTGATGTCCAAGGTGGCTGACGAGTGCGTGCAGCTGCATGGTGGCTACGGCTTCATGCTCGAGTATCCGGTGGCGCAGGCCTATATCGATACCCGTGCTAACCGTATCTATGGCGGCACCAACGAAATCATGAAAGAGCTGATTTCGCGCACGTTCTAAGCGTATGGGATCATAAAAAAGGCGCCTGATGGGCGCCTTTTTTATGTGCAACATGACCGCATTTAGGCGGGGTCAAATTGCCTGAAGTTAGGCTGACGTTTTTCTTGGAAGGCTGAAAATGCCTCTAGTGCCTCTGGGGAGGTCACGCGCTCCATAAAGTGTTGACCTTCAAATCGCATGTGCGCTGAAAAAATATCATGGTGTGGTTTTTTCAGTAATGACTTGGTGAGCAATACCGACGCGCTGGGCTGATTGGCTACTTGCTTAGCCTTCCTCAGTGCATAGGCGAGTACAGGCTCATCCAGCACGATGGTATTCACAAGACCAATCTCACGCGCTGTTTCGGGACTAAATGTCTCGCCCAACAACAGTAGCTCTGCCGCACGGCGGTGATCGGCCATGAGCGGAAGAACATAGCTTGATCCAGCTTCGGGGCACAGGCCTAGGCTGACAAACGGTAATTGAAAGCGTGCGGTGGTGTCACAGTAGGCCAAATCACAGTGCATCAGCAATGTTGTGCCAATACCAATGGCGTAGCCACTGACTGCAGCCACAATCGGCTTTTGGACATTTAACAAGGTGTTGAGCATCACCATGACCGGTGCCTGTTCTTCTGTAGGCGGGTGCTGAAGAAAGTCTTTCAAATCATTGCCGCTGGTAAAGTTTCCGCCCTCACCACTGAGCACGATCACTCGCACATGTGGGTTGGCCTCAGCCGCTAATAACGCATCATTGATCGCGCTATACATGGTGTGAGTTAACGCATTTTTTCGCTCTGGGCGATGAATCACGATATGGCAAATAGCGTCGTGATGCTGAATTTGAATTTCCGCTGGGCTCATACGGCTTAATCTCATAATGAGGTGTTTTGAAGGGTGTATCCTAGCCTGCTTAGTCGTTTAGAGCGCAGAAATGAAAGCAACTTATTCAACCGATTCCGGCTACGTATTTGCGGCTGTAACGCTGTTGATTTGGTCTGGCTTTGTTGTGGTTTCCCGTCTGGGTTCTACGAGCATTTTGACCCCCTATGATATTGCCGCGCTGCGCTTGGGTACGGCGGCATTAGTGCTTGCGCCGTGGTGGTTGCCCCGGTTGCTGAATCGCGAGCGCCGTCAACTGAAGTGGTATCAAGCCTTAAGCCTAGCCCTGTTGGCGGGCATTACCTATCCATTAGCCAGTTATATTGGTTTTCAAACGTCCCCGGCGAGTCATGGTGCTGTCTTAATTTCCGGCATGTTGCCGTTCTTCACGTCTTTTTTTGCTGGTTGGTTATTAGGTGAGCGTCCAAGCCGTGTGCGTGTCTTAGGTCTGGTGTTGATATTAACGGGCGTGTTAACGCTGCTATTTGGCCAGATCACGCCTCAAACGTTTTCAACGGCGACCATAAAGGGCGACTTCATGTTGCTTAGTGCCAGTTGTTTATGGTCTTTGTTCACAGTGCTAATCAAATATTGGCAGCTCAAAGCATTTGATGTTTCGCTAGGGGTGACGTCCGTATCCGCCATGATTTACCTGCCAGTATTTGCTCTGTTTTTGCCGAGTCATTTGCATCTGGCGAGTGTCGAAGACATTGCGCTTCAGGCGTTTTATCAGGGCTTTATCGTGGTGTGTGTCGCCATGTGGACCTATGCGAAAGCGGTGGAGTTACTCGGCAGCGTCAAGGTCGTCATTATGATGTCAGCCGTACCTGTGGTCGGCGCGTTGCTCGCCGTGCCTGTTTTAGGTGAGACCCTAAGTTCTAGCACGGCCTTAGGCGTCACCATCGTTTTCCTGGGAGCACTCATCGGCGCCATGGCCAAGCCGTCTAAGCAAGCCTAAGCCGCCTGAGCCCGCTTAAGGCTAAGGCGCTACAACGTGTTCAGGCGTGAGCGCCATTGTATCGCCTGGTCAGTAATGGCTGATTTTGCTTCGGGCGTCATTTTTTCGATCTGACGATAGACCATGCCAATGCGCGGATTTTTGCTGAGCGTGTTGGCATGGCGAGCATGAAAATCCCAATACAACGCATTGAATGGGCAGGCATTGGGGCCAATTCGTTGTTTTTTATCGTAGCGACAGTCTTTGCAGTAGTCGCTCATTTTATCGATGTAAGCAGCGCTGGAGACATAGGGCTTGGTGGCCAGTAGCCCACCGTCGGCATACTGACTCATACCCAGCGTATTGGGCAGCTCTACCCATTCAAAGGCATCAATATAAATGCCTAGGTACCACGTGTGCAGTTGTTTTGGGTTAAGCCCCGCGAGTAGCGCAAAATTGCCAATCACCATCAGACGTTGGATGTGATGAGCATAGGCCTGCTCCAGAGACTGCTTAATGGCCATGCTTAGGCAGCGCATATGGGTTTTGCCCGTCCAGAACCATTCGGGTAAGTCCTGCGTATGCTGAAAGTGATTTTGATGAACGTAGTTCGGCATGCGTGCCCAATAAACGCAGCGAACATACTCGCGCCAGCCCAAAATTTGGCGAATAAATCCTTCCGCCGCTGAAATAGGCACATGACCCTGTTTATAGGCCTGTTCGGCCGCCAAGATCACTTCGATCGGAGACAGCATTTTGGTGTTTAGCGCGAAGGATAGAAGCGCATGAAATAAGCGCCAGTCCTGCTGCGTCATGGCATCTTGATACTGGCCGAAGTAGGGAAGACGATCAGCGATAAAGTCATCTAGCTGGACCAAGGCTTCGGTTCGATTCAGTGGCCATCGAAAGTTATCCGCGCTGGCTTCCCCGAAGGTGTGCACCCCAGCGGCCTGTATTTCTAACCACAAAGGGAGATGATTGTGCCGATGACGTTTGTCCTGTGGCAGTGTTTGCTGACCATTCCATCGGCCGCGGTTTTCGTGATCGTAGTTCCATTGCCCGCCAACGGGCTTGGCATCGGCTGTCATCAGAATGCCATGGCGCGTTCGCATGTCTCGATAAAAGCGTTCCATTAACCAGTTTTTCTGCGATGCAAAGAGTTTTGCAGCATGTTCTCGTGAGGCCAGGAAGTGCTCGCTATCTACCGCATTTGCATGGATACCGCGCGCTTCAAGCGCTACGACAAATTGATTTAGCTGTTGGTCAAGCCGCCACTCATCCGGAGCTTGGTACTGAAAGCACTGGGCGTTGAAATGGTTCAGCAGTATGTCCAGATTGCTTTCCAGCTGCTGTGTATTCTCGGGGTCTGAAATTTTCAGGTAGTGCACACGATGGCCAGCGGCTTGCAACGAGCGGGCGAGGTCGCGCATGCCAGCCAATACGGCGATGACTTTTTGTGCATGATGTAAGACATAGTCGGTTTCTTGGCGCATCTCCAAGAGGACATAAATAACTGTCTCGTCGATGACCTGAAACCAGCGGTGATTCGGATTGAGCTGATCGCCTAAAACCAGTCGTAGCGTTGTCATGGCGTGCTCCATCGAGCTCGATACAGGCCATCGGCATCGTGCTCACGTGTCTGTTTATCTGGGTTAAAGCGTCTGCCTCCGCGTGGGTCAGTGCCTAAGCCGGCCCCATAAAGCCAGTTGCCTTGATTGCTATACGGGTCATAGTCCACCAATTTATGCTCAAACCAAGCAGCTCCAGCGCGATAGTCACAACCTAAGTCATGCACTAAATAACTCGCCACAATCTGACGCATTCGGTTTGACATGTAGCCACTGGCGGCCAGCTCACGCATGCCGGCATCGACGAGTGGCTCGCCCGTGTTGCCTTCACACCAGCGTTGAAAGCGAATGGCACTGTGTTTGTTACTGCTAGCGTATGGCGCTAATCCATTAAGGCGATAGAGCGCTGAACCATACTGCAGATGTAAAAAGCGGAAGTAGTCACGCCAGAGCAACTCAAACCAAATCCAGTAGGTGCTGTCGTTGGCGCCAAATTGGCGCTCATGTTGACGCAGCTGCACGAAGAGGTGTCTTGCGGATAAGGCACCGGTGGCTAACCAAGGGGAAAATTTGGTGGAGTAATCCGTGCCAATTAAACCATTGCGAGTCAGTTTATAGCGCTGTGGCAGATCACTTTCAAAGTACTGCTTCACATGGGCCAAGCCAGCCAGTTCTGAGCCGTTATATGCCGCTAAATGATAGGGAAATGCTGAGCGAGGCTCTTCGCAGGCCACTAATAATGGCGTGTTCTGATCCCACCCTGAGAGCGCCATATCGGGAAGCGGCGGCAGCTTCGTGGGTGCAGGTAACGGCGGCGGGGGAAGGCATTTCGCTTTCTCCACGTCATGACGAAACCGCGTGAAAACAGGGGGCAATTGATCTATTGAAAACGGTAGATCGACGGGATCAAGTAAGCTGGACTGCCAAACAGTAGTCACTCTGAGTCCTGCCTTACGTAAAGCAGCAATCTCGGCTTGCTCTTCTGGGGCCGCAATGTCTTCGCAGAAAATGTCCTGAATATGAAGTTTCGTGGAAAGTTCGATGAGAGCGGCCACTGCATTGCCATTGAGTGAAAGCAGGTCACTGCCAGAGGAGCGTAACTGCTTTTTTAGGCCGACAACGGCTTGGTGAAGAAAGGCTTGTCGATGCTGTCCAACCCGTTGGGCCAGCCACACACTCCGTTCTTGCTGAGGTAAACAATACACTGGTAATAATGCGCTGGTGTTTTCAATGGCTCGGTTCAATGCAGGGTTGTCCAGCAGGCGCAAGTCTTGTCGGAACCAATAAATGGCAGAGGTCATGGGCGTTTTAGATCCTGTTGTGTTTGACGTGTAGGCGCACGGCGACAGCGCTCTGAGCAAAATTTGACCTGATCCCAGTCACGAGCCCATTTTTTTCGCCATGAAAATGGCCTTAAACAGACAGGGCAGGTTTTTTCTGGCAATTCAGACTTTTTATGACCCTTCATCATGTCCAATCCCAGCCAAGTTGAGCTTGCTTGAGGTGTTTAAGATCGGCGATTTTTTTTCGGGATGCATGTCGTTCAATGATTGCAAACTTTCCG
Source organism: Moraxellaceae bacterium UBA2477 (assembly GCA_002342025.1). Lineage (GTDB taxonomy): Bacteria > Pseudomonadota > Gammaproteobacteria > Pseudomonadales > Moraxellaceae > Perlucidibaca. The sequence goes on along the minus strand of DDPD01000071.1, from coordinate 45,321 downwards.
GCCTTAACCGTTGAGTCTGAACGTCTGGCCAGCATCTTGGCCTTAGCAAGCCGGGTGGCTGTCACTAAGTCTACTAACGGAAAGGGTAGGCTTTGACCCACGATCACGCCGCAACTCTGCTGAATAGAGTCCGGCATGCGCCAGGGCTCAAAAAGCCATGCTTGGGGAACTTCGCGCATTGCAGGCAACCATCGCCTCACAAAAATACCGTGTGGGTCATGATCTTTAGCTTGCTTAATGGGGTTGTACACTCTTGGCACATTGATGCCTGTAGTGCCCGATTGCATTTGCAGTTGGCTCCAGTGAATACCCGGTTCGTAGTCCAGAAACTGCTGAGCCAACCATTCGCCAACGGGACGCCAATGAAGCCAGAGTGGATAAGCTGCGACGGAGACCAACATCGCGCGCATACGAAAATTAAGCCAGCCTGTCTCCCTTAACATGGCTACACAGGCATCGACTAAGGGCCAGCCTGTTTGGCCTTGTTTAAGCGCAGTAAAATGAGCTTCACACCATTCATGTTCTCGAAGGTTGTCATAGCCGCGATGCATGTTTTGCCACTCAATCTCAGGTTCAGTCTCCAACTTCTGAATAAAGTGACAGTGCCAGTGCAAGCGACTGATAAAGCCTTGCAAACTGAGACGAGTGTGTACGGCAGACGCTGGTAACTGCTTCAATTTCAGCTGAGTAGCTTGCATGACTTCACGCAAGCTCAGGCAACCATGAGCCAAATAGGGCGATAGCCTCGAACAAGCGGTGGGTGCTGAAAGTGGGGATGAAATGCCGCCGCGGTATGACTCGCAACGCTCGTTTAAAAAGTCGTTTAGCACGATGAGTCCTTGCTGTCGCCCGCCGCGTTGCCGCTGCCGAGGTTCATCCACTGACAGTCCTAGTTGTGTTGCACTAGGCAAGGTCACCTGCTTAAGTGGGTGGGAGTAAAAAGACAACTGAATAGGTTGATTAGCCTGCAAAGCCGAAACATGTTGCTGCCAAAAGGCTAGCCAGTGATCTCGATTTTTCAACGGTCTAGCGACACCAAACTGGGGCGTTTCGATCCACTCAATGTGGTTTCTCATGCAAAACTGTTTAACCAGCAGGTCACGTGAAAAGCTGGCTGCATTCCCTGTTTCTTGGTGGGAATACAGTGCTTGAAACGGCATGACCTGATACAGCTCGTCCAATATCAACTCGGCATCGCCATAGTGAACGCTGAGGCTGCCGCCCAACTTGCTTAGATTGCGCTCGAGGTCCTGAAGCGACTCACGGATGAAATGATAGTGCTGTCTAGCGGCGTCTGGCTGGGTCCAAAGTCTGGGCTCAACGCAATAGATGCAAAAAACAAGGCCGCGCTTGGCGGCCTCAATGAGTGGGGTGTGGTCAACGATGCGTAGATCCCGTTTAAACCACACCACACTGTAGGGCTGAAACATGTGTTCAGCGTGGGCCATGCGCGATACGCCAGTTTTTTACAGCCTGCCGAATACTGGGCAGGTCATGGAAAAACTTGACCGCTTCTACACTGCGTCGTGTGGAGCGCAGTGAAGCGCCGCCGCCCCAAATTTCAACGGCCAACGGCAATCTGAAGCGCAGCTCTTCAAGGTACTCAATGGCCTTGGTGGTCGGGTATGACGCACTAAAGGACAAAGCCACGATGTTCATCTTGTGACGTTGTACCGCTTGCACAATGTCCTTCACTGGCATTTGTGCGCCGTAGCAAACCGCATCGGCATCATCTAAACGCAACAGCGCCTCCACCATTAAAATCCCTTGGGTGTGAGTTTCCTCGGGTGGTGTGGTCAGCAAGATGCGAGGCGGGCGATTCACTGCGCGTAGGTTGCTGATCGCCTGGCGAACAATATTTTGCACTTGCTCCGTAAACAGATGCTCTTCGTGAATTTCCACTAGGCCCCGCATCCAGGTGTCACCGACGATGGTGTTCGCGTGCTGCATAAAGTCGACGACAAAGTGCTCTAAACCCATTTTTAGCAATTGATGCGCTAAGTAATCCCTGACTTGATTCACATCATGGGTTTTCAAGACGGTAAGCAGCTCGGCTTCAAGTTCTTCTGGAACGTCATGGCGAGACTGCGTTTGCGAGCGAAGCATCCGCTCCAACTCGGCGGTTTCCAAGTTGATAACTTTGCCCGGACGAAACCCAGCATCAATAAGCCGACGCAATAAGCGAAGCTTGGTGATTTGAGCTAGGGGATAGATGCGATCACCCTGAGCATCACGCTCTGGCGACGGGAAGCCATATCGGCGTTCCCACATTCTCAATAACTCTTTGGTAATTCCTGTCTCCCGCTCGACGGCATTGATGGGTAGCAACACCGGGGTCTCAGTGACGAGGGTAGGGTCTAGCTTCACAGCGACATTGGTATTCATTTTGTACCTCTCAGATCAAACCGTCGAATCGGTTTGTACAGGACAAATAGTAGTCTTCGCTGAGTGGCTTTGTATTATACAAAAATGTGACGAAACGTATTTATCCAGTTATTTATCAAAATTTTTTAATTAATACTGTGAAGGCTAAGAGTTAAGTAACTTACTTAAGTTTATGTTTATATAATACTTTCCGACTCAATGACGAGTTTTTCTCCCGTGCCGAGAGCAATACCATTGATCAACGAACGAGCAATAGCTTCTGGTGTGACAGCGCGGTATCGGCGGGGTATGAGTGGCTTAGTCATGCGGAAAAGTACCAGTCCCATATGCTCAAGCGGCCGACTTCTATCGCGTTTGGCGTCGATTAAGGACGGGCGAACGATGATGGTTCGTTCAAACGACATGGCCAAGATAGCCTGTTCAACCTCCGCTTTAATACGTAGATAAAAGCTACCCGACAGTGAGGCCCCCAAAGAGGAATTCAAGGCAAAAGCTTTTGCTCCACCTGCTTGGGCCAATCGTGCCAATTCCAAGACGAGTGTTTTATCGATCGCCGCAAACGCTTCTTTTGATCCTGCTTGTTTTAGGGTCGTCCCCAAGGCACAAATGACGGCATCACAGGTGAAGGCTTGTTGTAGGGCCAGGCTGGCGCCATCAAAGCGAAGCGGCAAGTTGTCGAAATCCAGTTGGGGGTTGATCAACTTCGGGTGAGCGGGGAGTGGGCGACGAGTAGGTGCAATCACTTCCAAAATAGTGTCATTTTCGAGTGCTTGTTTCAGAACGGCATTGCCCACAGCACCGGTACCACCAAGAACTAATAGTCGATTAATTGTCATCAGGCATTGATCCATCTAAATCGTGTGTGTCTTCGATCATAACAAGATGTCGTTGACCATGCTTTTGCATGCGGCCTTTCACGCGTTCGCGCCAAACCTTATAGCTGCCCGCTTTAAGCTCACGCTTCATGATGGCCTTAACTCGGGGCTCAGATAGACCCATTTCGGCCTGTATGGCCTCAAATGAGGTCTCATCATCCCAAGCCATGGCAATTAATTGACTAATTTCTGCTGGGGTTAGTGTCTTTGCGCTCATGCCTTGCAGTGTATGGCGTTGAGCGTCTTCGTCACTGCTACAAAAATACCTGTATTGATGAAAGTTTCATCACTCAGTTATATTCTTAGCTAAGCTTTTGTTGACGGAGCTATTTTGCTTCCGTAAGATGCGGCCTCGCAACGAGGTAAGCTGTTTTCGAACAGTGAGTCGGCGGAAAATTCGGGGTATAGCGCAGTCCGGTAGCGCGCCTGGTTTGGGACCAGGATGTCGGGAGTTCGAATCTCTCTACCCCGACCAATTTTCTGTTGATGCGAACTTCAATCCTGCGCTCGTAGCTCAGTTGGATAGAGCATCGGCCTTCTAAGCCGAGGGTCGCAGGTTCGAGCCCTGCCGGGCGCACCAGCCTCGTAGCGAACGTTTGTGGTGGCTGTAGCTCAGTTGGTAGAGTCCCGGATTGTGATTCCGGCTGTCGTGGGTTCGAGTCCCATCAGCCACCCCACCTCTTTCTCTGCCCAGCGGCTAAGCCGAGAAATCGCTTCAATCCCGTCTTCGGGCCGTTAGCTCAGTTGGTAGAGCAGTGGACTCTTAATCCATTGGTCGATGGTTCGAATCCATCACGGCCCACCATATTTTGTATGACTGATAGCGACCTGAAGGTCGTTTTTTGCTTTCTGGCCTCTGCAAACCTTGGGCGCCACATTCTCTTGCCTCGCTCTAGCAATCTGAACGGCTTCCTCTATAATCCTGACCCTCGCTTTTGGCAGCGGCCGGCCGTTTGCCTCTTAATTCATCGATTCTGTTGAGGTTGTCATGCAAGTTAGTGTTGAAACCGTTTCCACGCTTGAGCGTCGCGTCAAAGTAGTTGTTCCGGCCGCTAAAATTGAACAGGACGTGCAGGCACGCATTGTTAAAGCCGCGCGCACCATTCGCATGGATGGTTTCCGTCCAGGCAAAGTTCCCATGTCGCTGGTTCAGAAGCGTTATGGTGAGTCGATTCGCCAGGAAGCGCTGGGCGAAATCATTCGTGACAGTTTCTACGAAGCCGTGACTCAGGAAGGCATCAACCCCGCAGGCTTCCCCAGCATTGAAGAAGTCTCGGACAAAGCTGGCGAAGACATGACATTCACCGCTTTGGTAGAAGTCTATCCTGAGCTAGTACTGAGCAGCTTTGCTGACATCAAGGTCGAGCGCCCCGTCGTTGACATCGGTGAAGCCGATCTCGACGAAATGATCGAAAATCTGCGTAAGCAGCGTGCAACCTTCGAAGAAAGCGCTGAGGCTGCTGCAGATGGCGACAAAGTCACGCTAGATTTCGCAGGTAGCATCGACGGCGAAGCCTTTGAGGGTGGCACGTCGACTAACTTCGAATTGGCTCTCGGCTCAGGCCGCATGATTCCTGGCTTTGAAACCGGCATCGTGGGCATCAAGGCTGGTGAAGTACGCGACATCAACGTGACTTTCCCCGCCGATTACCAGGCTGAAAACCTGCGTGATAAAGCCGCCGTGTTCAAAATTACAGCACACAAAGTTTCCAAGGCCGTTCTGCCTGAGCTGGACGCAACCTTCTTGGCTGCATTCGGCGTAACAGAAGGCGGTGTTGAGAAGTTCCGTGAAGACGTTCGTAAGAACATGACCCGCGAACTGAAGCAAGCGGTTAAGAACAAGGTAAAGACTCAGGTCATGGATGCTTTGTTGGCTAACAACACAGTGGAAGCACCGAAAGCATTGGTTGGCAACGAAATCAATCGTCAGCGCGAAGCCATGTTCAAGCAGTTTGGTGGCAACGCCAAGATTGATCCCAAAATGCTGCCAGATGACCTCTTCCGTGAGCAGGCACAGCGTTCAGTGGCTCTCGGCCTACTGATCAGCCAGATCATCAAGGATAAGTCGGTAGAAGTTGATCAAGCTCGCGTAAAAGCCGTGATCGAAGAAGTTGCTGAGTCCTACGAAACGCCGGAAGAAGTGGTGAACTACTACTACAGCAACCGTGAACAACTGGCTCAGGTTGAAGCCATGGTGTTGGAAGACCAAGTTGTAGATACGGTATTGGCTCAAGCGCAGGTTACAGAAGCTGCTGCACGCTACACTGAGATCGTTCGTACCGGTCGTTAATGCGTTAAGCATACGCTCGTGGTCTTGACCTCGGGCTACTGCAGACACGACACTCCCAGTAGTTGGTAACAACACTGGGAGTTTTCATTTATGAGACTCCACTTTCGGCGTGAGCCTTATCTGTACAAGGTGTAATTCATGAGAATCGATTTATCGCAGAACACGGCTCCGAGTAATTTAGGCTTGGTGCCTATGGTGGTAGAGCAGTCTGCTCGCGGCGAGCGCGCCTTTGATATTTATTCGCGCCTGTTGAAAGAACGTGTGATTTTCATTGTCGGCCCTATCGAAGACCACATGGCGAATCTGGTGGTGGCTCAGCTGCTGTTCCTGGAGTCGGACAACCCCGATAAAGACATTCATCTCTACATTAACTCGCCTGGTGGCTCGGTCACGGCCGGCATGGCCATCTATGACACCATGCGCTTTATCAAGCCCGATGTGTCCACGATTTGCGTGGGTCAGGCTGCATCCATGGGCGCATTCTTGTTGTCTGCCGGCACTAAGGGCAAGCGCTTCGCCCTTACGCACTCCCGCGTCATGATTCATCAGCCGCTGGGCGGCTTCCAAGGTCAGGCCTCGGATATTGCGATCCACGCAAAAGAGATTTTAAAAATTAAAGGCCAGTTGAACCAACTGCTTGCAGACCACACCGGTCAGCCGATTGAGAACATTGAGCGCGACACAGATCGCGACAACTTTATGGCCGCAGATGAAGCACAGAGCTATGGTCTGATCGACCAAGTGTTAACGAAGCGCCCATAAGCCACATAACAGGTATTTGAGAGAATCAGCATGACCGACGAGAAACGAGGAGGGGACAGCAAGCTGCTGTTCTGTTCCTTCTGCGGAAAAAGCCAACACGAAGTTCGCAAGCTAATTGCGGGCCCGTCGGTGTATGTCTGCGACGAGTGCGTTGATCTCTGCAACGACATTATTCGCGAAGAAGTTCAGGAGAAAGCGGACGAGAAGGCCAGTGATCGCCTGCCAACCCCGCGTGAGCTGAAAGCCTCGTTGGATGATTATGTCATTGGTCAGGAGCAAGCCAAGCGCGTGCTCGCGGTGGCGGTTTACAACCACTACAAGCGTCTGCGTGCCGGTATGAAGCGTGCCGTCGGTGCCCGCGCCGGCGCTGAAGTCGAGTTGTCGAAGAGCAATATCCTGCTCATTGGCCCGACGGGCTCGGGTAAGACTTTATTGGCAGAGACCTTGGCGCGCGTGCTGAATGTGCCCTTTACCATTGCCGATGCGACCACGCTGACGGAAGCCGGCTATGTCGGTGAAGATGTAGAGAACATCATTCAGAAGTTGCTGCAAAAGTGCGACTACGACGTTGAGAAGGCGCAGACTGGCATCGTCTATATTGATGAAATCGACAAGATTTCTCGCAAGAGTGATAACCCGTCCATTACGCGTGATGTCAGCGGTGAGGGCGTTCAGCAAGCGCTGCTAAAGCTCATTGAAGGCACGGTTGCCAGTGTGCCACCGCAGGGTGGTCGCAAGCATCCTCAGCAAGAGTTCCTGCAGGTCGATACCTCGAACATTTTGTTCATCGTCGGCGGTGCTTTTGCCGGGCTGGATAAGGTCATTGCTCATCGTGCAGAGCCCGGCGGTATTGGCTTTAACGCACAGGTGAAGAGCATCAGCAAGGCGCCAAGCGTTGGAGAGCTGTTCCAAACGGTGCAGCCGGATGATTTGGTGAAGTTCGGCTTGATTCCGGAGTTCGTGGGCCGTCTGCCCGTGATTGCTTCGTTAACGGAATTGAATGAAGCAGCGCTAATTCAAATCCTGACTGAGCCGAAGAATGCCTTGACCAAGCAGTATGCCAAGCTATTTGACATGGAAGGTGCATCGCTGGAGTTCCGCCCAGAGGCCCTGAGTGCGATAGCTAAGCGTGCTTTGGAGCGAAAAACGGGGGCTCGTGGCCTGCGCTCGATTTTGGAAGGTGTTTTGCTCGGTACCATGTACGAGCTTCCCTCCTTAGAAGGTGTTAGCCGCGTCGTGGTAGATGAAAAAGTGATCTTGGGTGAAACAGAGCCTTTGCTGGTTTATGACAACATTGAGACGGCTCGTGTCATGCCAGAGTAGTGTTTAGACTCGATTCGAGTGACAAAAAAGGGACCATCGGTCCCTTTTTTGTTGGCTTTTCGCTCAACCAGCGATTGGTCACCTTGTAATCTGGCTCGGTCTCCCCCAAAAAGGAGTTAAGCGCATCTGCGCAGTTAGATTGGGAGTGTTGTGTCATGACTGATGGCCTCAAGTTACCGTTATTGCCATTGCGTGATGTGGTGATCTATCCCCACATGGTCATTCCGTTGTTTGTAGGGCGTGAACGTTCAATTCAGGCGCTAGATTTGGCGATGAATGCCGACAAGCAAATTTTTTTGGTGTCGCAGCGTGATGCGGCCGAAGATGATCCCCGTCAATCTGGGCTCTACACCATTGGTACTATTGCCCAGGTATTACAACTCCTAAAGCTTCCCGATGGTACCGTTAAAGTGCTCGTGGAGGGCTTGCGCCGCGCAGAGCTGAGCGATCTCACCGAGACGGATGGCGCCTTCGTGGCGGTCTTGTCTGAAATCCCGAGTGAAGATCTGACACGTGCAGACGCGGAAGTGCTGACTCGAACGCTGCTCAATCAATTTGATCAATACGTGAAGCTGTCCAAGAAGGTCGCTGCCGAGGTGTTGACGTCTGTCACCGGCATTGATGACCCCAGCCGACTGGCAGACACCATTGCCGCCCATTTATCGCTGCGTTTAGAAGAAAAGCAGGCCATCCTAGACATTCTGCCGGTACAGACGCGTGTTGAGCACCTCATGGCCTTGATGGAGTCGGAGATCGACATTCTAAAGGTCGAAAAGCGCATTCGTGGCCGCGTTAAGAAGCAGATGGAAAAAAGCCAGCGTGAGTACTACCTGAACGAGCAAATCAAAGCGATTCAGAAAGAGTTGGGCGATCTTAATGAGGGCGGTGAGGATGAGCTGTCTGAAATGGAGCAGCGCATTGCAGCGGCCGGCATGCCTGTGGATGCCCGCAAGAAAGTCGACAGTGAGCTGAAGAAGCTACGCCAGATGTCGCCCATGTCTGCCGAGGCGACGGTGGTCCGGAGCTATATCGACTGGATGCTGGGTGTGCCCTGGAAGAAGCGCAGCCGTGTACGTATTGATTTGAAGAAAGCCCGCGAAATTCTCGACGCGGATCACTTTGGCCTAGAAGAAGTCAAAGATCGCATTCTGGAATACCTTGCCGTGCAATCGCGCGTTAAGAAGCTCAATGGCCCGGTGCTTTGTTTAGTGGGCCCACCCGGTGTGGGTAAAACTTCATTGGGGCAGTCTATTGCGAAGGCGACTAATCGTGAGTTCGTGCGTATGGCGCTGGGCGGCGTGCGTGATGAGGCCGAGATTCGTGGTCATCGCAGAACCTATATCGGCTCCATGCCGGGCAAGCTGATCCAGAAGTTGTCTAAAGTGGGCGTGCGTAATCCGCTGTTTTTGTTAGATGAAATCGACAAGATGTCTTCCGATATGCGAGGCGATCCGTCGTCAGCCTTGTTGGAGGTTTTGGACCCTGAGCAGAATAAAGCCTTCAATGATCACTATCTCGAAGTCGACTACGATCTGTCGGAAGTAATGTTCCTGTGTACCGCGAACTCCATGAATATTCCGGCGCCTTTGCTGGATCGTATGGAAGTCATACGCTTACCCGGCTACACCGAGGCCGAGAAAATTGCCATCGCGCAACAGTACTTAGTGCCTAAGCAAATTGAAGCAGCAGGCTTAAAGCCTACGGAAATCAGCATCACTGAATCCGCTTGCCGCGATATCGTGCGTTATTACACGCGTGAGGCCGGTGTGCGTGCCTTGGATCGCGAGATCGCCAAGGTCTGTCGTAAAGTCGTGAAAGAGGCGGTGATGGGCACGCGTCGTGGCGCTATTGTGGTGGATGATTCGTTGCTGGAAACGTATTTGGGTGTTCGCAAGCACAACTACGGTAAAGCCGAAGCGGAAGATCAAGTCGGTCAAGTGACAGGCTTGGCTTGGACTTCAGTGGGTGGCGAGCTGCTCACAATTGAAGCTATTTCTGTGCCTGGTAAGGGTGGTCAATTAATGACGGGCTCGCTGGGCGATGTCATGCAAGAGTCTATTCGTGCGGCTATGACGGTGGTGCGCTCGCGTTCGCGTACGCTGGGCCTTTCGCCAGACACTTTTGATAAGCGTGATATCCATATCCATATGCCAGAAGGCGCTACGCCAAAAGATGGCCCCAGTGCAGGCATTGGAATGTGCACCGTACTGGCTTCTGTGCTCACTGGAATCCCAGTGCGAGCAGATGTGGCGATGACCGGGGAAATTACTCTGCGTGGACAGGTCTTGCCAATCGGTGGTTTGAAAGAGAAACTCTTGGCAGCACACCGCGGCGGTGTTCGCACGGTCATCATTCCCGAAGAAAATGCACGTGATCTAAAAGATATTCCGGACACCGTTAAAGCAGCCTTGGAGATCCGTACGGTAAAATGGATCGACGAAGTGCTTGCCATTGCCCTCACGCAGACCCCGCAGCCGTTAAGTGATGAAGCGTATGAAGCAGGTTTGGCACGTGTCGAAAGACGAGATCAGCCCAACGTTAGTCACCATTGAGCTGATTTAAGTTTTTTTATGCTGAAAACAGGGGTTTTAATGGAGTTGTGCTTGATTCCTTAGCCCCTGCGTTTTATAAAACAACTCACTTGCGTGGCCCTGTTGCCAGCAGATGAACTACTCCAATAATCAAAATGTCTATCGAAAAGGGGACGCCTGTGAATAAGTCTGAATTAATTGACGCCATTGCTGAAAAAGCTGACATGACCAAAGCGGATGCCGGTCGTGCACTTGATGCTACTGTTGCTGCCATTACAGCCGCTTTGAAGGGTGGCGATGCCGTTACTCTGGTTGGCTTTGGTACTTTTGCTGTGAAAGAACGTGCTGCTCGTACAGGCCGTAACCCACAAACGGGTAAAGAAATCAAAATCGCCGCTTCCAAGACTCCGTCCTTCAAGGCCGGTAAAGGTCTGAAGGACGCCGTAAACGTCTAAGGATGTTTTGCGGTTAAAGTAGTACCCGAAAAGCGCGCCCATTCTGGCGCGCTTTTTTCTAGCGTCGTAATGACGCATCTATTTAGCGCGTAGGTTGCTCATGCAAGCGTTTCGTGAAGTGGTTCGTGGTTGGTTAGGGAAGGTCATGCTCGGCCTTTTGGCACTTCCTTTAGTGTTGGTCGGCGTCGAGTCCTATTTCGGTGGCAATTCTGAAGTGATCGTTGCGGAAGTCGATGGGCACGAGATCTCTCAAGCGCTCTTGGATAAGGCGTTTGAAAACCAGAAGCAGCAAGTGTTGGCACGTATGGGCGCCGAGAGCGTTCTTACAGATGAGGAACAGAAGCAGTTGCGTGAGCGTGTCTTAAACAGCCTGATACAACGCCAGCTGTTGCTGACATCAGCACACGATGCCGGTTACAAGGTTTCTGATGCCACGATTCAAACCTTGATTCAGAGCACACCGACATTCCAAGAGGCGGGCAAGTTTTCGCCCTCTCGCTATGCCTTAGTCTTGAGCCAAATTGGCGAGACGCCGGCAACATTCCCTGAGCGTGCCCGCGAAGAGATTCTGACCTCACAACGCGTGTCTGGCTTGCTAATGAGTGCGTTTGTCACGCCGGCTGAATTAGATCAGTTGAGTGCGTTGGACAGCCAGCAGCGTGACATTAGTTACGCCATCATCCCGGCAAATCACTTTGTGGCGAACGTGAGCGTCACAGATGCTCAGATCAAGGCGTTCTATGATAAAGAGCAAAGTCTTTTCAGTCGCCCAGAAGTGGTCAGTGTGCACTATCTGGCGCTGACCCGTGGCGCTTTTGCTGGTCAGACTAAGAGTGACCCAGAAGCTGTTAAAGCTCGCTACGAAGAGCGAGTGAAAGCCTTGGCTAGCACGGAAGAGCGTCAGGCCGCGCATATCTTGATCGCTGTCGATGACAAAGTGAAAGATGCAGATGCCAAGGCTAAAGCGAACGCGCTGGCTAAGGAATTAGCAGCGGGTGCAGATTTTGCTGAATTAGCAAAGACGAACTCTAAAGATCCAGGCTCGGCGGCCAATGGTGGCGATTTGGGTTTGACAGCTCGTGGTCAGTTTGTGCCTGAGTTCGACAAAGCGCTTTTTAGCCTGAAGCAAGTCGGGGATGTGTCTGAAGTGGTTAAAACCCCCTTTGGCTACCACCTCATTAAGCTGCTTGCTGTTAAGCAACCCACTATTCCAAGCTTTGCTCAGCTTCAAGCAGAACTGGAACAAGAGGTTCGCGCCACCCAAGCTGATGAGTTGTTCGCACAGGCCGTTGAAAAGCTGGATGCCGCAGTGTATGAGTCGTCTGATTTACAAGGGCCAGCAAAGGCTTTCAATCTTCAGGTTCAAACCTCGCCGGTCTTTGATCGTCAGGGTGCCGCAGGTGTTTTCAGTGAGCGTAAAGTACTGGATGCCGCCTTTAGCGACGACTTGATCAAAGAACGAAAAAACACCAGCGCGATCACGCTTAAAGATGGCACCACACTGTGGTTGAGCCTGGCTTCGCATCAGCCATCACGCAAGTTGCCATTGGCGGAAGTGTCTTCGGTTATCCGTGCCAAACTGCAAATTCAACAAGCACTGGCGCTGGCTAAGCAGGCGGCTGAAGTTGTCGCTCGTGATAGTCAAACCCTTGGTTTTGCAGCAGCTGCAAGCAAGGCCGGGTTGAACGCACTAGTGCAGACGGGTGTGACTCGTCGTGACACAGCGCTGAACCCGCTATTACTGCGAGAGGTATTCCGAATCGCTCCGCCGAAGGACGCAGCATCAAGTACTGGGGTTGCTGAGTTGGGTGATGCTGTAGCGGTGATTGCAGTTAACGCCATCAAGCCGGGCGTCGCACTGTCGGGTACACAACGTTCTGCCACTCAAACCATGTTGGGTGAGAATCGCGGTCAACAGGAGCTTCAAGATATTTTGGGTCTGCTAAAAGCAGAGGCCAAAGTTACCTTGAGAGAGGTCAATTCAGCGGAGTAAACCCTTGAATTTGGCTCATTAAAAAGCCGCGCGACTCTTTCGAGTAGCGCGGCTTTTTAATGCCTAAAACAAGACGCTTAGACAGAGTCTAGTGCAGGCATTGCAACGGTATTGAAACCACCATCCACGTATAAAATTTCGCCGCTAATGCCAGACGCTAAGTCTGAGCACAGGAAGGCTGCGGCATTGCCGACTTCCTCGATGGTGACATTTCGACGCAGCGGAGTAGCGGCTTCGTTATAGGACAACATTTTACGGAAGTCTTTAATGCCACTGGCTGCCAGCGTGCGAATCGGACCTGCCGAGATGGCATTCACGCGAATTCCCTCTGGACCCAAGCTGGCACCGAGGTAGCGCACATTGGCTTCCAAGGAGGCCTTAGCTAAACCCATGACATTGTAGTTAGGCACGACGCGCTCAGAGCCCTGATAGGTGAGCGTTAGCAAGCTGCCACTGCGTCCAAACATCATCGGCTTAGCGGCTTGTGCTAAGGCACTAAAGCTAAATGAGCTAATGTCATGCGCAATGCGGAAGCCTTCACGCGTGGTGATGTCCACATAATTGCCTTCTAGCTCATGGCCTGGCGCGTAACCTACCGAGTGAACGAGAACATCGAGGCCATCCCAATGTGCAGCTAGGGCGCTAAAGACACTGCTAATTTCATCATCTGAGGCAACATCGCAAGGAAACGTCAATGTTGAGCCAAAGGTCGCTGCAAAGCCTTCAACGCGGCCTTTCAGCTTGTCATTTTGATAAGTAAAGGCGAGTTCGGCACCCTCACGATGCATCGCCTCAGCAATGCCATAAGCAATTGAGAGTTTGCTGGCGACGCCCACAATGAGAACGCGCTTGCCGGTCATCATGCCCATATCAGGCTCCTGTTCGGTGAATTTGAGTCGTTTAACGGTGGCAAAAAGTATAGTGGCATTTAGGTCTGCACGGGCAGCGGTGGCGGCGAAAGAGTCAGGCTCATCGCAGAAACCAACGCCTTGGTATAGGGGTGTTGTGGCGTTTGGAAAATTCGCTGGCAATCACCTGACTCGACGACTTTGCCCGCCTGCATCACTAAGACGCGGTGGCAAAGCGCTTGAACTACGCGCAAATCATGGCTAATGAACAAATAGCTAATGCCACGCTCTCGCTGGATATCACGGAGTAGGCTAAGAATTTCGCCTTGGGTATGGCGGTCTAAGGCCGAGGTAGGTTCATCGAGCACTAAGACCGCAGGGTCCAAAATCAGCGCACGTGCTAGCGCGATGCGTTGGCGCTGTCCGCCAGAGAATTCATGTGGGTAACGTTGACGACACTGGGGGTCGAGTCTAACCGCTGTCAGTGCCTTACAGACAGCAGCATCCAATGCCGCTTCCGTTAAGGCCTGATGTGCGCGTAACCCTTCGCTGATCAGGGCGGCTACGGTCAGTCTGGGGTTAAGACTGCCATAGGGGTCTTGAAACACCAGCTGCAATTCAGCACGTCCCCGTCGAAGCGACTCGCCTGACAGCTTCAGCCAATCCTGACCCAAGAGCACCACGCGCCCAGTGGCAGGAGTAAGTCTGAGAATGGCCGCCGCAAAGCTGGATTTACCGGAGCCAGACTCGCCCACAATGCCCACCGATTCGCCTTGAGCCAAGGTAAGCCCTAATGAGCAGACGGCTTCACGCCAATGAGACACCGCACCCCACCATGTTTTTTCAAGGGCATAGCGCACATTGAGTTGGCTCACGCTCAGCGTCACCTTGGCATCTTTGGGGCGTGGGCAGGGTTGGCTGTTCGCAAACGGTTGCAGCAAGACGCGGGTGTAGTCGTGTTTGGGCTGCTGAAACACGTGCTCGGTTATATCGGCCTCAATCACTTCGCCCGCTTGCATAACCATGACGCGATCGGCGTAACGTTGAACCTGTGGCAAGTCATGACTAATGTGAAGAATGGCAAGCCCACGGCGTTTTTGTAGCGACTTTAACAAGTCCAGTATCTGGTTCTGAAGCAGCGCATCCAAAGCCGTGGTGGGCTCATCTGCAATCAAAAGCTTGGGCGAGTTAGCTAAGGCCATGGCAATGACTACGCGCTGCCGTTGGCCGCCGGAGAGCTCATGCGGCCAGGCTTCCAGGCGTCGAGCGGCATCATCAATGCCTACTTCGGCCAGCAGGTTTAACGCCCGCTGTGTCGCTTGGGCAGGGCTGATGGATTGATGTAGCGTGATGGCCTCAATGAGCTGCTTGCCGATGCGATGCAAAGGGTTTAGTGCGGTCAAGGGCTCTTGGTAGACCATGCCAATATCGCCACCGCGTAACTGACGTAAGCGCTCAGACGAAAGGCTAGCTAAGTCTTGGCCCTGCCAGTGAATCGTACCCTCACTTTTGAGGCCAGCCGGCAGTAAGCGTAAGCAGGCTAAACCAGTGAGTGTTTTGCCCGAGCCTGACTCACCAACTAGCGCCAACCACTCGCCTGCGTTGAGATCTAAGGACACTTTTTGCACCAACTTCTCAGACGCTGAGCTGGTAATCGAGAGCTGTTGAATGCGTAGAAGCGAAGAGGTCATTTCAACGCGACCTGTCGTGGGTCAAAGGCATCACGAAGACCTTCCCCGATAAAGACCAATAGGGTCATGAGTACCGCGAGTGAAAAGAAGGCCGTTAAGCCCAGCCACGGCGACTGCAGGTTGTTTTTACCTTGCGCAATGAGCTCGCCTAGGGAAGCTGAGCCGGGCGGTAAACCAAAGCCTAGGAAGTCCAACGAAGTCAGTAACCCGATGGCGCCCGTAAAAATAAAAGGCAACAGGGTGAGCGTCGTGACAAGCGCATTCGGTAAGACATGACGCCAGACTAAGAGCCACGGTTTAACCCCGAGTGTGCGGGCGGCTCGTACATAGTCTAGCTGTCGTGTACGGAGAAACTCAGCACGCACCAGACCGCTTAAGTCGGTCCAACTAAACAGGGCTAGGAGACCGAGCAGCCACCAAAAATTGGGCACAACCACGCTGGATAAAATGATCAGCATGAAAAGCACGGGCAGGCCGGACCAAATTTCAATAATGCGCTGGCCGAAAAGGTCTACCCAGCCACCCCAATAGCCCTGAATCGCGCCAGTGCCTACCCCTAAAATGACTGTTGCCAGCGTGAGCAGGCCGGCAAAACAGAGCGAAATACGGATGCCGTAAATAAGCCGTGCTAACACGTCCCGACCTTGATCGTCTGTGCCTAACCAGTTTTGCGAGGACGGTGCGGAGGGTGTAGGTTCTGCGCGTTCAAAGTGGATGGTGTCGGCGTTGAAACGAATCATGGGCCAGAGCATCCAGCCTTGTTCATTAATGAGTGCTTGCACGGCAGGATCACGATACACCGTGGTGGTTTCAAATTCCCCGCCAAAATGACTTTCGGGAACATCCTCCAGCAGCGGAATAATCCACTCACTCTGGTATCGAACCAAAATGGGTTTGTCATTGGCGACGAGCTCGGCCCCTAAGGTGGCGATAAAAATCACGATTAGGCTGATTAGCGACCACCAGGCTCGGCGGTTAGCACGGAACTGCGCCCATCGTCTTTGGGTCAGCGGAGACCACGATGAGGAAAGCTTCAAGATGTCACCTGTTCAAAATGAATGCGCGGATCCACCCAGCGGTAACAGAGGTCACCCAGTAATCTGAGCAACATGCCCATCAGCGTAAACAAAAATAAGGTGCCAAAAATGACAGGGTAGTCGCGATTGATGACGGACTCATAGCTAAGTAGCCCGAGGCCATCCAGATTGAACAAAATCTCAATGAGGAAAGCCCCTGTAAACAAAATGCCAAACAGGGTGGCGGGTAGGCCCGCGATGAGAATGAGCATGGCATTGCGAAAGACATGGCCAAAAAGCACGCGCTGCTCACTGGCGCCCTTGGCTCGTGCGGTTAGGACATACTGCTTCTGTAGCTCTTCCAGAAAGCTGTTGCGGGTAAATAATGTCAATGTCGCCAAACCACCTAAAGTCAGGCAGATCGTAGGCAATACCATGTGGTGGGCATAGTCGAGCACTTGCTGCCAAGGCGACAGGGAAGCGAAATTTTCGGAGACCAGCCCTTGCATGGGGAACCACTGCCAATAGCTCCCGCCGGCAAAAAGAATGATGAGCAGCAGGGCCAGCAGGAAGCCAGGAATGGCATAAGCCACAATGATCATGCCGCTGGTCCACACATCAAAACGGCTGCCGGGGTAGCGTGCTTTCCGAATGCCAAGAGGCACCGCAATAAGATAAATAAGCAAAGTGCTCCACAGCCCGAGCGATAGTGATACGGGCAACTTCTCCTTAATTAGATCCATAACTGATGTATCGCGATAGAAGCTATTTCCCAAATCAAAGCGGGCGAAATCATTCAGCATTTTCCAGAAGCGCTGAGCCGGAGGCTGGTCAAAACCGTATTGCTTTTCAATGGCTGCAATGAGCTCAGGGTCCAAACCCTGGCTGCCCCGATAGCCGTGGCCAGAGGCGCTACTCGAAACAGTAATATCGCCTTGGCTAGACATGACCGAGCTCGCGCCAATGCCCTGCAAATGCGCCAAAGTGCGATCAACCGGCCCACCTGGCGCGGCCTGAATGATGAGAAAATTAATGAGCAAAATGCCAAAGAGTGTCGGCACCATTAGCGCGAGGCGTCGCAAGGTATAAGTGAGCATTATTTTGCCTCCGCGTCAGGACGGCTAAACCACCAGGTATCTAGGCCATCGCCAAAACGGGGCGGGCGTGCAGGGCGTCCAAAGCGATTCCATGCCGCAATGCGGAAGACGGGCGTATGGTAGTGAGGAACCATGAGGTGCTGTGCACGTAGCACCCGGTCTAGCGCGCGAACAGCAGTGACTAGCTCGGTACGATCCTGAGCTCGAGTGACTTGTTCGATGAGAGCATCCACCGCGCTAGACTTTAGACCCGTTAGGTTGCGGCTACCCGGTGTTGAAGCGGCTGCGCTACTCCAGAAGCTCCACAGTTCGTTACCAGGAGAGCTAGAGGCAGGAAAGCCGCCCACAGTCATATCAAAGTCAAACTGACGGAGCCGCTCAACGTATTGCGCAGCATCGAGAATACGAATGTTTAAGGTGATGCCCAGACGCGCTAGATTGCGCTTAAAGGGCTGGGTTATGCGTTCAAATTCGGGTTGTACGAGGAGCATTTCAATGCGCAGGGGTTCACCATTGGCATTGATCAATTGGCCCTGTTGAACCTGCCAACCTGCTTGCTTAAGCAGCTTTTGTGCAGCGATAAGATTGTCGCGATTGTAACCATCACCTTGACTGAGGGGAGGCATAACAGCCGGCCCGAATACCTGACTCGGGAGTTGACTCTTGAAAGGCCTCAGTAGCCGCTTTTCTGCCGGACTAGGCATACCTATAGCCGCCAGTGCAGAGTTATCAAAATAGCTACGAGTGCGTTTATAGGCCTGATAGAACAGGGCGCGATTAGACCATTCGAAATCAAACGCTAAGTTGATGGCTTCACGTACACGAATGTCGTTGAGAGGGGAGCGTCGTGTATTAAAAAGGAAACCCTGCATGCCACTGGGGTTTTCATGGTGTTGCTCTAGTTTGATGACACGTCCGTTTTGAACGGCAGGAAAGTTGTACTCTGTTGCCCAGGTTTTGGCTTTGTTTTCAAGGCGAATATCGTACTGATCCGCTTTGAAGGCTTCAAAAGCGACACTGCCATCGCGGTAGTAGCGATAGCTAATCTTGTTGAAGTTATGCAACCCGCGATTGACGGGCAGCTTCCAGCCCCAGTAGTTTGGGTTTCGGGCATAGGTAATTCGGCGACCAGGATCAATACTGGCAACCGTGTATGGGCCGCTACCGATAGGGGCCTCTAAGCTTGACTTATCAAAAGCGCGACTCTGCCAGTAATGCTTGGGCAGGATACTCATCTCGCCCACAATGAGCGGTAGCTCCCGATTTGTGTTGCTACGAAACTCAAAGCGAACTCGAAGTGGGGTGAGCGCTTGAACGCGTTTGATATCAGCAAAATAGGCTTTGTAAGCAGGTGCGCCTTGGCTTTGAATCAGCTTAAAGGTCTCTACGACATCGGCTGCACGGACCGGCTGGCCATCGCTAAATCGAGCCTCAGGGCGAAGCTGATAAATCACCCATGAGGCGTCTTTTGGGTCACGCTCAATTCGCTCGGCCAACAGCCCATAGCGCGTAAAGGGCTCGTCAGGTGAGGCCACCGTTAGACTGTCATAAATCCGGTTGATACCTTCTGCGGCAATGCCCTTGCTTATGAATGGATTCAGGCTGTCAAACGTACCGGTGGAATCTAATCGTAAATGACCACCGATGGGCGCAGAGGGGTTAGCAAAGGGGAAATGAGTAAAACCTAAGGGAAGTGCGGGCTGACCATGAAGTGCCAAGGCATGGCTGAACTCGATGCGAGCTTGACTGTACCCTGCGGCGGAAAGCGTGCAACTCAAAACCAGGCCGAAACCTAAGACCCGCCACAGACTCACGTGAAACTCCCTGCGTTAAAGTGCCTTGGAGTTTAAAACACTGGGAAGCACACGCAAGATTAATTCCTGACCCACGCTTAAATTTTGGATGCTGCCATTCCAAGCGCGTAGCTCGGCCAGAGTGACTTGGTACTGGCGGGCGAGTGAGGAAAGGGTATCTCCCTTGACCACACGACGACGAAGCTCGATACGGGCATCAGAGGTTGAGTCACTTACCTGAATGATGTCATTGCTTTGAGCGGAAATGCGACGTGTTGTGGGCAGGTTTAGCTCCCGTCCAATACTGAGAGTGTCATCACGCTGGGCAAAGTTCGCGGCCATGACGGCGGTCGTTGAAAGGCCAAATTGGCGCGCAATAGAAATCCATGTGTCACCGGCTTGCACAATGTAACGCGTTGGCTCGGAACTAAAGTTAACTTGTTGCGCAGCAGGGGAGTCGCTGTCTGGCTTATAAGGCGTTGCAAGGAAGTTATCGGCTGGCTTGATATCATTTTTAGCCACCAAAACTCGGGGGCCGCCAGAGGTTTGTATGAGCTGATTTTCTAAAGCGACATCCAGCGTGGCAGGCACATGCCAAAAGTAAGGGCCATGAGGCGGATTGCTATCCCGGCGAAGCGCTGGGTTAAGTTCGCGAACTAATGTGTGTGATAGACCAGTGACTTCAGCTACGTCGTTAAGCGTCAAAGGGCGTGCGGTGTTAATCGTTCTAAAGTAAGGACGATTAGGAATAGAGGCCATGCGAACTTTAAAGTCTTCTGGAGATTTAAATAATGCTGCAACGGCAAGGAAGCGAGGAACATATGCCATGGTTTCTGCAGGCAGCTTTAAGGACCAATAGTCCGTAGGCAGGCCAAGAGCGATATTGCGCTTGATAGCGCGTGACACGGTTCCGGGGCCGGCGTTATAGGCGGCTAAGGCGAGCTCCCAGCTATTAAAAATCGAATTGAGTTTAGCTAGGTAATCATATGCAGCTTTTGTCGATGCTAATGGGTCACGACGACCATCGTAATACCAAGACTGCTCAAGTCCATATAAGCGACCGGTATCGGGAATAAACTGCCATAAGCCAGCGGCTTGAGAGCGTGATGTCGCCATGGGGTCGTAGGCACTTTCAATGACCGGGAGTAAGGCGAGCTCAGTAGGAATTTGGCGGCGCTCAGCCTCGGTCACTGCAAGAAACATATGGCGTTGGGCGCGCTCTAAAATGCGGTCAATATAGGCTTGTTTACCGACAAGAATTCCTTTTTGCCGCTGTAATCTTTCTTCCGAAAGATTCGTATCCATGACGAAGCCTTTGCGCAAACGATGAATCAAATCATGGTTGCTGGTGTCGGTTTGGCTTGAAGTGGAGACTCGCGGGCTTTCAACGGGCTCTGCGAGGTTAACGATAATCACCTGACCATTACTTAAAGTAACAGTTTCGGCCGTGGTTTCAGCTCGGACAATCGATGCATTGGTAAAAAGAGCAATAAGTAAGAGTAAAGAAGCAGGATTCTGCGCGACTAAGATGCTTCGTGTGGCGAAGAAGTTCGTTATAGTTCTTAGTGGCATAAAAGTGCTCGAGGATAGTAAATCGTGGCATGAAAAAAGAAAAAACCACGAACAAAAAATTACAATTCGCCGATAGTAGACAGTGCAGCCCTGTCCTTGCAAGCAAGTAAATGTATCTAAAGTTATCGTGAATCAATAAGTTGCTTCGTATAACAGAAGCAAATCAAGAGATTAGTTGTGATCCTTCCAGTGCCTGAGGAGCGTTAGCGTCTCAATTTCGGAGTTAAAAGCAGTTGCGGCATAAGCTGCCACTTGTGCTCTAAGCTCAACGCTGTGCAATCTCAAAAAAGGATTGATGCGTCGTTCACGCTCAAGCGTAGTAGGCAAGCTCGGTATATTCTGTTCGCGCCATTTTGATACTTCTCCATAGGCCTGTTTAATGGATTCATTAGTAGGCTCTACGCGTTGAGCAAAGGCTAAGTTCTTCGCGGTGTACTCATGAGCAGGGAATATTTGTGTTCGGCTGGGTAAGTTATTGATGCGCTGTAGTGTGTGAAATAGCTGTACCGGAGTGCCTTCAAATAAGCGTCCACAACCTGCACTAAATAAGCTATCGCCACAAAAAAGCCACGCTGGTTCTGGTAAGAAATAGGCAATATGGCCCAAGGTATGTGCGGACACATCGATCACACTTACATTGCCAAGCCCTGAAATGTGCAGTAAATCCTCAGGTTTTGCCACCTGATTGCGCCAACGCTGGCACTCATCTGGGCCCCACACGGTAAGGGTTTGGTTTCGTCTGTGCGCAAATTGCACTAGAGCTTCAACGCCGCCAACATGATCGGCATGATGGTGCGTGAGTAAAACACCGGCGATCTGCTGTTGATGAGCCTCAAGCCATGCAATAACGGGCTTAGCGTCGCCAGGATCAACGACCCAGCAACCTTGATCGGTGACAATTAACCAGATGTAATTGTCGTTAAAAGACGAAATAGCGATGGGGCTTTGCATGAGCACGTGACAGCTAGCGAAGGAGTCTCAATAATAGCCTGAACTTGTGTGAACATACCGTCATGACTGCTCTTCAATTATTGCCCAGTGTGATGTCGCGTACGGCTTGGACTCCAGAGCAAGCATTTCGCGCGCGGGCGAGAATGTCTGTTGCTTGGCGTGATTTAATGAAAGAGTGCCATGGCCTATGGGCGGTAGAGCTCAGTGGCGAGCCGCTTATGAGGGACACTATACGTCTCCCTCACTTCTATCGTTTCAGCGAATCCTTTTTAGCTCATTCCACAGCATGGCCCATTCAACCTGCAAGTCTTGACCTTGTCATTTGGCGAGTAAGTGCGGCTGATGCAGCTGAAATGCCTAACGTGCTTGCTCAAATTGGCGCCTCGCTAGGCCCGTCCGCCAGAGTGCTGATTTGGGTTGAATCACCTGTTCTTAATAGCTGGTGTCAAGTTGGCATGCCACTGTGTAACGGGCACGATTGGGTCTTGCGCCAATGTTTCTGGGGAGATGCCCGATCGGTTACGCTTTTCCCCGGCTTTATGGCAACAAAATGGTCAGCCTCGTGGCAGCAGTGGTTACCCTTTGGGGCAGAGTGGAGTGTGCAGCTGTGGCAGCGTGAAACAATTTGTCCAAACATGCCTTCGTTAAAGCGGCGCGTAAGAAAATTGACAACGACCACCTTAGGGTGGCAGCCACAATCCACCATTGATCATTCAGCGAAGTAGGAAGTTACATGTCGAGTTCTGTGGTGATTCACACGGATGGTGCCTGTCGCGGCAATCCAGGCCCCGGCGGTTGGGGCGCGTTATTAGTCTCCGGTGCACATCGAAAAGAGCTCTCCGGCTTTGAGGCGATGACCACAAATAATCGCATGGAGCTGACAGCTGCGCTGGAAGCCCTGCGCGCCTTAAAAACGCCCTGTCAGGTAATTTTGTGGACAGACTCCGAGTATCTTCGTAAAGGCATGAGTGAGTGGCTGCCAGGCTGGAAGGCCAGAGGGTGGCGCACGGCAGCTAAGGCGCCGGTGAAAAATGCGGATATTTGGCAGGCGCTCGATGCCGAATCTCAGCGTCACCACATTGATTGGCGCTGGGTGAAGGGCCATGCGGGTGATCCGGGCAACGAGGCCGCAGACCAGTTAGCGAATGAGGCCATAGACCGAGGCTTGAAGGCAGCATGAGACAGATTATTCTCGATACCGAAACCACCGGCTTAGACCCCGCGCTGGGGCATCGGATCATTGAAGTGGGCTGCTTGGAGATGATTAACCGTCGTCTCACCAAGCGCAGCTTTCATCACTATTTACAGCCAGACCGGGAAGTAGATGCCGGGGCTATGGCGGTGCATGGCATTACCAATGAATTTTTGCGCGACATGCCTCGCTTTGCCGATATCGCAGAGGCGTTCCTAGCCTTCGTTGATGGCGCCGAATTAGTTATCCACAACGCGAGCTTCGATGTCGGCTTTCTAAATGCCGAGCTGGCGCGACTGAACATGCCGCGCATTGAAGAAAAATGCACGGTGCTAGATACGTTGCCGATGGCACGGGCTAAGCATCCGGGTCAGAAGAATAATCTCGATGCCTTGGCTCGCCGTTATTTCGCAGATCAACGCGACCGAACCTATCATGGCGCCTTGTTGGACGCTGAGATTCTGGCAGAAGTTTATTTAGCCATGACCGGCGGCCAAGTTGGGCTGTCCTTGGGGCATGAAGAAGATTCGAATGAGTCTGGGGAAAGTGGCGGTGAGACCGTTCGGCGATTATCGCCCCAGCGTCCTCGCTTGCCGGTAATTAAAGCCAGCGCGGAAGAAATGCACGCCCATCTGCAGCGTGTGGCGGTTCTCGATAAAGCGATCAATGCCAACAGCTTATTTCGGCAGCTTGAACTAACCCAGACTGAGGCCGATGCGTGAGTAAAGAATTTATACCAGGCCATCACTTTACCGGCCACATTCCCTATGAGGCCTCTGTCATTGCTTTCAGAGGCAACGAACTGCTGATCGACGTGAAGACGTTCACATGGCCACAGTACATCCACGTGATTTCCGCCACCTCCATAGATGCGGAGTGGCACTACCTTGGCGAGATTAATTCACAGCCTTGTTTTACGGTTCAGCTCGATAGCAGCCTCAGTGCAGTGTTGCCCGAAGACTATGATTTAGTGCCGCTTCGTCAGTTAGTAATTGCACCAGACACGCATATCTTTCAGTTGGCCGGTCGCGCAGCGCAAATTCTGGAATGGTCTAAAACACATCGTTACTGCGGCCAATGCGGCTCTGGCATGCAACGGCATGAATTGAATGAGCGCGCACGGGTTTGTCCTAGCTGCGGCCACAGTTGTTATCCGCGAATTAATCCCTGTGTCATCGTCGTTATTGTGAAGGGCGATGAGTTGCTCTTAGCGCGCGCACATCGCTTCACCAATGGCATGTTCAGCGCGCTCGCTGGCTTTATGGAAGCGGGCGAGTCCGCCGAAGAAACTCTGGTCCGTGAGGTGCGCGAAGAAGTGGGCGTTGAGGTCACGAATATTCGCTATGTGACCAGTCAGCCCTGGCCATTTCCTAGCAATCTCATGCTCGGCTTTATTGCCGACTTTGCGGGCGGCGAGATCAAGCTGCAGGATGATGAAATTGCCGAGGCCAGCTTTTATCGTTTTGATCAATTACCCTTTGTTCCCCCTACAGGCAGCATTGCGCGCTTGCTCATCGATCAAGTGGTTCGCGAGCGTCAGGCATTTCATCAGCAACTTATCAGTGAGTAATTTTTAATGGAGTGGTTGTCCGCGTACGGATTATTTTTGGCAAAAGGCGTGACCGGTGTGATTCTGCTGGCGATTTTGCTGCGGTTGATTTCACGTTCAAAGCAAGAAGGTGAGGGCCTGCAAACCGGCTACCTTGATGTTGAGGCGCTGAACGATCGCTACCAAGCGGAAGCCGATGGTTTGCGTACATTGGTATGGGATGATGCCGCTTGGAAGGTCGAGCGCAAGCAGCGCAAAGCGAAAGCGAAAGCGGAAAAAGCGGCATTAAAAGCCGCAGCTGCCCAGCCTTCGGATGCCACCCAACTTCGTGCACGGGTGTTTGTGCTGCAATTTTCCGGCGATATGGCGGCCTCAGCCGTCGCGCATTTGCGTCAGGAAGTGTCGGCTCTGCTCGCCGTGGCAGTCGCTGGTCGCGATGAAGTGGTGCTGTTGTTGGAAAGCCCGGGCGGGGTCGTTCACGGCTATGGTCTAGCGGCTTCTCAGCTAGCGCGCATTCGTGATGCGGGAGTGTCGTTGACCATTTGTGTCGATAAAGTGGCGGCCAGTGGCGGCTACATGATGGCTTGTCTGGCTAATCGCCTTCTGGCCGCTCCCTTTGCCATCGTGGGCTCCATTGGGGTGGTGGCGCAAATTCCTAACTTTCATCGCCTGCTCAAGAAAAACGATATTGACGTTGAGTTAATGACCGCCGGTGAATATAAACGCACGTTGACCTTGCTGGGCGAAAATACCGACGCTGGGCGTGCAAAGTTTCAGAATGATATTGATGAAACCCATCAGTTGTTTAAGCAATTTGTGCAGCAATGGCGTCCGCAAGTGGAAATTGAAGTCGTGGCCACAGGGGAGCATTGGTTTGCCACGCAAGCCATCGCGTTGAACTTAGTCGATGCGCTGCAAACCAGTGATGACTATTTGCGCCAACGGGCGAATTCGGCAGACCTATTTGCCTTGCATTGGCGTCAGCGCAAGACCTTGGCGCAGAAAATGGGATTGGCTGCTGAGGAGAGCGCGGATCGCGTGCTAACGCGTTGGTGGCAGCGCGCCACTCAAGCGCGCTGGCATTAAGGGGTGTTCGAGCTGACCTAAAGCGTTGGCTCGAAATAGTCCTGCAGTAAGATCCAAATCACCCCGACAATAATGCCGGCTAGAAAAATGCCTGAGAGCACGAAAATTTCGGCGCTCTCAGCGTTTTCATCTAAATCCACGTGCTTCAAACCAGCGACGTTAAAGCCTGAGCGCAGGAAGCGACTGATGGCTTGACGCCAACGTGGCTTCTCTTTGGGGCCGCCTGGCGGCAGCGGATGGCTATAACCCTTTTGCACGCGAAACTCCGTCTGATGACCCGCTCTTACTGGCGGCCGGTCACGACAGAGTCGCGCCGGGTGGTTAATTTCTGTCCGGATCATACCCCAAATTTGGCGATAGCCAACGTTCAGCGGTCGCCATGTCCCAACCCTTGCGAGCCGCGTAGTTTTCAACCTGATCACGGTCGATTTTGCCCACGTTAAAGTAGGTGGCTTGTGGGTGGGCAAAATACCAACCAGAGACAGCCGAGGCGGGCAGCATGGCGAAATGCTCGGTAAGCTGCATGCCGGCATTTTTCGGTGCATCTAGCCAGCGGAACAGCTCAGCTTTTTCACTGTGCTCCGGGCAAGCGGGGTAACCCGGCGCGGGGCGAATACCCACATATTTTTCGGCGATGAGATCGGCGTTATCTAGGGTCTCATCCGGCGCATAACCCCAGAACTCCTTACGGACACGACGGTGCAAGCACTCAGCCAGCGCTTCTGCAAAGCGATCGGCCAAGGCTTTCACCAGAATGCCGTTATACATATCGCCGGCGCGTTCATACTGTTCCGCTAACTCATCGGCTCCGTGAACCGACACCGCAAACCCGCCCACATAATCGGCAATGCCACTGTCGAGTGGTGCGACGAAGTCAGCTAAGGAGTAGTTGGGCTTGCCACTGACTTTTTCGCTCTGCTGACGCAAGCAATGAATCTGTCCGAGCACATCCGTTCGGTCGGCATCCTGCCACAGTTGAATGTCGTCACTGCCGGTGCGGTTAGCTGGCCACAACCCAATCACGCCGCGAGCCCGCAGTGTTTTATTGGCGATGAGCTCTTGCAACATATTCTGTGCATCGGCAAAGAGGCTGCGTGCTGCTTCGCCAACGACTTCATCGTGCAAAATTTTGGGGTACTTGCCGTGCAGGTCCCAGGAAATAAAGAAAGGTGTCCAGTCAAAGTACGACACCAGTTCCTCAAGCGGGTAGTGGTCAAATACCGTGATGCCGGGTGTGTTGGGAGCAACGGGGTTCGCATTCGTCCAATCGGTAGCTAAGCCTTGGGAAACTGCCTGAGCATAAGGTACGCGCTCGCCACGGGGTTGGCGGTTGTTGATGCGCTCGCGTACCTCCGCGTACTCCGTTCGGCGCTCAGCAATGTACGCTGGCTTCATGTCCTTGCTGAGTAGCGTGGTGACAACACCCACAGCGCGAGAGGCGTCTGCGACATAAATCACGGCATCGTTTTTGTATTGCGGGTCAATCTTCACGGCGGTGTGCGCTTTCGACGTTGTCGCGCCACCGATCATGAGCGGAATCGTAAAGCCTTGGCGTTGCATTTCGCGCGCAACATGCACCATCTCGTCCAGTGACGGCGTGATGAGACCGGACAAGCCAATAATGTCGACCTTCTCGTCGCGGGCGACTTGCAGGATTTTCTCGCAAGACACCATGACCCCGAGATCGACAATGTCGTAGCCGTTGCAACCAAGCACCACACCCACAATGTTCTTGCCGATGTCATGCACGTCACCTTTGACCGTGGCCATAAGCACTTTGCCTTTGGCCTCTACGACGCCGTTTTTTTCCTCTTCAATAAAGGGGATCAGGTGAGCAACGGCCTGCTTCATGACTCGGGCTGATTTAACCACCTGCGGCAGGAACATCTTGCCAGCACCGAAGAGGTCGCCGACTACGTTCATGCCATCCATGAGCGGGCCTTCAATGACATGAATCGGGCGCGCTACCGACAGCCGGGCCTCTTCCGTATCTTCAACAATAAAGGTAGTGATGCCTTTCACCAGCGCGTGTTCGAGGCGCTTGCCTACTGGCAGGCTGCGCCATGCGGCATCTTCCACCACGGCCTTGCTGCCATCGCCACGGAACTGCTCGGCGATTTCCAGTAGGCGCTCGGTGCCGTCATCGCGAAGGTTTAGTACCACGTCTTCAACACGCGCTTTCAACTCAGCCGGAATATCTTCATAGATAGCAAGCTGACCGGCGTTGACGATGCCCATCGTCAGGCCGTTGCGAATCGCGTAGTAGAGGAAGACCGAGTGGATAGCCTCGCGCACCGGCTCGTTGCCACGGAACGAAAACGACACATTGGAAATGCCGCCGGAGATCTTCGCGTAGGGCAGTTCGCGCTTGATGAAGGCGCAAGAATTGATGAAGTCGACAGCGTAGTTGTTGTGCTCTTCAATGCCAGTGGCGACCGCGAACACATTCGGGTCGAAGATGATGTCTTCCGGCGGGAAGCCGACTTCATTCACCAGAATGTCGTAGGAGCGCTTGCAGATCTCGTTCTTGCGCGCCTCGGTGTCGGCCTGGCCCTGCTCGTCGAATGCCATGACGATGACCGCTGCACCGTAGCGCATACACAGCTTGGCGCGGGCGACGAACTCGGGAATACCTTCCTTCATCGAGATCGAGTTCACCACCGACTTGCCCTGGATGCACTTTAGACCTGCTTCAATGATTTCCCATTTCGACGAGTCGACCATGATCGGCACGCGGCAGATGTCTGGCTCGGTGGCGACCATGTTGAGGAAGGTGACCATGGCGCGCTCGGAGTCGAGCATGCCTTCGTCCATGTTGATGTCGATGATCTGTGCGCCTGCCTCGACCTGCTCGCGGGCAATCGCCAGCGCTTCCTGATAGTTCTCTTCGCGGATCAGACGGGCGAACTTCTTCGAGCCGGTGACATTGGTGCGCTCGCCGACGTTTACGAATAGGCTGCTTTCGTCGATCGTAAAAGGCTCTAGCCCGGAGAGCTTGCAGGCCGGTGTGAAGCTCGGCACTACGCGGCGGGGATACTTAGCAACGGCTTTGGCGATGGCTTTGATATGCTCTGGCGTGGTGCCGCAGCACCCCCCCACGATATTGAGAAAGCCGCTCGCAGCAAACTCTTCAATGATGGCGGCGGTTTCTTCGGCGGTCTCGTCGTATTCGCCAAAAGCATTCGGCAGGCCCGCATTGGGGTGGGCGCTAACAAAGGTATCTGCCTTGTTGGCCAGCTCTTGCACGTACGGGCGTAACTCTTTGCCGCCAAGCGCACAGTTAAAACCAATCGAAATTGGCTTGGCATGACGCACTGAGTTCCAGAAGGCTTCTGCGGTTTGACCCGATAAGGTTCGGCCAGAAGCATCGGTAATCGTGCCGGAGATCATGATGGGCAGGGTGAATCTAATCTCTTCAAACACATCCTGCACAGCAAAAATAGCGGCTTTGGCGTTGAGCGTATCAAAGACGGTTTCAATCAAAATGATGTCTGCGCCGCCATCGATGAGCGCAAAGGTGGCCTCGCGATAGTTCACCACTAGCTCATCAAAGCTGACGTTGCGGAAGGCAGGGTTATTCACATCCGGAGAAATAGAGCAGGTGCGCGAGGTTGGGCCAAGAACCCCAGCTACAAAACGCGGCTTATGCGGCTCGCGTGCTGTCCATTCATCGGCCACACGCCGGGCGAGGGCTGCAGCCTCGCGGTTGAGCTCAGTAACCAGAGACTCCATGCCATAGTCAGCCATGGACACTTGCGTGCCATTAAAGGAGTTGGTTTCCAGAATATCGGCGCCGGCGGCGCAATACGCATCATGAATACCGGCAATAATGCTGGGGTTACTCAGCACCAAAAGATCGTTGTTACCCTTCACGTCACGTGGCCAATCGGCAAAGCGCTCACCGCGATAGTCCGCTTCTTCCAGCTTATGGCGTTGAATCATGGTGCCCATGGCGCCATCGATAATTAGAATGCGTTCTTGCAGGGCCTGCTGAAGTTGCTGGACCCGGACTTCTCGTGCGGCGGTGTTGGCTAACAATGACTTGGACATTAGAGGTGGCATCTATCCAAAAAAATGGATGGATAGTGTAGCAGAGCTGTTAGCATGAGTCCTGTCTTGCAGATGCCACAGGCCTGCTATAATCAGCTATCGTTTGAATTCCGCCTAAGGGGCTCTTAATGAGTGATGCAGTAAACAACGCAGAGACCAGTGAACTGACCAGCAACATGGTTATCACTGAGTCCGCTCAAGCGTATTTGCGCGAATTGTTGGCTAAGCAGAATAGCGCTGGCATTGGCGTGCGTATCTTTGTAGAGAACCCAGGAACGCCTCGCGCTGAATGTTGTATGGCATACTGCACGCTCGGCGAAGAAAAGTCGGAAGATGTGCGTATCGATTACGAGGGCTTCCCCGCCTATGTGGATGCGCGCTCGGTGACGTATTTGGTCGATGCCGTTATTGATTACAACAAAGACCGCATGGGTGGTCAGCTCACCTTTAAAGCGCCACGCTCCAAGGTGCCGAATATTTCTTCCGATAGCCCCATCGAAGAACGTATCAATCATGTTTTATTTGCGGAAGTGAACCCAGGTTTGGCCGCCCACAATGGCAGTGTCAGCTTGCTGGAGTGCTACAACGATCCAGACCATGGTTGGACAGCTGTGCTGAAATTTGGTGGCGGCTGCCAAGGCTGCTCCGCCGTGGATATGACACTGAAGCAAGGCGTTGAGACCACGCTGAAGGCACAGATCCCTGAGTTGGCCCGCGTCACTGACAGCACGGACCACAGTAAAAAAGAAAACGCCTACTTCAAATAATGGCGTCAACAAAAAGCCCGGTTAGCGCATCGCTAACCGGGCTTTTTGTTGACCCAAGAAACGGTCAGCGATCAGTTAGGCTGACCGTAGAACTTCACTGTGCCACTGCCTGCCGTGACGGCGATGCGCCAGCGATAGGTTGCACTGGATTGATTGGTGGTTTTTAGTGTGCCCGTGCTGCTGCTCGCCACATTGCTCCAGCTACTTGAGAAGAGGCTGCGTGTTAAGCGCTGCAGGGTAATCGTCGCTGTCATGCCTGCTGGCAATTGCAGGTAACCATTCAAGTTACCGCTGGCACTAAAGCCATTGCTATTGGGTGCCAATGTTGCGCTACCGTTACTGGCGCTAAAAGTGTACAGCGTGCAGTTTTTGCCAGCGCCTGAGCTGGTGCATGGCTCGGTTGGCGTGGTGGGTGGATCTGTTGGAACCGTGCTGACGGGGCCGCCCAGTGACGTGACATTCAACAGCTTGTTCACGGAGCCTGTGCCAGCACTGGTGATTTTGTTAGCCGTCGCCTGAGTCACCAAGGCATTAGACACTTGCGCAGGCGTTGCCGTTGGATTGGCAGACAAGAAGAGCGCAGCAGCACCGGCCACGTGTGGCGAGGCCATCGAGGTCCCGCTCAGCGTCGCTGTGCCGTTATCACTGTTATGGCTGGCAGACACGGTCGCATCGCCCGGCGCAAACAAATCAAGGCAGGTGCCGAAGTTGGAGTAGCTAGCACGGCTGTCTGTTCTCGTGCTGGCCCCTACCGTGACCGCTTCTGGTACGCGATTGGGCGAGCCATTACAGGCATTCGTGTTGTCGTTACCTGCGGCAACCACAAATGTCACACCTGCAGCCGTGGCGCGTTTCACGGCGTCATCTAGCGCGCTGGAAGCACCGCCGCCTAAAGACATGTTGGCGACTGCGGGGAGTTGCTTATTCGCAACGACCCAATCCACACCGGCAATGACGCCCGAGTTGGAACCGGAACCATCACAACCGAGCACGCGAACGGCATGCACGGTGGCTTTTTTAGCCACACCATACTGAGTGCCCACTGCAGTTCCGGCGACGTGGGTGCCGTGACCTTGACAATCGCTTGTATTATTGGGGTCGGTAGAGGTGTTAAGTGGGCTTGAACTGTTCGGCGCAAAGTTGCGACCCGTGCCAACACGACCAATGAAATCACTGTGCGTGGCGCGAAGCCCAGTGTCTAAAATATAAACGTGTACGCCTTGGCCCGCGCTATCAGCATAGTTGTATGTGTTATTGAGCGGCAACGAGACTTGGTCAATACGGTCCAAGCCATAGGGTGGGTTGGCTTGAGTGGCTGCAATCCCTACCCACTGATCTGGTTCAATGGCCTGAACAATCGGTAAGGCACCAAGCAACTTGGCTTGCAATGGCGTCATGCTTACCGAAAAGCCATTCAGTGCATGTTCATAGATATGCTGAACTTTACCGACACCCAGGGTGCCGAGCAGGCTCTGGGCGACTTGGTCAACGCGGACAAGCCCCAGTTGTTGTTTGGCAAGATCCATATTCAAACGAACGATGTATTGGTTCGGAATAGGCCCGGCCTTAGGTGTTGGGGTTGATGCGGTGGCGTGAATTGAAGCAAAGAGTGTGAATAAACAGAGTGCTGGTTTAAGCATTTTGGCTCTCGGAGTTATTGAATTTTGAGCCGTCCTGGCGAGCTGTAACTTAACATTTCAAAATGACAATAAAAAGAAAACACAACATTTTTCGGATTCGAATGAATCCGACGAATTGCGTGCAAAAGTGGATAAATTAATTGACGCTTTTTAAAAAAATAAACCCGCCGAAGCGGGTCTATTTTTTGCGGTGGGTTTTAAGCAGAAGCCTTATGGCAGCAGGTGCTTAACGCCTTCACGCTCTTCCAGCAATTCGTTCAGCGTGAAGTCCATACGCTCACGCGAGAATGCATCCACTTCCAGGCCTTCAATGCGGGTGTATTCGCCGTTGGCACAGGTAACGGGTACACCGTACATGACTTCTTCTGGGATACCGTAGGAGCCATCGGATGGCACGCCCATGGTGACCCACTTGCCGTTGGTGCCCAGGGCCCAGTCGCGCATGTGATCGATGGCAGCGTTAGCAGCGGAAGCAGCCGACGACAAACCACGCGCTTCAATGATAGCTGCGCCGCGCTTGCCGACAGTCGGCAGGAACACGTTCTTGTTCCATTCTTCGTCGTTGATCATGGCTTTGACGCTTTCGCCAGCAATTGTGGCAAAACGATAGTCGGCGTACATGGTTGGCGAGTGGTTGCCCCACACGACCATCTTCTCGATATCAGCAACGGCCTTGCCTGTCTTGCCGGCGATCTGCGAGAGGGCGCGGTTGTGATCGAGACGCAACATGGCAGTGAAGTTCTTCACGGGCAGATCAGGAGCCGACTTCATGGCGATGTAAGCGTTGGTGTTAGCCGGGTTGCCAACCACCAGCACTTTCACGTTGCGCGAAGCGACATCATTCAGCGCCTTGCCTTGCACGGTGAAGATTTCAGCGTTAGCCGACAGCAGGTCCTTGCGTTCCATGCCGGGGCCACGGGGACGAGCACCGACGAGCAGGGCGTAGTCAACATCTTTGAAGGCAACGCGCGGGTCATCGGTACCGACCATGCCGGCCAGCAGCGGGAATGCGCAATCTTCGAGTTCCATCATGACGCCTTTGAGAGCAGCCTGAGCTTTCTCAAATGGCACTTCCAGCATCTGCAAAATTACCGGCTGGTCTTTGCCCAGCATTTCGCCAGAGGCGATGCGGAACAACAGGCTGTAACCAATTTGGCCGGCGGCGCCGGTGACTGCCACGCGTACGGGCTGCTTCATGATAAAACTCCTGGTAGGGCGTTTGTTTATACCGCTGTTGGCCCCCGGGTCGGGGATGGCGCAGCGGCAAAAGGTCCGGTGGCGATTCTACACGACGCGTTTATGAAGATGCGACCGAAAATGCCGCCGTTCAGCGACTGCTTCTAGCGGATATTTGCTAGAATGACCCCCTCTAATCTCACGCTCTGGCCCGTCTTCATGCTGATTCGTAAGCTGTTTCGCTTCGAGAATGCCCACATTGTGCGCAATTGCAGCAGCGATCGCTGTCGTCGATCCATTCACGGCCACAGCTATCAGGTCGAAATTTTGCTAGAGGCCAACGCCCTGGATCATGGCCAAATGGTCTATGACTTTGGCTTAATGAAGGGCGATATTCGTACGCTAATCGACAGCTTTGACCATGCCGTGGCGTTCTGGGATCAAGACGACGCGGAATATCTCGATGCCTGCCGTAAATTCAGCGCTCGTTGGATTGCATTGCCCGTATCGCCATCGGCAGAACAATTCTCACGCGTCATGTTTGTGCTGGTAGACCGTGTTTTAGCGCTGACCGATATGGCCAATGGCGAGCAAGACGTTCGTCTGAACTCAGTCATCGTGCATGAAACCGCAACGGGCTATGCCCAATGCTTCCGCGCCGACATAGAAAACCCGCGCATGGGTGACATTGCCTTGGAACGCATCGTGTTCTCCGAGCAAGTTCAAGCCGAATGGCCGGATGCGTCCTTATGGCAGCGCCTGCTGAGTGGCCAGCGTCAGCGCAACCCCGCTGTGACCCTACAAGTTAAATAGCCGCACTGAGTCGTCGCTCGCGTCATCGCATTGTCATCTTTCTCTGTTTTCCTTCGTTCATACCGAAGAGAAAATAACGAGAGCATGACTATGGATATGGAACGAGAAGAGTTTTTGGACGTGTGGTTTGCTGCGGATATAGATGCCAGCGATGAGCTTGGCGCAAGCTCCGATGATGCGACTGAACTGTAATACCCTTTCCGTGACGCCTAGCAAACGCTAGACTCGCGCCATCTCAAGAGATGGTTCGCTCATGGAATGGTTCCGCAATATTGGCCTAATGGGCCGACCCGGTAATACCGCCGTCGCCGATACCCTGCTCGACGTTCAGCGCTACCTTGAAGGTCAGGGGCGGCGTGTCTTGTTTGATGAAGATACCGCGGCGCTGTTGCCCTCCCGCAACGACATACAAATGTGCTCCCGGCAATCGCTGGGCGAAGCCTGTGACCTCGTGATTGTAGTCGGAGGCGATGGCTCGCTCCTGCATGCCGCAAGAGCCTTGGCGCGCTCGAATACGCCGGTGTTAGGCATTAACCGTGGCCGCTTAGGCTTTCTCACGGATGTCGCGCCTAGTGAGCTGGAAGCTAAGCTGGGAGCGGTATTACGGGGTGACTTTGCTGAAGATAAGCGCTTTATGCTGAGTGCCGAGGTGTGTCGCGACGGCCTCGTGCTGGGCGATATGTTGGCGCTTAACGATGTCATCTTGCATACCGGCAAGACCGTGCACATGATTGAGTTTGAGCTCTATGTGGAAGGCGAGTTTGTCTATCGCCTGCGCTCAGACGGTTTAATTGTGTGTACCCCCACGGGCTCCACGGCCTATGCCTTATCGGGTGGTGGCCCCATTTTGCATCCGCGTCTGGATGCGATGGGGCTGGTGCCAATGCACCCGCACACGCTGAGTAGTCGCCCCATTGTGGTGGATGGCGAAAGCGAAATTAAGATTCAGGTGCTGTCCGATATTCCACCTCGTGTGAGTGCGGACGGCCAACCGGGGCAAATGCTGAAGGCGGGCGACTGGGTGTATGTGCGCAAACATCCCTTTAAGTTGCGCCTGATTCATCCGCCGGGACATGATTTTTACGCGGCCTGCCGCACCAAGCTGGGTTGGAGTAGCCACCTCAGCCAGGGAGATAATGAATGAACGAAGTGTTGCTCTCCCGCATGCTGGAAGTGCTGACTCCCGAGATCGTGGCTAACTTGCGTAAAGCCATTGAGCTGGGCAAATGGCCTGATGGCAAGCGACTAACACGAGAGCAGCTGGAGACCAGCATGCAGGCTGTCATTGCGTGGGAGGCCAAGCATCTGCCTCAGACTGAGCGCAGCGGCTACATCGAGAAAAAAGAGAAAGAAGGCGCGGTGTGTGACACGCCTCATCCCGAACAGCAGCGCGTTAAGTTTCTACATTAAGTCGTTGTTTTACCAGCGGTACTTGTTCCAATTTTCGGGGTTAGCCCAGAACCGTGGGTTAAGCCAGTCCGGAACGGTTTTGTAGGTGCGAATATCAAAGCTCCACGCTTCAATCAGGTCATCACCTTGTTGAAAGCGGGCTTGCTGCTGCAAACCTAAGGCCCGTAACGGGTCGGCTTGTGCCAGTGCATTCTGCTCCGACCAAGCAGCGGCAGGCACGAATGCCAACAGTTGTCGGGCATGCAGGTCGCGCAGGGCAGAAAGCAGGTGCAGCACATCCTGCCAAGGCAGCTCTGCCGATAACCATGTCACGGCGAGGTCATGGCGTTTCTGCCAAGGGCTTTGCAATAGATTCTGAGGGCTGGTTTCAAACCAGCTCAGCGCGTTCATCTGAGGCATGGGGGGGCAGGGCTGGTCACTGACCCAGAGGCCACTTTTGCTCTGCGCCGATGCGTGTTGGCTATCTTCGAGTGCCGTGGCGATGAGATGTAAAGCGGCGGCATCCAGAGTTTTCTTCAATGTTTTTCACCAGGTGAACGGGTCATGCGCGGTACTGTAAGGAAAATGCAGTGTGAACGGAATGCGGCGAGCGCCAATGCGCTGAATTACTTCCTGCCGCTGGACGATGTGCTGCTGCCCATGAACGGCCTCATTGGCAAGACGCTGGAGATTCGCGCCAGCGAGCGTATTACCTGCGTGGCCTGTGGTAAGTCCAGCAACAAGTCCTTCAACCAAGGTCACTGCTTCCGATGCTTCACGAAGCTAGCGGCCTGCGACATGTGCATCATGAAGCCGGAAACTTGCCATCACCACTTGGGTACCTGTCGCGAACCGGACTGGGGCGTGACCCATTGCATGATTCCGCATGTGGTGTATCTGGCCAATTCGACCGGCCTGAAGGTCGGCATCACTCGTGAAGCACAGATTCCCACGCGCTGGATCGATCAGGGCGCGGGTCAGGCGTTGCCGATCTTTCGGGTGGCGACGCGGCGCTTGTCTGGCCTGATCGAAACTACACTGGCGGCGCATGTGGCGGACAAGACCAAGTGGCAGGCGCTGGTCAAGGGCGAGTATGCCGACATGGATCTGGCGGCCGAGCGCGATCGCTTGCTGGCCTTGTGCGCGGTCGAACTGGCCGCGCTGGAGGCCGAGTTTCCCGGCCAGATCGAGCGTGTGCAGGCGGATGTGCTGAGCCTGAGTTATCCCGTGCAGCAGTTCGCCGTGAAGGCGAAATCGTTCAGCCCGGACAAAGAGCCGGCGGTGGGCGTGCTGACCGGCATCAAGGGTCAATATTTGTTGTTCGATACCGGCGTGCTCAATGTGCGCAAGTACACCGGCCATGAGTGGGAAGTGACTGTGCTATGAAAATTGAATTACCCGCTGGCGGCGAGAAGATTTATCTGAAGGATTATCAGGTGCCGGCCTATCAGGTGCTGCAAGCCGAATTTACCGTGGAACTATTGCCGGGCTGTGCCGAAGTGCACGCCAAGCTTCAGTTGCAACGACACCCTTCGGCTCCCGCCGATGCGCCTCTGGTTCTGCTCGGCGCGGATCTGGAGCTGCTGGCGCTGGCCTGGGATGGTCAACCGCTGAGTGCCGATGACTGGCATTGGGCTGGTGAGCAGTGGGTATTTCCGGGCGCCACGGGTGCCGGTGTGTTTACCAGCACAGTGCGCATCTACCCGGACAGCAATCTCGCGCTGGAAGGGCTGTATCGCTCGCATGGTCTGTATTGCACGCAATGCGAGGCCGAGGGTTTCCGCAAGATCACCCTGTACCCGGACCGGCCCGATGTGCTGGCACCGTTCCGCGTCACCGTGATTGCCGATAAGGCGCAGTGCCCAGTGCTGCTGTCTAACGGTAACTGCGTGGCACGTGGCGAGCTGGACGCCGGCCGTCATTTTGCGACTTGGGAAGACCCACACCCAAAGCCGAGCTATCTGTTTGCGCTGGTCGCGGGTGATCTGGACGTGCTTGAAGACCGTTTCGTCACGCGCTCGGGGCGCGAGGTTGTGCTGCAAATCTTTACGGCTGCTCAGGATCAGGACAAGTGCCATCACGCCATGGCCTCGCTGAAGGCGTCCATGCGCTGGGACGAGGAGAAGTACGGCTGCGAGTACGACCTCGACATCTACATGATCGTCGCGGTGTCGCACTTCAATATGGGCGCGATGGAGAACAAGGGCCTCAACGTCTTCAACACCAGTTGCGTGCTCGCGCATCCGGCCACCACCACCGATGGCGGTTTTCAGCGCGTTGAAGCGGTGGTGGCGCACGAGTATTTCCACAACTGGAGCGGCAATCGCGTGACTTGCCGCGACTGGTTCCAGCTTTGCCTGAAAGAGGGCTTCACAGTCTTCCGCGACCAGCAATTCTCTGCTGACCAGCTTTCTGCCGCCGTGCAGCGCCTCGAGGATGTTGCTTTTCTGCGCACCCACCAGTTCGCCGAAGATGCCGGCCCGCTGGCGCACCCGGTACGCCCGGAGTCGTTCGTCGAAATCAACAATTTCTACACCATGACGGTGTACGAGAAGGGCGCCGAAATCGCCCGCATGCTGCACACCGTGCTCGGTGCTGACGGCTTCCGCCGTGGCACGGACAAATACTTTGCCGACAACGATGGCCGTGCTGCCACCGTCGAAGATTTCCTGATCGCGCTCGGGGCTGCCAATGGTCGCGATCTGGCGCAGTGGCTGCCGACCTGGCTGCGCTGGTATCGCCAGCCGGGCACGCCGGTGGTGACGGCTACACCGGTCTGGGATGCCGCCGCGCAAACGCTGACGCTGACCTTGGCGCAGACTCAGGCCGCGCTGGAAGGGCATCCGCAACCGGAGCCGCTGCCGATTCCAGTGCGACTGGGCCTGATTGGTGAGCAGGGTGCGCTCCGCGTGAGTCTGCAAGGCGAGCATGCCGATGAGTTTCTGCTCATGCTCGATCAGCCCACTCAGACCTGGGTGTTCTCGGGTGTTGCTGAGGAGCCTGTGCTGTCGCTGTTCCGTGACCTGAGCGCGCCGGTTCGCGTGGATTACGCCTGCGACGATGCCGCGCTGGCCCGTCTGGTACGCGCCGACAGCAATGGCTTCAATCGCTGGGCCGCTGCGCAGGAACTGGCAACACGCGAAATCGTGGCGCTGGCGGAGCTGATTCGTCGCGGCGATGTGCGTGCTCGCGCTGCGCGTTCGAGTGTGCTGGCGGATGCGCTGGCCGCGATGTGGCCGGATTTGGCAGCTGCCGACCCGGCATTGGCGGTGAAGCTGCTGGAGCTGCCGAGTCTGGGCTATCTTGCCGAACAGGTGGCTGTGTATGACCCGGCGGCGCTGAATGTCGCTCGTGAGCAAGTGCTGCTGGCAATCTCCACGCCGATGGCCGCGAACTTCCGGAAAATCCTGCAACAGGGCGTGATGCTGCAGCCCTATGTCTATGATGCCGAAGCGATTGCCGGTCGTGCATTAGCCCGCACCGCGCTCGATGCCTTGGCGCGGCTGGAGCCGGCGGAGGCGGGCGCTATCGCGCAACAGTGGTTGAGTTCTGCTCCGCACATGACTGCAGAGCAGAGCGCGCTGACCTTACTCGTACATCATCAGCTGCCGGGTGCCGAGCAGGCTTTGGCGCAGTTCCACGCGCGCTGGCAGCATGAAGCGCTGGTGCTGGATCAGTGGTTTGCCACACAAGCTTCGCTGCCTGCCGCGAACGCCGTGGAGATTGCAGATGCACTGCTGGCGCATCCAGACTTCGACCGTACAGTGCCTAACCGTGTGCGTGCCGTGGTTGCGCAGCTAGCGGGCAATAACCCGGTGGCATTTCATCGTGCGGATGGCGCTGGTTATGCGCTACTGGCACGTGAGGTCGCTGCGATTGATGCCCGCAACCCACAGCTTGCCTCGCGCTTGGCAGGCGCTTTTGGAATCTGGCGTAAGTTGGATGACAGTCGGCAGGCCTTAGTGCTGGCGGCGTTGGACGGATTATTAGCGGGCGAGTTGTCTTCGGATACGCGGGAGACATTAACGCGAATTGCGGCGAATTGAAGCTGATGAACAGCCGCTCCTCGAGTCGAAGAGCGGCTTACTTCATAAGTTAATTTTGTAATCCACCTTCACAGCTGCTTCTACCGCGATGGCAATGGCGGCGCGGCTAATTTTGTCGCTCGCCGCATTTCGAGCAATTTGTTGACCGAAATTGACCTTCACGGGCGCTTGCCAACTTGCCGGTTGCCAAGCATTACTCCGCTTGAAGGCCTTTGCGCAGTGGAAAAAGCACTCTTTCACGTCAACTTTTATCAGCAGCAATGCCGGCTTCCCGTTGGCCGCCATTTCGCGACACATGGCCTCATCCTCATACAGGGACGCACTCCCATTTACGCGAAGTGTCTCTTCAGTGCCTGGAATCACAAAGAGCAAACCAATGCTGCCGGTATTCAGAATATTGCACAGACCATGCAGAAGTTTATTGCCGGGACGTTCAGGGATTAGCAGCGTGCGGTCATCTAAAATACGAACGAAACCCGGCAAGTCGCCTTTAGGCGATACGGTGAGATCATCTTGGCTGCCCGCGCTGGCCATAAAGAGCAACGCGCTCTTGCTAACGAAGTCGCGAGCTTCGGGGGTTAACTCGGGTGATATCTTTTGCTGGGTCAACGAATGTGGCTGCCCAATCAGATTTCTGAGCTGTTCGACAGATTCAATACGCTTCATATTTTTTAGTATCGGCTGAACGGGATGAGGCAACGATACTGGAAGTAAGGAACTGAAACCATGAACTCTTGAGTGGGTTCCTGAGTATTAGCACTGATACGGACACTCTTCACTATACATCTCCTTGTCTCACAGTTTGAACATTGAGTAAGGGTAATTCTTGGCCCATGGCGAACCCATGTGCGGACCCATGTCGCGTATAATCGACGCATTGCCCTCGTCGAGACTCCTTGCATGTTGTACCCGTTAGCGCGCGCTGCGCTCTTTCAGCTAGACCCGGAAACGGCTCATCACTTCACCCTGAACAACCTCGCGCGTGCCGAACGCTTAGGGCTACTCAAGTGCCTGCCGAAAGTGCCGGATCAGCCCGTAGAGCTGCTCGGACTGACTTTCCGTAACCCCGTGGGTTTGTCTGCCGGTCTCGACAAGAATGGCGATTACATTGATGCGCTGGCCGCGCTCGGCTTCGGCTTCATCGAAGTCGGTACCGTCACGCCACGGCCACAGCCGGGCAACCCCAAGCCACGCATGTTCCGCCTGCCGCAGGCCAATGCCATCATCAATCGCCTCGGCTTCAATAATGAAGGCGTGGATTACCTGATTCGCAATGTCGAGCGCATGCGTTACGACGGCGTGCTCGGTATCAACATCGGCAAGAATTTCGATACACCGGTCGAGCGTGCCGAAGATGACTATCTGATCTGTCTGGAAAAGGTCTACGCCCACGCTGACTATGTCACGGTGAACATCTCGTCGCCGAACACGCAGGGGTTGCGCAGCCTGCAAAGTGAGGACGCGCTGACGCGTCTGTTGGCGTCATTGAAGGAGCGTCAGGCGCAGCTCTCCGGCGAGCATGGCAAGTATGTGCCGCTGCTGGTGAAAATTGCCCCGGACCTGTCGCTGGAGGAGGTCGAGATCATGGCCTCGGTGTTCAAGGCGCAGGAAATCGATGGCGTGATTGCCACCAACACCACCATCGCTCGGACGGCGGTATCGGGCATGGCCCATGGTGATGAAATGGGCGGCCTCAGTGGTCGTCCGGTGCGCGAGTCGTCGACTCGGGTGTTGCGCGAGCTGCATGCGGCGTTGGATGGCAGCCTGCCATTGATCGGTGTTGGCGGTATTGATGATGCAGCGTCAGCTGCGGAAAAAATTCAGGCGGGAGCCTCTTTGGTGCAGATTTATACCGGTTTCATTTATCAAGGTCCGGGCGTTATTGCCAAGGCTGCCGCTGGCATTGCTGAGCTAGCTCGTACTGAAATGGCTCGCAGCCAACGAGGTCAAGCGTGAGCAACGCTATCGAGAAGACCCGCGAGTGGGTGATCACCGGCGCTGACGGCCTCGATGATCTGCTGGTGGACGAACTGCTGGCACTGGGTGGCAGCGAGCCTCGTAAACTTAAGGGCGCGATTGCCGTGCAAGGCGATCTCGCTGCCGGCTATCGTTTCTGCCTGTGGTCGCGACTGGCCTCACGCGTGCTGATGCCGCTTTTGACGGTACCGTCTGGCAATCCCGATCGCATGTTTGATGATGCGCTGAAATACCCCTGGGAGCAGGTGCTGCGTCCAGGCGCGACCTTCGTTATCCGTTCGGCGGCCGCCAAGGGCGTGAGTACGCATACGCATTTCGCGGCGCTGCGTTTGAAGGATGCCATCGTTGATCGCTTCCGCCAGCGCACCGGCGACCGGCCATCCATCGATACCGAGAATCCCGATCTCAGCCTGCACCTGTTCATTGAGGCGCAACAACTCACCATTAGCCTCGATTTCTCTGGCGACAGTCTGCACAAACGCGGCTACCGCATTGCCCAGACCGATGCGCCGCTGAAAGAGAATCTGGCCTCGGCCATGCTTATGCAGGCCGGCTGGCCGGAGCGCGGCGAGGGCCGTCTCTTCGATCCGCTCTGCGGTTCCGGCACGGTGCTGATTGAGGCCGCGCTGATGTGGGCCGATGCCGCACCGGGTCTGCCGCGTATTCACTTCGGTTTTGATGGCTGGGCCGGGCATCAGGCCGAGTTGTGGAAAACCATCCGCGATGACGCCGTGGCGCGTCGTCTCGCCGGCCTACAAAAGCCGGCCCCGCGTCTGGTCGGTTTCGATGCCGATGGCGAGGCGCTGGCCTGTGCGCACCGTAATGCCGAATCGGCGGGCGTGTCGCAGTGGATTACTTTGTCACAGCGCAGCATCGCCGAGTGGCGCTCGCCGTCGCTGAATAGCGTGGCGGCTTGCCTGCCGGCGGAATGGGCTTCAGACATTACCGGTGCCGGTCAGAATTATTCCGTGCCCGGATTGGTCGCGACTAATCCGCCCTATGGCGAGCGTTTGGGCGATGAGGGCAGTGTGCGCTACCTCTATCGCGCTATTGGCCGTCAGCTACGCGAAACGCTGCCGTGTTGGGATGCCGTGGTGCTGGCTGCCGACATCACCCATGCTGATGCACTTGGTCTGGAGCACAAGCACACGCTGCGTTTGTACAACGGTGCGTTGCCGATCTTTGCCCGTCATGGTCGCATCCTGCCGGCCGAGCCGGAGTTGCCGCTGGCCTTCGAGGGCAGTCTCGACGACTTGCCGGAAGAGGGCATGGACTTCGCCAACCGCCTGCAGAAAAACCTGAAGGCATCGCTGAAGCTGGCGCGCGAGCAGGATGTGCGCTGCTTCCGTCTCTACGATGCCGATTTGCAGGAATACAACATCGCGATTGATGTGTACGAAGGCCGTTTGCAGGTGCAGGAATATGCACCGCCGAAGACGGTAGATCCGGCCAAGGCCGAGGCGCGCTTCAAGCTCGCACTGCAGATCATCCGCAAGGTCATGGGCCTGCACCGCGACAAGGTTTTCCTCAAGGTGCGTGAGCGCCAGAGCGGCAAGCAACAGTACGAGAAGCAGGGCAAGGCCGGAAAATTCTTCGAGGTCCGCGAAGGCCAGGCGACCTTGCTGGTGAATCTGACCGACTATCTCGATACCGGTCTGTTTCTCGATCACCGCCCGATGCGTATGCGCATTGCCGCCGAGGCGGCGGGCAAGCATTTCCTTAACTTGTTTGCCTATACCGGCACGGTCAGTGTGCATGCCGCCCTTGGCGATGGCGTGCACGGCGGCGCCGAAACCACAACCACGGTGGACATGTCGGCGACGTATCTAGGCTGGGCCGATCGCAATCTGGCGCTGAACGGTTTGCCGGACTCGCACCATCGCCTGATTCAGGCCGATGTGATGGCCTGGCTGAAGGACGAGCGTGATCTCTACGATCTAATCTTTGTGGATCCGCCCACGTTCTCCAACTCCAAGCGCATGGACAGCGACTTTGATGTGCAGCGCGACCATGGTCATTTGCTGCGCTTGTCGATGTCGCGTCTGGCGCCGGGCGGCACGCTGTATTTCTCCAATAACTTCCGCAAGTTTGTCTTGGATGAAGCGTTGCAGGCGAAGTTTGATGTCACCGACATCAGCGCCGAGACCATTGGTTTCGACTATGAGCGTGACCCGAAGATCCACCGTTGCTGGCGCTTCCGTCATCGTGTGTGAGGCTTGATGTGACTACACACGGGCCCACCTTGACGCTGTACGGCACGCCCGGCTGTCATCTCTGTGATGTCGCCGAGGCGCTGCTGGCACCGCTGTCCGGTGCTCGCAGCGTGAGCGTGCAGTGCATCGACATCGCGCTCGATGACGCGCTGGTCGCCCGCTACGGAGAGCTCATTCCCGTGCTCCGCAGCAGCACCGGCGACGAGCTGCGCTGGCCTTTCTCCTTGCTCGATGCGCTAAAGCTGGTACAACGTTAGTACTTCTTTTGCCCCGAGTTCCTGCCATGAAAAAGCTTGCCCTTGTCGTGCTGCTGGCGCTGTGCGCGCTGTTGTGGACATTCACGCCGTCAGCGCTATCACCTATTCCTCAATTCTCTGAAACACTGCCGGTGGCGAATTCACCTGCTGGCATGAGTTTGTCTGCACTGCCT
This sequence comes from Moraxellaceae bacterium UBA2477, assembly GCA_002342025.1. Classification (GTDB taxonomy): domain Bacteria; phylum Pseudomonadota; class Gammaproteobacteria; order Pseudomonadales; family Moraxellaceae; genus Perlucidibaca. The sequence continues at coordinate 1,411 of DDPD01000071.1, read as the reverse complement.
ACCGGCGTCATGCATTCAAAAGCCGCCTTGGCCTATCGCGGTGGCAGTCTTCTTGAGCCACGGGACTTTGCCATGACGGCTATTTTGGTGAAGCACCCCAAAGGCAATCTGCTTTTCGATACTGGCTTGGGCCTGCAGGTCGACGAACAAGTGAAAACCCTGCCGCAGCTTATGCAAGCCACCACGACCTACACCAAGGGCGTTCCGGCCGCTATCCAGCTTGCGGCCGCGAAGCAACAGGTGGATGGCATCGTGCTCACCCATGCGCACTGGGATCATGTTAGCGGCCTCGACAGCCTGAAGAACATCCCGATCTGGATTTCCGCCCCGGAGCAGGGCTTCATTGCCAGCGATCACGAGGCGGCCGCACTGGCGCACAGCTTTGGCAAGCTCAACTACCGCCTCTATGGATTTAACGATGGCCCCTACCTGGGCTTCGCCAGCAGCTACGACGTTTGGGATGATGGCTCCGTGGTGCTGGTGCCGTCTCCTGGCCATACGCCGGGCTCGGTGATTGCCTTCATCACGCTGTCGTCAGGCGCGCGCTATGCCTTGCTGGGTGATTTGGTGTGGCAGAAAGAAGGTATCGATCTGCCAGCCGAGCGGCCATGGATTGCCCGTTATTTGATTGGCGAGGATAGCGCCAAGGTGCGCGAGAACATTCTGCACATGGCCGCCATACAAAAGGCATTTCCAGAGATGAAACTATTGCCAGCGCACGATGCTCGGGTGATGGCGACGCTGCCGGTGTTTCCGGCGGTAGTACAGTAAAGCTGAGTGAGCCTACTGGTTACTGCTCACGCAGTGCCAGCAGCACTTTCATGCCACCACGGCCAGTCACTGGCTGGCCCAGTCGCTCTTGTTCAATGCGAATTGCCGCGCGGCTCCGCTCGCCTAGGCGGCCATCCACTTCGCCAATATTGTGACCCCGCTTTAATAGCAATTCCTGCAACTCACGACGCTGATTACGCGATAGCGCTAAATCATCTGTAGGCCAAGGCGTGACAAAGTCGACACCTCCGGCGATGCGATCCGCAAGATGAGCGATCGCCAGTCCGTAGCTTTCCGCAGCGTTGTAACTGTAGAAGGCGTCAAAGTTACGCATGACCAAAAAGGCCGGGCCATTGGCACCAGCGGGCAGTAATAGGCCAGCTAAGGTGTCGGCTGTGACGGGGTTAGTGGGTGGCGTGTCCACGCCGGACGCTACCACTATCGGCATGCCATCAACGCGCAGTAAGCCCCGCTGCATCCAAACGGAGAGGCTGCGCTTGTTGCGACGACCTTCCCCGGCGGCATCAAAGCCTTCCGGCAGTTTCACTTCGATGCCCCAGGGCTGCCCCGAAACCCAGTTCGCCAATTTCAGATAGTTGGCCGTGGAGGCGAGGGCATCGGCTGTGTTGTCGATGAGGTC
>DDPD01000049.1 GCA_002342025.1 Moraxellaceae bacterium UBA2477 | reverse complement strand
CGACGCTCTAAGTCAGACAGTCGGCTGCTGCTTAAGGGGTGAGTCAGCAAAAATTCCGGCACATAGCCGAGTTGCCGTGTATTGCGATCGAGCTTGGCAAAAAAAGAAGACATCGCACGCGGGTCATAACCACTGTCAGCCAAGGTTTGTAGGCCAATGCGGTCGGCTTCCTGCTCATAGTTACGGCTGTAGCGAAGTTGGTTTTGTGCGGCTAACGACTGAGCCGTTGCGCCCACGGCTAAGCCGATATTACCGGCCTGAGAGCCGCCGGCAGAGGCCGCAGCGATGCTGGCTAACAGTCCGCCCAGCGCGAGCCATTGGTTATATTTATTGGCTTCTTGTGAGCGGGCAAAATGACGCTGACTGAGATGGCCCAGCTCATGCGCCAGAACACCCGATAACTCGTCTTCAGATTCAGAAGTGAGCACCAGTCCGGTATTAACCCCAATAACTCCACCTGGCACAGCAAAGGCATTAACCTGGCGATCGTCTACAACGATTAAGGAAAATGTGGGATCAACCAGTGAACTATGTGCAGCGAGCTTATAAAGCAGGCTTTCTAAGTGTTCGCGTAAGGCGGTGTCAGTGTAGAGCGGGGTGCTGGCACGCAATTGGCGTAAAAAAGCCTGTCCTAAACGTCTTTCGGTTGCCGTATCAGCAATTAGATCCGCGGGTTGGCCCAGTTCAGGTAAGGTTGCTACGTAGGTATCTGATGGCACTTTAACGGGGCCACCGGCGTGTGCTGGTAACATGAGGCTTAGGCTAATGGCAGCGACCATCCAACGCGCCCCCAAAGCCCGATGCACTGTCGCATGATAAAATCCATTCACCGTGATATTCAGAGTATGTTTGCCTTGACTGAGCCCTTGGATTTTCGTCACTTACGCTGCCCCATGCCCTTACTACGCTTGAAGCAGGCTCTGCATGCGCTGCCAACGCATACCGAGGTAATTGTGTTAACGACCGATGCCGGGGCGCTCCGAGATATCCCAGCTTTTTTGCGTCAAGCAGGGCATGAGCTGAAGTCGCAAACCACCGACTCCGCCGGCATCACACAGTTCTGTCTGGTGAAACGCGTTTAGCCTAAGCCTCGCACGGCTTGCAAGACCTCGGCGGCGTGACCATCGGCTTTAACCTTACGCCACGCCTGCCGCAACTGACCTTGACCATCCACTAAAAACGTACTGCGCTCAATGCCCTGCACTTGTTTGCCGTACATATTTTTGGTTTTGATGACATCGAAGAGACGGCAAAGCGTTTCATCGCTATCGCTGAGGAGCTGAAACGGAAAGCACTCATTCGCGCGAAACTTTTCATGCAGTTTCAGGGTGTCGCGGGACACGCCGAAAATCTCGCAGTTCAGCGCTTGGAATTGCGCGTAGAGATCACGAAATTGCTGACCCTCTAGCGTGCAGCCGGGTGTGGCATCTTTCGGGTAGAAGTACAGCACATAGGTTTTACCCGCCAAAGATTCCGAGCTGACCTTAGCCAATTCGCCCGTGCTGGCAACGGAAAAAGCAGGAATGGTCTGACCGATTTCAAGTGTCATATGCAGTGGCTCAGGCCTTAAATGGCTCAATGATGGCGTCTAAATTACGGTCATCACAGAAAATCATGAAGCTCTCGCGCAGGCTGGCGATATGCACGCTGGCCGGGATATTCACGGTCATGGACAGCGCAAACATCTGCGAGCCCGTGTGAGGGGCGGCGTAGGTGTTGGTTTCCATGGCTTCAATATTGATGCCCTGGCTGGCAAAGAAATTGGCAATTTCATGCACGATGCCGGGGTTGTCCAACGCAATAACGTGCACGTTGTAGGGAATGGCTTGCTTCTGCGGCGCGCGCGACTCTGTTCGCTTGGAGATGACCTCTAAGTTGAGTCGACGCCCCAGCGCTGGCAGCTGCACTTCTAATTTAGCAATGGCGTCCCAGGTGCCTGAAACCATCATGATGATGGCGAACTCCTGGCCCATCACAATCATGCGCGAGTCGGCGATATTGCAACGGCAATCGCTGGCAACACGAGCCAATTCATCAACGATGCCGGTTTTGTCGGCGCCGAGTGCAGAGATAACAAGAAAGTGTTCGGAATCGGGTTTCATAACAGCCACTCGTTAACGGTTGTCCAGAGTCTAGTCGTCACCTTGCTTGCTCGCCAGAGGGCAAGACGACGAACAGGGGAATTAAAACGGATTCGCTTGATAGCGCGTTGGGTCAGTCACACCGGCATCATCAAAGCCCTTGCGACGCAGGCGACACGAGTCGCAGCGGCCACAGGCATGGCCTTCAATATCCGCCTGATAGCACGAAACGGTTAAGGCATAGTCCACCCCTAGATCCATGCCTAAGCGAATAATTTCGGCCTTGGTAAGGTGCATGAGCGGGGTTTCTAAGGTCAGCGGTTGGCCTTCCACGGCGGCTTTCGTGGCTAAGTTAGCCATGTGTTCAAACGCAGCGATAAATTCGGGGCGGCAGTCGGGGTAGCCGGAGTAATCCACCGCGTTCACACCAATAAAAATATGACGGGCTTGCGTGACTTCAGCCAGACCCAAAGCAAACGACAGGAACACCGTGTTGCGCGCGGGCACATAGGTTACCGGAATGCCGGTGGTTTCACTTTCTGGCACTGCGATGCGGTTGTCGGTGAGGGCTGAGCCGCCCATTTGACCGATCTCTAAGCGCATGGTGCGATGATCATTAACGCCCATGGCCTTGGCTAAACGCACCGAGGCAGCGAGTTCAGCATTATGGCGTTGACCGTAATCAAAGCTGAGCGCCGTGATGCTATAGCCTTGAGATTTGGCTAAAGCGAGGCAAGTGGCGGAGTCGAGCCCGCCCGATAACAAAACAATCGCATGCGGCATAGTTCAGTGTCCGGGCGCGTTATTCCAAAGGTATTTATGTAGCTGAACTTGCAGCCTGACCGGTAAGCGATCCGCCAATATCCACTCTGCTAACTGACGCGGTGCCAGGGTGTCATGACCCGGTGAAAACAGCACATCGCTCACGCGGGAGTACAAATCATATTGATCGCATTGCAGCCGCGCCCAGTCATAGTCTTGCTTATCACAGATGACAAATTTGACTTGGTCGTTCGCGGTGAGGTGAGCCACGTTCTCATAACGATTGCGCTGTACTTCACCTGAGCCGGGCGCTTTTAGGTCCATGACCTTAACCACGCGTGGGTCCACCGCATCAATCGCTAAAGCGCCACTGGTTTCTAGCGATACTTCGTAACCGGCATCACACAGTGCCGTGAGCAGGGGCAGGCATTCGGGCTGAGCCAAGGGTTCGCCACCCGTCACGGTGACATAGCCAGCACGATACTGGGCCACTTCAGCCAAAATAGCCGAGAGTGCCCATTGGGTGCCGCCTTGAAAGGCGTAGGCGGTATCACACCAAACGCAGCGCAGCGGGCAGCCCGTGAGCCGCACAAAAACGGTAGGGCGGCCAACGGTTCGCGCTTCACCCTGCAACGAATAAAAGATTTCGGTAAGCCGCAGCGTGGGTTCGGATTGGCTCATCATTTCGCCGGGTTTTGATCAAGAAAGGATTGCGCGAGGCGTGCTTCCGGGCTGCCCGGAAATTGATTCAACAGCTTCGCCATCCAGTTTTTGGCAGCCACCTTATCACCTTGTAAATCGGCGATGGTGCCAAGCTTATAGTAAGACGAGGCCACTTTAGGGCTGGCACTATAGTCGTTAATGACGCGTTGAAAGCTGGCGGCTGCCTTAGTGAAATTCGCAGGCTCAGTAGCTAGTTGAAACTCTCCTAACCAATAGTGGGCATTGGGAGCAAATACGCTCTCAGGAAATTTCTCTAGAAAATTTTGCATGGCCTGGATAGCAGGTAAGGCGCCCTCACGACGAAAGCTTTGATATGCAGCTAGGTAAGCAGTTTTCTGTTTCTCAATTTCTTCGTTACTGAGCTCAATTTTGGGCTTGCTTGGAATGACAACTGTGCCATTGGCGCTTTCGGGCACGTTTTGAACCGGGGTTTCGGGCTCACTTGGTGGAAGTGGCTCCGGATTTAATGAGACAGCAGGGGCTGGCTTGGCAAGCTGCTCTAAGCGTTGATCAAGATCGGTATAACGTGAGCGGAGGTCGCTTTGTAACCGCTCAATGAGTTGCTGCTGCTCTTCTACGCTACCTTGAAGTGTAGCAATGATGGCGCGCATTTCTTCTAATTGCTGAAACATGTCCCATGCTGGATTAACAGGGGCAGGGGAAGCCTTTGGTGCGATTGGCGCATCGACCTTGGCTGGAGCAATAGGAGCAACGGGGGCTGGTGCAGGAGCCGCGACGAACTTGGGCTCGGGCTCGGGCTTAGTTGCTACTGCGGGCTGTGTGCTGGTACTTAGAGGACGCTGTTCAATCTCAATGGCATAGGCAACATTAACCATTGCGGCGCCGGACAAAATAAAACAGGCACCTGTTTTTCTCAGCATATAAATTGCGGATCGCATATCGACTCCGTAGTCAAAAAGCTAATGGTGTAAATGATAAACGGGCCGAAGCCCGTTATCGTGACACAGGATGCTTTTTTAGTTATTGAGCGGTGTAATCAAGCTCAACACGGCGATTTTTGGCCCAAGCCTCTTCGTCACTGCCATCTGCAGCTGGCTTTTCTTTACCGTAACTAACAACACTTAACTGATCAGCGGCAACGCCTAAGCCGACTAAATAACGAGCCACGGCGTTGGCTCGGCGCTCACCGAGAGCTAAGTTGTATTCACGTGTGCCACGCTCATCGGTGTGACCTCCGATTTGTAATTTTGCTGCAGCATTGCTCTTGAGGTACTGAGCATGTGCATTAAGGCCGCCGTAGGAAAGTGCAGTAATGTCGCTTAGGTTCGTACCGAAATAGAAAATACGTACTTTAAGTAGGTCATTCAAAGCGGCTGCAGAGTTGTTTTGAGCCAGATTAGAGGCTGGTTGAGCTTCAATCACCGAACCTTCAATTGGGTTAACAAGGTTGGCAGAGCCTGTTTCTGGAGCTTCTGGTGTGCTCTCGGCTACCATAGGAGGGGCTGGTGTGACGGGCTCTTCACTTTCTGGCGCTGAAGAAATGGCCTCAACCGCAGGCGCAGGAGGCAGGTTTTCAAACTGGCTGTCATCCTTGGAATCGATTGGGCGTGGGCCACGAAATGTAGAGCAGGCAGCCATGCTAACGGCAAGCGTAGCAACCATAACGATTTGCGCAGTTTTTTTCATGTTCACAATAAGCTCCTTAGGGCTTTTATTCTTGCTTAAAACAAAATTTCACAATGGGGTGGACGGTATCTGACTTGAGCGTCAGCGTAAATAGGGAGACCACACGGGTTCTCTCACTTCTCCATCGACTGCGGGGAGTCGTAACTTAAAGCGGCCATCAAGCGACATAATGCCTAATACGCCTTTATTACCTTTGCGAGTCGCGTATACAACCATTTTGCTGTTAGGGGAGAAGCTGGGGGACTCGTCTAACGGTGTATCAGTTAGTGTGCTAAAAACTCCATTGCTGAGGTCTTGGAGCGCAATAGTATAGTTATTGCCACCTGATTGATGAACCATTGCCAGATGACGATCATTCGGACTTATGTCTGCTCGGGCATTAAATTTACCTGTAAATGTCAGCCGTTTAGTGTCGCCACTGGCAATATTTATACGGTAAATCTGTGGGCCACCACTGCGATCTGAGGTGAAGATGAGTGACTTACCATCGCTAGTCCAGCGCGGTTCTGTATCAATCGCGGGGTGGTTGGTTAGGCGTGTTAGTGCGTTGTTGGTGAGGTCCATCACATATAGCTCAGGGTTGCCATCTCGCGACAAAGTCATGGCCATGCGCTTCCCATCCGGCGACCAAGAGGGAGCGCCGTTTAAGCCACTGAAATCAGTCAGCTTGGTGCGTTGCCGAGTGACTAAGTTCTGAACAAAAATAGCCGGTTTGCGGCTTTCGAAAGACACATAGGCAATTTGGCGCGCACTGGGTGACCAGGTGGGCGATAAAATCGGTTCGGCGGAGTCGAGTAAAGTAATTTGACGCGCGCCATCAATATCTGAAAGCTCGAGACGGTAACGCTTTTTCCCGTCTCGGATGTACTGGTTCACATAAAGAATTTTTGTGGCAAAAATACCAGGCTCACCAGTGGCTTGCTTGTAGATTTTGTCGGCAATGTAGTGTGCCGCATCGCGGTCACGCCCTGAGTCTACAATAAAGGTTTCACCCAATACACGATCTAGCCCCCCGCGTTTGAGGAGTTCGTAACGGTAACTTAATCGACCATCCGGCAAGCGGCTAACACTACCGACAACAATGAAATCCGCAGGCACATTTTGCCAAACACTCGGCAAAATTTCTGCGCTACTCGTTGGTTGCGAAGGCAGTTTGCTGTTTTCGATAACGTTAAAAGAGCCGCTGCGATCTAAGTCAGCGGCAATAATAGATCCAGTATTGTCAGCACTTTTTACACCACCAAAAGGAACGACAGCTATCGGCGTAGCCTCACTTAGGCGTTGCGTAATTTCAATGGTCAGCGCGGCATGGGTCAGACTGCTAGCACTGATCCCTAAAGCTAAGATACAGAATGTGAGTAAGCCGAATGGGCGAGTGAGCATAATCATTCCTCCGGCTTGAACTTGAGCAGTAGCACTTTAAATTGCTCGCGAAATAAAACGGCATCTGACGGAACGGGTAAAGGGTTCGCACGGTTGACAGCGTCTTTAGCGCTTTCATCAAACGCATCACTGCCACTGGACTTTACCACGACCACCGAAGCAACTTCTCCCCCAGGGAGCAGCGTAATGCGCAGTTCCGTAATTAATTTTCCTGTAACACCCGCAGGACGGCGCCAGTTATTTTTAATTTTGCGGTTAATAGCCATCTGAAATTGACCGATCTGCGCACTCATCAAACGTGAGCGCTCCAAAGCAGCTTCTGCTGCAATAGCGTCGGCCTCTGCTTTTAAGGCATCTGCTAATGCTTTTTGACGAGCCTCTGCGTCGCGCTTTCTTCTTGCCTCGGCTTGTTCTTCAGCTAGGCGTTTTGTTTCTCGCTCAACAGCCTCAAGCTCTTCATCAATTGCCTCAATCACTGGCTTAGGCTTTACCGGCGTGGGCAAGCTAGGCTGAGGCTTTGCAGGCTCAGGTTGTGGGCTAGGCTTGGGCGCTATCTTCACTTCTGGCTTTGGCGGAAGCAATTTTTTGGGCTGAGGCGTTGGTTGTGGTTTTGGAGTCTCAACAGGCTGGATTTGAGGGGCTTCTTCAGCGATTGGGCTCGGGGCTGCTATTGCGGCAGGTGCCGACATCAAAATAGCCTGCATGACTTTGGGCGGCTCAGGCAACGATGCCGGTTTTGCATAGACCCAAAACAGTGCTAGCACGACGCCGTGCAGCAAAAGCGATAGCAGAATATTGGGCAGTGACAGCTTCATTTAGACAATCATTGGGCGCTGGGCAATTCAGTCAACAGACCGACTTGCTTCACCCCGCCTTGTTGCAACGAAGACATCAGCTCAATCACGCGGCCATAGCCGACTTCGCGATCGCCATTGACCAGCACTGGCACATCGCCACGCACTTCACGAAGTGCTCGAATTTCGGCGGGCAGGCTTTCAGGGCTGACCGGATGACGCGACTCCGGATCAGACTGTAGCCAAAAGCTGCCATCCGCTTTCACGGTCACAATGAGTGGCTGTTGATCTTTCAGGCTAAGCGCATCGGCTTCGGCTTGTGGCAGGTCGACCTCTATGCCCTGCGTCAGCATGGGCGCAGTAATCATGAAAATCACTAACAGCACCAACATGACATCGATATACGGTACGACGTTCATTTCAGCCATGGGGGCTTTGCGTTCCCGCCGGAATTGGCTCTTGAGGCTCATGATCAACGTCCGGCGTGGGCTTCGCGATGCAAGATGGTACTGAGCTCTTCAGCAAAAATTTCGTAGCGCGATAACAGGGTGTTGCTGCGGGCAGCAAAGCGGTTGTAAGCGAGTACGGCGGGTATTGCAGCAAACAGACCGATGGCAGTGGCAATAAGCGCTTCGGCAATGCCGGGGGCAACGACCGCCAAGGTGGCTTGTTGCACTTTAGCCAGGCCAATAAAGGAGGTCATGATGCCCCAGACGGTACCGAACAGACCCACATAGGGACTGGTAGATCCGACGCTGGCGAGAAAGGGCAGTTGAGCTTCTAACTTACTTTGCTCCACGCTAAGTGAGATACGCAGCGCACGAGATACTCCCTGCATCAAGGCATCGGCATCGGCGCGCTTATCGCGTAAGCGCTGAAATTCTTGGAAGCCGGCGCGGAACAGATTTTCACAACCGGAGTCTGGATTGGGCTGATGGTTAACCTGCTCGTGCAACTGCTGCATGTCCACACCCGACCAGAAACGCTCTTCAAATGCTTTGCTCAAACCATCGGCACGGTGAAAGAAGCCAGAACGCTGAACAATGATGGCCCAAGAAATGACCGATGCTAGGACCAAAAGCAACATGACTGCCTGCACAACAGGGCTGGCATTAAAAATCAATGAGGTAACGGTCATTTCAGGTGCGGCGGTCATGTCACGTTTTCCAGAGCAGTGGTCAGCAGTGCCGACAAGGTAGTGGGGAGTGCGCGTGGTTTCAAGCTAATGCGATCGACGCAGGCAACTTCGATCACTCCGCAGGCTATTTCCACGCCGTCCCGAAGAATGCGTTGACGAAAATGCAGCGAGGCTTTGCCAATCTTGGTGACTTCTGCACACGCCATTAAGCTGTCATCCAAGCGGGCGGGTTGGCGATAGTCCACTTCGGCGCGCCGAACCACAAAAAATACAGGTTCGTCGCTGACTAAGTAGTGATCAAAACCCAAGTGCCGTAACCATTCGGTACGCGCTCTTTCCATAAACTTCAGAAAGTTAACGTAATAAACAATTCCGCCGGCGTCTGTATCTTCTATGTAAACCCGTAAGGGGTGTTGATATTCGGGCAGCATCAAAGTGCGTTCCCGCTTTCCGGCGGCTTGAGGCCGAGTAGCAGCCAGCCCTGTACACTGGCCATGCGACCTCTCGCCGTGCGCAAGATCAAGCCTTGCTGAATCAAGTAGGGCTCAATGACATCTTCCAGCGTGCCAGCATCTTCAGACAGTGCAGCCGCTAGGGATTCGACACCCACGGGGCCGCCGGAAAATTTATCGATGAGCATGTGCAGAAAGCGACGGTCGAGGCCATCGAGACCTTGCGGATCCACATCGAGCATGGCCAGTGCGGCCGCTGCGACTGTCTGACTGATGACGCCATCGGCTTTGAACTCGGCGTAATCGCGGACGCGACGCAGTAAGCGATTGGCAATGCGCGGCGTGCCGCGTGCGCGGCGGGCAATTTCGGCGGCGCCAGCAGGATCTATCTGCAAGTTCAACAAGTGTGCGGAGCGCGACACAATGTGAGTCAGGTCAGCGACATTGTAGAACTCCAGTCGCTGCACAATGCCAAAGCGATCGCGCAACGGGGAGGTCAACAAACCCGCCCGCGTGGTCGCACCGACCAACGTAAACGGCGGCAGGTCGAGCTTGATCGAACGTGCGGCTGGGCCTTCGCCGATCATGATGTCGAGTTGATAGTCTTCCATGGCCGGATAGAGGATCTCCTCCACGACCGGCGATAAGCGATGAATTTCATCGATAAACAGCACATCGCCGGCTTCGAGGTTGGTCAGCAAGGCGGCGAGATCGCCGGCGCGTTCCAGTACGGGGCCGGAGGTCGAGCGCAGTTGCCCGCCCATTTCACGAGCGATGATGTTGGCTAGGGTGGTTTTACCGAGGCCTGGTGGGCCAAAGATCAGGGTGTGATCCAGCGCTTCGCCACGCGCATTCGCGGCACCAATAAAAATCTCCATCTGCTCGCGCACAATGGGCTGGCCGACATAATCCGCCAGGCGGGTAGGGCGGATAGCGCGATCTATCAGTTCTTCTTGCGGCTTGCCCTGGCTGGTGATGAGGCGGTCTGACTCGATGCTCATTTCAGCAATCCTTTCAGCGCGGCACGAACCAGTTCCGCCGTTTCACTGTGCTGGCCCAAAACCGCTTTAACGGCTTTTTGTGCTTCCAATGGCTTATAACCCAGAGCCACCAAGGCGCTTTCAGCTTCTTCCTGCGGGCTGGCAGGCTCAACAAACAGCGGTGTTGCGGGTGTATTCAGCGTCACTTTCTGCACTAATTCGAGCTTGCCGATTTTATCGCGCAACTCAATGACTAAGCGCTCGGCGGTCTTCTTGCCCACCCCTGGAATCTTGGTCAGCATGAGCACATCCTCGCGGGCAATGCAGCCCCGGAAGGTGTCGATTTCCATGCCCGAAAGCAGCGCCAGTGCGAGCTTGGGGCCCACGCCACTGATTTTGATGAGCAGGCGAAACACTTGCAGGCTGTCGCGATCATGAAAGCCGAAGAGCTGATGGGCATCTTCGCGCACACTCAGGTGCGTCCATAGCGTGACAGTTTCGCCGAGTGCAGGTAATTGATAGAACGTGCTAAGTGGCACATCCACTTCATAACCCACACCATGCACATCGAGCACGACATGGGGGCTGATTTTTTCGATTAAGACACCGTTTAAACGCGCAATCATGCCAACTCTCTTTGCGGGGCTTCAGGCTTGATGCCAGCGTAACTTCTGGGGCTTAGCGGCCACGACCGCGGCGCAAACCCGATAAATCCATTCTAGCCAGATTTGCACTGGCGTGGGCGTGACAAATTGCCGCAGCGAGTCCATCGGCGGCATCGGCTTGTGGCGCTTTATCGAGTTTTAGCAGGTGCATGACCATGTGCTGCACCTGTGCTTTTTCTGCTGCGCCGGTACCCACTACGGCCAATTTTATTTGGCGTGCGCTGTACTCGGCGACGGGGATATTCTGGCTGACCAGCGCGGCCAGAGCGGCACCGCGGGCTTGGCCAAGTTTGAGCGCGGAATCGGCATTGTTGGACAGGAATACTTGCTCAACGCTGGCTTGCGTCGGCTGCCATTGCGCGATCAGCTCGATCAGGCTGTTGAAGATGGTCTTCACACGATCGGGCAGGGCTTGCTCGGTGTTCATACGGATGCAGCCACTGTCCACATAGCGCCAGCCTCGACCTTCGGCGGCAATGATGCCGTAGCCGGTAATCCGCGAGCCGGGATCGATGCCGATGATGATGCTCACGTCAGCGTTTCCGTCAGTGACATGAGCATCGAGTCGGGCTCAGGCATTCAGTGCAGCCATCACAGCATCACTGAAACTGGCGTTGGAATAGACGTTTTGCACGTCGTCCAAGTCTTCCAGCATGTCGATCATCTTCATGAGTTTTTCGGCCTGCTCGAGGTCAGTAATCTCGGCTTCGGTAGAGGCCTTCATGGTGACTTCAGCATTTTCCGGCTTCAGCCCAGCACTCGTTAGCGCATCCATAACGTCACCAAAGGCTTCCGGTGAGGTCACGACGGTGATGCCGTCTTCGTCGCTTTCCACATCATCGGCACCGGCTTCGAGCGCAACTTCGATGATGCGGTCTTCATCCGTACCAGCCGGAAAGCTGATCTCGCCGCGCTTGGCGAAAAGGTAGGCCACGGAACCGTTGGTGCCGAGATTGCCGCCATTCTTGTTGAAGGCATGACGGACTTCGGCCACCGTCCGGTTCACGCTGTCGGTCATGGTCTCAACCAACACAGCCACGCCACCGATGCCATAGCCTTCGTAGGTCAGTTCGTCGAGCTTCTTGTCATCATCGCCGCCGGCACCACGCTGGATGGCACGGTTAACGACATCGCGGCTCATGTTGGCGCCTAGCGCTTTCGCGACGATGGCGCGCAGACGCGGGTTGTCAGCTTCCGACGGGCCGCCGAGGCGGGCCGCTACGGTGATTTCACGAATGAACTTGGTGAACACCTTGCCGCGCGAGGCATCGACACGCGCCTTCTTGTGCTTGATGTTCGCCCATTTGCTGTGGCCGGCCATGACTCAGGCTTCCTTTTTAACTTCTTCGCGCAGACGAATACCCAGTTCGCGCAACTGCTTGTTCTCGACCGGAGCCGGGGCGTGCGTCATCAGGCACTCGGCGGTCTTGGTCTTGGGGAAGGCGATGACATCGCGGATCGAGGTCGCGCCGGTCATCAGCATGACCAAGCGATCGAGGCCGAAGGCGAGGCCGCCGTGGGGCGGAGCGCCGAATTTTAGGGCGTCGAGCAGGAACTCGAACTTCTCGTTGGCTTCTTCATCGCTGATGCCCAGCGCTTCGAACACGGCCTTCTGCATCTCCATGTTGTAGATACGCAGCGAGCCGCCGCCGAGCTCTGTACCGTTAAGCACCATGTCGTAAGCGACAGACAGAGCCGAGCCCGGATCGGTCTTGAGCACGGACACATCGCACTTGGGCAGCGTGAACGGGTGATGCACCGAGGTCCACTGGCCATCAGCCACTTCTTCAAACATCGGGAAATCAACAACCCATAGTGGAGCCCACTCGCAGGTCTGCATTTTCAGGTCATGACCGACCTTCACACGTAGTGCACCCATGGCGTCGTTAACGATTTTGGCTTTGTCGGCACCGAAGAAAATCAGGTCGCCATTTTGTGCGCCCGTACGAGCAATGATCTCAACTAGGGCTTCATTCGGCAGGAACTTCACAATAGGCGACTGCAGGCCGCTGCCCTCAGCGTTGTGAATGTTCGATACGTCGTTGACCTTGATGTAGGCCAGGCCCTTAGCGCCATAAATGCCAACAAACTTGGTGTAGTCGTCGATCTGACTGCGCGGCATGGTGTTACCGCCGGGCACTTTCAGTGCCACAACGCGACCTTTGGGGTCCTTGGCCGGGCCGGCGAAGACCTTGAACTCGATGCTTTGCAGCAGGTCGGCAATGTCTACCAATTCCATGGGAATACGCAGATCGGGTTTGTCCGAGGCGTAGCGGCGCATGGCTTCGTTGTAGGTCATGCGCGGGAAGGCATCGAACTTGACGTCTAGCAGCTGATCAAAAAGCTGCACGATCATTTTCTCGGTCAGGCTCATGATCTCTTCATCGGACATGAACGAAGTCTCGATGTCGATCTGAGTGAACTCCGGCTGACGGTCAGCGCGCAGGTCTTCGTCACGGAAGCACTTGGCGATCTGGTAATAGCGGTCGAAGCCCGACACCATCAGCAATTGCTTGAATAGCTGCGGCGACTGCGGCAGTGCGAAGAAGCTGCCCGGCTGTGTGCGCGAGGGCACTAAGTAGTCGCGAGCGCCTTCCGGCGTGGCACGGGTCAGAATGGGTGTTTCTACGTCGAGGAAGCCATTGTCATCGAGGTAGTTGCGAATCAGTGAGGTGACCTTGGAGCGGAAGCGCATGCGCTCCAGCATTTCCGGGCGACGCATATCAAGGAAGCGATACTTCAAGCGGACTTCTTCGCCGACGTTGGTGAAATCGTCGTTGAGCGGGAACGGCGGAGTTTCCGACTGCGCCAGAATTTCAATCTCTTTGCCCAGCACTTCGATTTGGCCGGACGGCATGTTGGCATTTTCGGTGCCGGCATAACGCTGACGCACACGGCCGGTAATTTTAAGCACGAACTCTGAACGCGATTTGTCGGCGAGGGCAAACGCATCGGGGGTATCCGGGTCGATCACTACCTGCACTAAGCCATCGCGATCGCGCATGTCGAGGAAAATAACGCCACCATGGTCGCGACGGCGGTGTACCCAGCCGCAGAGCGTTACGGTCTGGTCGATATGGGATTGGTTGAGGCTGCCACAGTAGTGACTACGCATGATGCAGGCTTCCGCTGTAAAAATGTTGGGCCAAAGGGAGTCTGGCCAATCGAGCCGGCGAGTATAGCCTTCCTGACAAATATCTGAGAACCGTCTGTGTTAACCGTTTGCCTCTTTACAGCGGAAAAATCTTCGCGCTATGTTCCGCCAATGGTGATTTAGTGCCAAAAGTTCTGGTTTTTTCAGTGCATCACGAGGACATAGGAATGGAAGAAGGTTTCCTAGATGAAGCGGCAGAACCTGAAAATGAGCCTCTCAGCAAAGCTCAAGTGGTAAAAAATACGCTGGAAAAGCGTCGCTTACTGGATGATGCTCTCATTGAGCACCGCTTGCGCCGTGAACTCAAAGATTATGACTTTGACTTAGATGATTAACATTGCTGGCTTGCGCCGTGTGCGTCTGTGGGCATAATGGCGACGCCCTGCGATGCATCGCACGAATTCATTGATTAAAAGGAAACCGATATGGCTATTGAACTGCCGGCTCTGCCGTACGAAAGCACTGCGTTGGAACCATTCATCACCGCTCACACACTGAGCTTTCACCACGGTAAGCATCACAATGCGTATGTGGTTAACCTGAACAACCTGATCAAGGGTACCGATCTGGAAGGTCAGAGCCTCGAAGCGATTGTTAAAGCTTCTGCTGGCGATGCCGCTAAGGCCGGTATCTTTAACAACAGTGCTCAGGTTTGGAACCACACGTTCTACTGGAACAGCATGAAGCAAAACGGTGGCGGTCTGCCAACCGGTGCTATCGCTGCCAAGATCGACGCTGATTTCGGCTCCTATGACAAGTTTGTTGAGCTTTTCAAAGCCGCAGCAACTACACAGTTCGGTTCCGGCTGGGCATGGTTGGTTGTGGGTGCTGACGGCAAGCTGGCCGTGACCAAAACGGGCAATGCCGATTCGCCCATCGTGCACGGTCAAAAGCCGCTGATCACCATCGATGTGTGGGAGCACGCCTACTACCTGGACTTCCAGAACCGTCGCCCAGACTACATCTCGACCTTCCTCGACAAGCTGGTTAACTGGGACTTCGCTAACGCCAACCTGGCCGGCTAAGCTCAAGCGTGTTGAACTGGTTGTGAGTGAATAAAGCAGGGCACCTTCGGGTGCCTTGTTTGTTTTTGCAGTAGAACATGGGAGTGCAGATTCAATATGCCTGAGGTCATGCGGCGAAACCTTGCTGAACTCTGTTGGCTTCGTACGGCACTGATGGCTTTATTTGGCCTGACCCTGCTTTATGGCCAACTCACGGGTCTCGCACTGGAGTCGGCATTCCCCTCGTTACTGTTGATCTTCGGCCTATTGCTGCTCATTAATGGCCTAACCACTCTTCGTTTGCGCCAGCCGGAGCCGGTCGGTGATGACGAGTTGTTTCTGCAACTACTGTTTGATCTTCTGCTTCTGACCTGCTTGTTCCGAGTCAGTGGCGGCAGTAGCAACCCGTTTGTGACTTACTACTTAGTGCCTTTGGCCATTGCGGCATCCACCCTTGCCTTACGACAAATTCTGCTTCTAGTCGGCCTGATTTTGACGGCGTATTTCAGTTTGTTTGTCTGGCCGCCTGCCGCACAAACTGTGCAATGGCCTTGGCAAACGTATCAAGGCCATCTCATGGGCATGATGGTGAATTTCGCGATTAGCTCCTGGCTACTGGTGTTTTTCTTGCATCGCATGCATCGGCGGCTGCGCGCGCAGGAGCGCTATCTGGTTGAGCAGCAGCGTCGCCAGCTTCAGCGCGATCAAGCCGTGGCCATGGGTACCCTAGCGGCAACGGCTGTACATGAACTGGCGACACCTTTAGCCACGGTCTGTCTGATGGTGGATGAGCTAGAAGAGGACATGCCCGCTCAAATGCAGCCGCTACAACTTCAGTTGCAGCGCTGTCGCGATACTTTGGCGCGCCTCCGGGAACAGGCCGCACAACCCTCGCAATTACCCAGCCAGGCGCTGGCTGAACACCTGCAAAACTGTCTCCAACCCATTCAAGTGGCTTTCCCAGCGCTGATCGTAGAATCAACAATGGCTGCTGAAGCAAGTCAGTCTGTTGTCATGCCTTGGCTACTACAACAAGCCCTGAGCAATGTTCTGCGTAATGCAGCCGATGCTGCTCATTCTCGCGTGCGCCTGGTGGTGAAAAAAAATCAGGGTGAGTGGCTTTGCCAAGTCTGCGATGACGGTCCTGGGTTTCCGCCCGGTCTGGTGTCTGCGCTAGGCCAGCCGGTGCTCAGCAGCAAACCTGAAGGCATGGGTATCGGTTTGTTTTTAGCGCAGTCCACGTTGTTGGAGCTGGGCGGATCACTGAGCGTGGCATCCAGCGAGTGGGGCGGTGCCAGCGTAATGTTGCGCTGGCCTGCCGCCATCGTGACCACCCAGGTTATTGCGCAATGAAGATATTACTCATTGATGATGATGCTATTTTTCGGCAGACCTTAGCGCGGACCTTGACCCGACGCGGCTGTGTCTGCGTCGAAGCCGCTGATAGTGCCCAAGCTTTGTTAGAACTGCAGGCGCACCTGCCTGATGCCTGTGTGTTGGACTTGCGCATGGGAAATGAGTCGGGCTTACAGCTCCTGCCGCAATTGCTTGCCATCAAACCGGAGCTAAATGTTTTGATGCTGACGGGCTATAGCTCAATTGCTACGACGGTCGAAGCCATCAAGCGCGGTGCGGTTAATTACCTCGCAAAGCCTGCCAGTGCAGATGACATTTTGCGTGCCTTAAATAACGCCAGTGCATCTCCCGAACTTGAGCCTCGTGCGGTAGGTCAGGATGCGCTATCCGTGGACAGACTGGCCTGGGAACATATTCAGCGCGTTTTATTGGAGGAGGATGGCAATATTTCCTCTACCGCTCGCAGGTTGAATATGCACCGGCGCACGTTGCAGCGCCGGTTGAGTAAGCGCCCTGTGTCGCAGTAGTTAGCTAGCCTTGCCAGCCTGTTGCCGTGCCTTAATTGCCGCTATCACCCCGGGCATAACACTTAGGCCGATAATGACAAAGATAACAACCATGAAATTATCTTTGACGATGGGTAGGTTGCCAAAGCCATAGCCCAGCGCGATAAAGCTGCCGATCCACACGAACCCACCGAACACATCAATTAAGAAAAAGCGGCGGTAGGGCATTTTCCCGACGCCAGCCACAAATGGCGCAATGGTGCGGATAATCGGCATAAAACGAGCGAATACAATGGTTTTTCCGCCGTGACGATCGAAGTAACCCTGTGTTTTATCGAGGTGCTCTCGCTTAATCCAGCGGGAGTCCCATTCATAAACACGTTGGCCGATGGTACGTCCAACCCAATAGTTACAGTTATCGCCCAATACGGCTGCGAACCAGAGCAGGAAAAATAGCGCCCAAGGATCCATCACGCCGGTGGCCGCTAAGGCGCCTGCGGCGAACAATAGACTGTCTCCGGGAAGAAAAGGCATGACGACAATGCCCGTTTCCACAAATATAATTAAAAACAGTAAGCCATAGATTAATGCCCCATAAGCGCTTGCAAATTCTTGCAAGTGAACATCAACGTTAATAATAAAATCAATTAGTTCCATGCTTTTTTAAGACTCGACTCAAAGGTTTGTTTTGTGCTCTCGCCAATCAGGCTATCTTGTTTTTTGCCCTGTGCATTCCAGAACAGAAACGCCGGAGGGCCAATGATTTTTTCGCGCTGAAGCCAAGCCAGCTGAGCGCCGGTGGTATCGGTGATGTCGAACTTAATGCGTACGCCGGGCTCGAGCAGTGCGACGATCTCGGGCAAGACCAAAACTTTCTTTTCCATCTCGATGCAGCTGACACACCAGTCGGCAAATACGTCCACGATGACGGGTTTTTGTGCTTTAGCGGCCTGCGCAATGGCAGCATCCACGGCGGCGGGGTCGGTTAGCTTAATAAAGCCGGTGACCGTATTGGGTGACGCTTGAGTGTTAGCAACATTTTGTGAAAACACCGTCCACGGTGTCCATGCCGAATCACCACCGCGTGCGGCGGCAAAAACCAGCAGCATGGCCCACACAATACATATCAGCCCCACGGTTTTACTCAGTCGGCTGAGACGGGCCACTAGGCTGCTGCCGATCAAGGTAAAAAAGCCTGCCCAAAGCAGAAGCTGAACTAGAGACGGTAGCAGGCGATTGACCAGCATGATGGCAACGGCAACCAGCAGGAGCGCGAAGAAGCACTTACTGGCCTCTAGCCAAGGGCCAGAGCGCGGTATCCAGCGCCCGCCACCCAGGCCGAGCAGTAACAATGGCACGCCTAGGCCCATGCCCAGTGCAAACAGGGCGCTGCCGCCTAGCACCATATCTTGGCTCGTGCTCACAAACAGCAGAACGCCGGCCAACGGTGCAGAGACGCAGGGTGAGACAACTAAGCTGCTAATAGCACCCATGATAAAGACGGAGCCGTATGCACCGCCTTGTTGCTGTGCCTGCCAACGCTTCAATGGGGCGTCTATAAAGTGGAGCAATGTGAGTCCTTTATCGCGCCAAAGCAGCCAGGCAAGCGCAACGAATAAGCCCGCAAAGGGGATTAATACAGCTGGCTTTTGCATCCATGTGGCGAGGTTGGCGGCAGCACCAAAACGCGCGATGAGGAGGCCGGCCAGGCTGTACATCAGAGCCATACCCAAGACATAGCTCAGTGCTAACGCAAAGCCGCGATAGGCCGAGGCCGATTCGCCACGTTGGCCGGCAATAATGGCGGACAGAATTGGCAACATGGGCAGGACACACGGCGTTAGGGCCAGACCTAAACCGAGGGCAAAAAATGCGGCTAAAACGGCCCAAAAGTTGGCCTGGGCCAACCAAGTTGCAATGCTATTGGCATTGTCGCCATTGAGTTGGGGCTCAGCGTTAAGGCCGGTCGTGGCGTTTACAGGGACTTGCCAGATCTGGGGTGGGTAACAGAGGCCGGCATCGGCACAGCCTTGGTAGCGCACATTGAGGACAGAGCCAGCATCTTCAAAACGCTGCGCTTGAACAGTGCTGAGTTCTGGCAGTCGAAGGGGCCAGTCCACACGGTCGCGGTAAATTTTAACGCGGCCAAAGGTGGGATCATCGTGCCAGCTGGCTTGACTGTCGCTACCTGAAAACGTCGGTAATTCGGGCAGGTCTTCTAAGCCAGCAGGCCATGCCAGTCGAAATTGTTTTTCATACAAGTAATGTTCTGGCGTGATGTCAAAGTGCAAGGTCAGGCCATCAGCCTCTGTGGAGAGGCTGGTTTGGAACGCCTCTTCGACCGGAAGAAACTCGCGTTGTTCGCGCTCGAAGAACCCCGTAGCGGATGCACTAAAGGTACTGACTAAGCCTAAGCAGAAGATAACTAGGGCATGCGCAACGGATAACTTTCGGGAAGTACAACGCTGTTTCATAGAAACCAGTGCCTAGCGGAGAACACGTCAATTATGCTCGATACGCCTGTCTTAAACACAGGCAATAAAGAGCTTTTGCGTCAAACGTTCCTTAAAATTGCCGGGTTTATCCAGCTGCATGCGCTCCAGCCAGCCGGCGGGTGCTTGCTTGCCGCGAGCAGACCACAGCGCTTTAGCTATTGCTAATTTGTCATCTTTAATTGCTTTCATGCGCTGCAGCACCTTAGCGATTTTGAGCTCTTCGGGGGTCAAGTCGCAGCTGAACGGGAAATCAGGTAGCAGACCTTTATCCTTGAATGGCTTGAGTTTCGCCGCTAACACCTCTGGTAAGTTCTGGCGCTGATGAGCCGGGATTTCATAGGCGGGATCAAGTTTGCCATTGGCTTTGGCTTGCGACATTAAGCTGTCCTGGAAGCGAGAGTCGGTAATGGCCAGTAGAGCCTGGACGACTTCGTTATCGGTACGGCCACGTAAATCTGCAACGCCGTACTCAGTGATCACAATATCGCGCAACTGGCGCGGGATAGTGGTGTAGCCATAATTCCACACGATGTTCGAGCTTGCGGCACCGGCGGCTTCACGACTGGCCCGCAACATCAGAATGGACTGTGCATCGGGCAGCGCATGCGACATGGCGACAAAGTTGTACTGACCGCCCACACCACTGACCACGCGACCGCTTTCTAAACCATCAGACACGGCGGAGCCGAGTAGGGTCATCATCATGCATGTATTGATAAAGCTGGCGTCTTTGCGCTGGGCGCGCCCGAGTTCATCTTGTCCATAGAGCTGGTTGATAAAGCCAATGGCGGTCATGTTGATTTTGCTGCGATCCGCATCGCTGAGGTCTCGCAAGGCTTGATAAAAATCGCGTGGGCCAAGGAAGAAGCCGCCCGTCATAATGTGGCCGCCCTGTAGCTGTTCGCCTAAGCCTTCTTTTTGCAAAGTAGCGCGAGTGATCGGGTCGTCCAAACGGGCAGGCATAGCAATGCCATTAATCATCAGCGTATTACCCGCGAGACTGACGGTCGCGTTAACAATACCGAAGCGGCGCAGCAGCGCCACATCCGCTTCATTTAAGACCGTACGAATAGCGCCAATCTCCACCAAGGCATCAAGGGTGTCGAGGCTGACTTGTTCGTTGATACGGCCGCAATTAATGAGCTGTTGAAGGCCGGCATGAGCATAGACCGCTCGGCGGATGATGCCGGCGCGCATCAGCTCCATAAAGCCGTTAACGAACATTTCACTGCAGCCGTAGAGACCTTTGGCAAAGGGAGTGAGCTGGGCGGGTGCTTGCTGACTGCCCAGGCTTCGCATCATCGCCTGATAGTCATCATTTTGACGCTCGCGCAGGATTAGGCCTTGAGTAATGGCATCGCCTAACGACCCAATGCCGATTTGTAAGGTGCCGCCATCTCGCACTAAGGAGGACGCATGCAGACCAATAGCGTATTCGGCCAAACTCACGTTCATATTGGGTGCGGAGAAGAGCGTGTGTGTGCCTTCTGGGCAGTCCAAGATGGCATCCACGAGGTCGAGATTCGCAATGGCATCATTTTCCATGAAGGGCAGTTCTTGATTCACCACTAACACGCGAAAGACTTGGGTGCCGTTGGCGGCAAACAGCGGGAGCAAATCCAAGGTGACATCCGGATTACACGACAGCGAATATTCCTTGATGCCATTTCGTTCTCGCATCGCCACGGCTTGCGCCACCACATTGACGCCCTGTAAGAGCATGTCGCGGGCGGCATGGGTGTAATGCGTTGCCATGTATTGGCGCTGGGCGTAGTCATTGCGCAAGTAGTCGCCAGATTTTAGGAAGAACTCCGACACTTCAATATTGGCGGGTAGCTTTTGCTGGCGTAGGTCGGTGACATAGTCGAGATCGGGGTAGTTGCCAAAAACACGATCAATAAATGGTCTTAAAAAGGCTTCTTCCAGTGCGCTACTGGTTTGCGGCGTTTGCAGCGACAGCGCAGTCAAAATTCGTAGGCGTCGGCTGGGGTCAGCCTTGATGCGCTGATAAAGGGTGTTTAGCAGGGCATTCGGTTTGCCAATGCCCAAGGGCGTGCCGATCACCACGCGCTCGCCGGCAAAGGTCATTAAGTCATCAACACAGCTATCCAAGTTGCTATACAGGCGAGGCATATCACGTCCTTATTAAAGTTTTTAATGGGCAGCGCTAGGCAGGATAGCGTGGTCTAGTGTCGACTAGGCTAATAGTCAAACGGCGTCGCGACTGAATCATAAGAAAAATGAACGCATTGGGCTACAATGCGGCGATTAAACCGGACTGAGTGCAGTTATACGGTTCACTTATGTGTGGAGACGGTCTGTGCTGGAACTGCAAAACCTGGAAGCTTGGCGAGATGACCGCTGCCTGTATCAGGCCCTGTCGTTGACGCTGCGACCGGGGCAGGTGGCGCAGATATTGGGGCCTAATGGCGTCGGGAAAACAACACTACTCAAGCAAATTGCCGGCTTAAGCCAATTTATGAGCGGAAATATCCGCTGGCAACATCAATCGGTGAGTGCTGACTTGCAGCAATTTCAGCAGGATGTCTTATTTTTAGGGCATCTCGCTGGCATAAAATCGGCACTTACCGTGGCGGAAAATCTCAACATCCTAGCGGCATGCCGAGGTCAAACACTGACGGTAAGTCGCCTAGACCTGGCATTAAGTCGAGTGGGCTTGCGCGGTTATGACGATACGCCGGTAGCACAGCTCTCGGCAGGGCAAAAGCGCCGCGTGGCGCTTGCCCGCTTGTTCACCGAAGCGCCGTTGTTATGGTTACTCGACGAGCCGTTTACTGCGATTGATCAAGCCGGGGTCTGTGAACTGGAGGGCTGGCTGGCAGATCATGCAGAGCAGGGCGGTATGGTGTTGTTGACTACCCATCATCGCCTCAATCTTCGCTGCCCAGTGACCCCTATTGAGTTGATCCCGGCATGATGCTGCAGGCTGCTTTTCAGGTCTTTAAACGTGACCTTCGTTTGGGTTGGCGCCAGAGTGGTGAGTGGCTCAATCCACTCATTTTCTTTCTGATGGTGATTACGTTAGTGCCGTTGGCTATCAGCCCCGACCCAGCGCGTTTGCGCGAGTTAGCTGGCGGTATCATTTGGATTGCGGCATTGCTGGCAGTGCTTCTCGCGATGGATGGTCTGTTTCGTAGCGACTTTGATGACGGTACCTTGGAGCAATTGCTTCTAACCCCCGCGCCCTTGCCCTTGCTGGTCTTAGCTAAAGTGTTGGCGCACTGGCTGCAGACAGGCGTGGCGCTGGCTTTGCTGGCTCCGCTGGCGGGCGTGTTGTTGAATTTGCCGAGTTCAGTGCTTGTGGTGTTGGTGATGTCGCTGCTCTTGGGCACGCTTACGCTGAGTCTGATCAGTGCCATTGGTGCGGCTTTAACGGTGGGTTTGCGTCGGGGCGGGGTATTGGTGCCACTGATTACCCTGCCCATGCATATCCCCATACTCATTTTTGCTACGGCAAGCGTTCAGGCGTCGTTGTCGGGCTTGCCGGTAACGGGTTATTTAGCTTTACTCGGCGCGTTTCTCATACTGGCGTTGTGCTTGGCACCGCTGGCAGCTGCTGCGGCCTTGCGTTTAGCCGTGAGTGGGACTTAAGCATGTGCAGGAGACTGAGTTGATCGATTGGCTGCGTCGTCTCTGGGCGGCATTTGAAAGTACCGTAAGCCCTCGGCATTTTTATCAGCTGAGCGGTCGCTGGTTGCCGTGGTTTGCCTGGCCTGCTGCGCTGTTAATTAGCGTGGGCTTAGTCTGGGGGCTTGGAATTGCGCCTGCGGATTATCAGCAGGGCAATAGTTACCGCATCATATTCATTCATGTGCCTGCCGCGAGCCTGGCCATGGGTGGATATTTGCTGCTTGCCATATGCGGCGCCATCACATTGATTTGGCGCGTTAAAACCGCAGAAATGGTGGCAAAAGCGGCCGCGCCGGTTGGCGCCTTGTTTTGCTTGATGGCGCTAATCACGGGCTCGCTTTGGGGTAAGCCGACCTGGGGAACGTATTGGGTTTGGGATGCGCGACTCACCTCCATGTTGATTTTATTGTTCTTGTATTTGGGCATCATGGCCTTGCAAAACGCCTTTGAGGAAGTCTCTCAAGGCAGTAAAGCGGCAGCCTTATTGGCCGTGGTGGGGGTGGTGAACCTACCCATCATTAAGTATTCCGTGGAGTGGTGGAACACCTTGCATCAGGGCTCGACGTTTCGCATTACTGAACGACCCACTATGCCCCCGGAAATGTACTTACCTTTACTAGTGATGTTTCTGGGTCTGTATGCCCTGTTTGCATCGTTAATATTGCTGCGTAGCCGTCAGGAAATTTTGCAGCGCGAGCGCAGAAGCCAATGGGTGCGGCAGCTTATTGAGGAGCCAAACCAATGAGCTTTTATTTTTCCTCGTGGGCAGATTTTTTTGCGATGGGCGGGCACGGTCTTTATGTCTGGCTTGCCTATGGCGTGTTTTTCGGTGCGCTGGGTGTGTTGACCTGGCGCAGTGTTCAGGCGCCCAAGCGCTGGCGTCGGGAACAACAATTGCTGCTTAAACGTCAGCGTCAACATGAATAGGAGCTGTTATGCATCCCCAGCGTCGTCGTCGTCTGATTTGGATACTGTTGCTGCTGGCCGGTATTGGTTTGGCTGTCGGGTTAGCTAGCTATGCGCTACGTCAGAACATCAATCTTTTTTATACGCCCTCACAGCTCATGGCTAAAGAGGCACCGGAAGGCGCACTCATTCAAGTAGGCGGACTGGTGGTGCAGGGTTCGGTTCAGCGTTCGCCGAATTCACTGGCTGTGCGCTTTGCTCTGAGTGACTTAAAGCAAACCGTATGGGTTGATTTCGATGGCATCCTGCCTGACCTGTTTCGCGAAGGGCAGGGCATTGTGGCCAATGGCCGCTGGCAGGGTGGGGTAGTTAAGGCCGATGAGGTCTTGGCAAAGCACGACGAAAATTACATGCCACCCCAGGTCAAATCCGCCATCGAAGAGGCGGGGCATCCCGTTAAGCCCTGAGTGTTGGCTGCATGAAGTCTCCTTTGCCGGTTCGCCACGGCGTGGGTGCCAGCCGGCATGGGCTGCCCCCCGGCCAGTGGCCCAATCTATTTGCCTATTTGCTCCAGAGATTTCCCGGTGTTGCAGAGGCAGAGTGGCGGCATCGTTTTCTTAACGGCTTAGTTTGTGACGAGACTGGTCAGGCGTTAACGCTGAATAGTCCGTATCAGGCGGGGCGTGTGGTGTTTTATTACCGCGATTTGCCAGCAGAGCCTGTTATTCCCTTTGCCGCGCACATCTTGTTTGAAGACGATCATCTACTGGTGGCTGACAAGCCGCATTTTCTGCCTGTCACACCTGCTGGGCGTTTTCTCTCTGAAACCTTGTTAACGCGGTTGCGTCGTGAAACCGGTATTGATGATTTGGTGCCGCTGCACCGTATCGATCGGGAGACTGCAGGTTTGGTGCTTTTCTCCAAACGTTCAGAGAGTCGCGAGCAGTATTCGGCGCTATTTCGAGAGCGCCGCATTAACAAAGTCTATGAAGTGATCGCGCCGCTTAATCCGCGCCTTAGCTTTCCATTGCGGTATTGCTCGCATCTGCAAGCAGGCACGCCGTTTTTCCGAATGGAGACGGGTGACGGCGTGGCCAACAGTGAAACTTTCATTGAGCTGTTAATGGATCAGTCCGGGTGGGGACATTTTCTTGTGCGGCCTATTACCGGCCGAAAGCATCAAATTCGCGTGCATTTTGCGACGCTCGGGATGCCAATTTTATTTGATGCGATCTACCCCATCGCATTGCCCGAAGTCGAAGCGGATCAGATAGCCTATGATCGTCCTTTGCAGTTGCTCGCGTCACAGCTATCTTTTGTTGATCCGTTGACTGGGGCGCCGCGCAGCTTCAAGAGCGAGCGTCAGCTGCTTCCATTAAGTGATCCCCTACTGGCCGATATAAAATGACCGCCCATGATTAAGCGCGTATTACACCTGTTGCTCGCGTTGATCTTGATGCCTATATCGGCGTATGCAGGATGGCAGGTCACGGTTACACCAGAACATCTTCAGGATGCGCTTGAGCTCAGTGTTTCCGAGCTCAGCCTCAGGGATACCAATAAACCGGAAGTTTTCGTGGCCGATGCGACGAGCCAGGTGAAGCAGACCCTGCAGGCCTATGGTTACTACGACCCCGATGTTTCGATTCAGACTAACCAAAATAATCACACGTTGGTGGTCAATGCGGGGCCACCCGTTCGTCTGCGCGTGATCAATATTCAAGTGGTGGGAGCTGCCGAGCGCGATGAACGTTTTAAACCCCCGGCATTCCCGCAGGCCGCAGGTGATGTGCTTCAGCACCGCCTATATGAGTCCTATAAGCAGCAACTCGAAGATCGCGCGTTGGAGCGCGGTTACTTTGATAGCCGCTGGTTGGTTAGTAGCATCGAGGTCAATTTACAAGAGCGAGTCGCCGATGTGTATCTGGGTTTTGATAGCGGTGAGCGTTATCAATTTGGCCCCATCAGTTACCGCGAAGTCGATGGCAAACCCCTGCGCGCACTGAATGCGCTGCAATTGGCGCGGCTAACACCTTTTAAAACGGGGGATGCCATTAGCAGTCGCCAGCTTTTTCAGCTGCAAAAAAACCTGATCGAAACCCGCTATTTTCGCGAAGCCCAAGTGTCTTTTCGGCGTGACCAAACCCTGAACCGACAAGTGCCCGTTGAGGTAGTCGTTGATAGCCGCTTACCCAGTTTGTATTCCTTCGGCTTAGGCTTCGCGACCGATGTTGGTCCTAAATTACAGGGGGAGTGGCAGCGACCCTTGCTGAACCGTCAGGGACACGGGGTGCAAGTCACAACGGAGTTAGCTACGGCCCGCCAAAGCGGCGAGATTCGCTACCGTATGCCGTGGAAGCATCCGCTGGAGGATCGGTTGGAGTTTGCCTTAGGTCTGCAAGAGGATCGAATTGAAGATACCGATTCCGTGCAAACCGTGTTCAGTGTGCAGCGTGTGTTGGATCCACGGCGGGGGTGGCAACGAAGTTTTGGTCTGCGCCTAGTCGATGAGCGTTTTCAGCGCGACAGTGGTGAAAAAGGGGCTGAGCGTATCCTGGCACCGTATGCCTCGTTTAATCGAGTACAAAGTCAGGGAGGTATTGATCCCCTTCGTGGTACCCGCCTGTTCTTTCAGACTGAATTTGCCAGTCAAGCCTTGGTGTCGACTTCAGATTTTGTGTCTTTACGCAGTGGCTTTCGCTGGCTGAATACCTATCAAGATCGTCACATGTTGTTGATACGTGGCGATGCTGGCGCGATTCTCAGCACCGATTTTGAGCGTGTGTCTCCCAGCCTGCGATTTTATGCCGGAGGCGATAATAGTGTGCGAGGCTTTGATTTCCGTAGCCTGTCGCCACGCAACAGCCTCAATGAAACCATTGGCGGTCAGTACCTGTTGGCTGCCTCAGTGGAGTACAACTGGCGCTGGCGTCCTACTTGGCGTCCCGCAGTCTTTGTGGATGTAGGTAATGCCTTTAGTCAGGCCAGGGATGCCAATCTCGGGACTGGTGTGGGTGTGGGCATTCGATGGATATCCCCTGTGGGTCCGATCCGAGCTGATCTGGCTTCAGCGGTCTCCGAGCCAGGAGCTCCATTGCGCCTTCATTTAACCATTGGCTCGCCCCTATGAGCGATACAGCCATACCCATGCCAAGCCTAAAGGCCCGTGTGCTGGGGATTGCCCGTTTCTTGCTGCGCTGGACCCTGCGCGCTCTGTGGATGCTGAGCATCCAAGTCTTTCTTGCCCTCATGTTATTGCTGGTATGGGTCGGCGCCAGTGAGTCGGCGCCACGTTGGCTTTGGCAAGAGTTTGGCCAAGCGGTGCCGACTCTGCGCATCAGCGGCATTGAAGGGCGGTTTTTGACGGGCTTGTCACTGCACTCCGTGCAATGGCAAAACGACAAGCTGGGCATTGAGGCCAACAACATTACGCTCAGTTGGCTACCCACAAATCTGTTGCACGGCAGTGTTGATATTGCTCAGGCCCATGTTGAGTCCTTGAGAGTGGTGCAGTTACGTCAACCCGATGAAACCACGGAACCCTTAGCGCCCATTCACGTCGATTTGCCATTTGCGTGGTATTTGCACGATGTGCAGATGAAGAAACTCACGTGGCAAGGTTGGCAGGCTGAGCCTGTGGAGTTTAATACGCTGGCACTCAGTGCCTCTGGCTCCGGTACACAGGTGAGTATCGATTCCCTCTCGATGGCGGCTTTCGATGTGCAACTTCAGGCATCAGGAAAGCTTTCCCTGCAGGACTATGTGCCCATGGAGTTGGCTTTATTCGCTAAAAGCCCTGTGATTCCGTGGCAAAAACAAGCCGTTACTGTTCAGGGCGCTCTCGATGCATTGCAGATAAAAACGCAAGGGCCGGCAAAATGGCCGTTGACGCTGTCTGCCCAATTGAATCTTGTGCGGATCCATCCGAGCTTCAAGGCGAATCTGTCGTGGCCATCCTGGTCACCTGAAGGGCTGACGGATTGGCTGATTCAGCCAGGCAAGCTCATGGTTTCCGGAGACCTAAAGCAGGCAAAGGGCACGCTAGATTTAAACCTGCGCTTAAAGGAGAGTGCCGCGTTACCTTGGCCCAAAGCGTGGCCACGGCGTGCACAGCTGGCAGGCCCATTTTCGTGGCAGCTAGATCAAGGCGCAACGAATGCTCAGGTGAACTGGCTGGGTCAATTTGGTGGTATGCCCTGGCAGCTCAAGGGGAGTTATCAGCAGGGCAATTCGGGCGCTGCCGAACTGGACATGCGTTTAGCAGATAGTCGTTTACGCGTCAGTGGTTTGCCGGCTACGGGTTCGCGTTTTGAGCTGAGTGTGCCGGCATTACAGCGTTTTCAAAGTGAGTTTACCGGTGCGGTTAAGTTGCAAGGCCAGTGGCGCGGCTTGATCGATGGCAAGGGTCAGATGACGGCCCAGCTCGACCAAATTGGGCAGGGTGAGCAACAACTCTGGCGTCAATTAGTGGTGGACTTGCGTGGCAGTGTGAAGGATCAAACCACCGATATTCGCTTGAGCCGAGACGACGTAACCGCTCAGGCATTGCTGCGTGGCCGCTTGAGCACCAATGACCCATTAAGCTGGCAGGGCCAGTTGGTTCGAGCGGAGATTGATACGCCGGCGGCAGGACGCTGGTTTTTACTGGCACCCTCGGCAATGCGACTGTCGGCGACCACGCAGCAACTCGGCCAGCAATGCTGGCAGCAACAGCCCTATA
This sequence comes from Moraxellaceae bacterium UBA2477, assembly GCA_002342025.1. GTDB lineage: Bacteria > Pseudomonadota > Gammaproteobacteria > Pseudomonadales > Moraxellaceae > Perlucidibaca. The sequence continues at coordinate 673 of DDPD01000049.1, read as the reverse complement.
CGATTTGCGCTGACGCAAACTTAAGTCCTGAGCGCTGGCTGGCCAAATTGACGCTAGATGGCGGTCGCCTTGGCAGTGCGGCCATGAACTTGCGTCGTAACCCCAAAGTCGCAGAGCCACCGCTGGATATCGATGTTGTGATTAAGGCGCTGAACTTGAGCGCTTTGCCGGTGGCATTGCCACAGGGCCTGTCTGTCGCGGGGCAGGTCTCGGGTGCGCTACGCGCGTCAGGCAACCTGAAACAACCGAAAGCGAATGGCCAATTAATGTGGCTGGACGGCGAAGTTAAGCTGCCGGAGTTTGCCATTGACTGGCGGCCGATCAGCTTGAAAGCCAATTTTACGGGCGATCGTGTTAGTTGGGTCGGGGATTTACGTGACCAAGAACAGGGGAGTGCCAAACTCACTGGCACGGCCTTGCTCAGTAAAGACTGGCAAGCCACCCTGCAAATTCAAGGGGAGCAATTAAGTGCAGGCTTAAGGCCGATGGCGCGCTTTCGCTTTAGTCCCGATTTAACTCTCGACGCCAGTGCCAAAGCGCTCAAAATCCGAGGCCAAGTTCAAGTGCCCTTTGCGCGGGTAAAGCTGGAGGATTTCAAAGCGGCTGCGGCCAAGCCTAGCGCCGATGCCGTCATCGTGATGAATCGTCAGGGGCAAGATCCGCGACTGAAAAC
>DDPD01000038.1 GCA_002342025.1 Moraxellaceae bacterium UBA2477 | reverse complement strand
GCTGGCGTTCAGCTCAATCGTTTTTGCGCCTCGGGTTTGGAAGCCGTCAACTTGGGTGCGATGAAGATCCGCTCGGGTTTTGAAGATCTGGTGGTTGTTGGTGGTGTGGAGTGCATGTCGCGCATTCCCATGGGCTCCGATGGCGGTGCCTGGGCCATGGACCCTGCCACTAACTTGGAAACGGGCTTTGTGCCGCAAGGCATTGGTGCAGATCTGATCGCAACCTTGGAGGGTTTCAGTCGCGCCGATGTAGACGCCTTCGCCGTTGAGTCCAACAAGCGAGCCGCCAATGCGCGTGCTCAGGGTTGGTTCAAGGGTTCGATCGTGCCGGTGAAAGACCTTAATGGCCAAGTTGTTTTGGCGGAAGATGAGTTCATCAAGCCGGACTCCAGCGTTGAGAAGCTAGCGGGTTTGCAGCCTTCATTCATGATGATGGGCGAGATGGGTGGCTTTAATGCTGTGGCGCTTCAGAAGTACCACTGGGTTGAGAAGATCGACCACGTGCATACGGCCGCTAACTCGTCGGGCATCGTCGATGGCGCCGCGCTCATGCTCATTGGCAACGAAGCCACTGGCAAGAAGCTGGGTCTCAAGCCGCGTGCGCGTATTGTCGCCACCGCCGTTAGCGGCGCTGATCCGACCATCATGCTCACCGGCCCGGCTCCAGCCGCTCGCAAAGCGCTGGCCAAAGCTGGCCTGACCGTCGAGGACATTGATCTCTGGGAAATCAACGAAGCCTTCGCGGCTGTGGCGATGCGCTTTATGAAAGATATGGGCATCTCCCATGACATTACTAACGTCAATGGCGGCTCGATTGCCATGGGCCATCCGCTCGGTGCAACGGGTTGCATGATCGTGCAGGTTGCCCTCGACGAGCTCGAGCGTCGCGGCCTTAAGCGCGCCCTCTGCACGCTCTGCGTCGGCGGCGGCATGGGTATCGCCACCATCATTGAACGCGTCTGAGTGCGGCCTTCCGCACTCGACCACCATCATCGGATTTGAGAGAAAAGACCATGAGCCAGAGCGCCATTCGTTGGGAAAAAGACGCTGACAACATCGTCACCCTGACCCTGGACGACCCTAACCAGTCGGCCAACACCATGAACGAGCTGTACCGTCAGTCGATGGGCGAGGCCGTTGCCCGTCTGCACGCTGAAAAAGCGAACATTGCTGGCGTCATCGTGACCTCCGCGAAGAAAACCTTCTTTGCTGGTGGCGACCTTCGCCTGCTGATCCAAGCCACACCAGCCTACGCAGACGCAATGAAGGCTGAGCTGATCGAAATTAATGGCCAGTTACGCAAGTTGGAAACCTTGGGTAAGCCCGTAGTTGCTGCCATGAATGGCACGGCGCTGGGCGGCGGTTTGGAAATCGCGCTCGCGACCCATCACCGCATCGCCATTGGCGGTACTAAAGCCGAGTTCGGTCTTCCAGAAGTCTCCCTCGGCCTGCTGCCGGGTGGTGGTGGTCTGACCCGCGTTACTCGCATGTTGGGCATTCAGAATGCCCTCATGAATGTACTCATGCAGGGTCAGCGCATGAAGGCCGAAAAGGCTCAGTCCACTGGCTTGATTGATGAGCTGGCGACCGACACCGATGACATGCTGGCCAAGGCTCGCGCTTGGATCAAGGCTAACCCGTCGGCGCAACAGCCATGGGATAAGTCCGGCTATAAAATGCCAGGCGGTACTCCATCAACTCCCGCTCTGGCCATGAATCTGCCAGCATTCCCCGCCAACCTGCGTAAGCAGATCAAGAATGCTAACTACCCAGCGCCTAAAGCCATCATGTCGGCCGTAGTTGAGGGTGCGCAGGTTGATTTTGATAATGCCCTGAAAATTGAGCATCGTTACTTCATTCATCTTGCCTGCGGTAAGCAAGCGAAGAACCAAATTAAGGCGTTCTTCTTTGATCTTCAAAAGATCAATGGCGGTGGTTCGCGTCCGTGCAAAGAGACCTATCCTGCATGGAAGGCGACTAAAGTCGGTATTCTCGGCGCTGGCATGATGGGACAGGGTATTGCCTATGTAGCGGCCTCCGTGGGTATCCAAGTCGTCTTGCTGGATCAAACACTGGAAGCTGCGGAAAAGGGTAAGGCCTATAGCAAGGGCTTGCTCGACAAGCGCGTTAGCAAGGGTCGACTCGATGCAGCTAAAGCGGAAGCCACACTGGCGCTGATTCAAACCACGAATGATCATGCCGACCTGAAGGGTTGCGACATGGTGATCGAGGCGGTATTTGAAGATCGCACGATCAAAGCCAAAGCTACCGAATTGGCGGAAGCCAATGCCCTGCCGGATGTGCTGATGTGCTCGAACACATCGACATTGCCTATCACGGGCTTGGCGCAAGCCTCGAAGAAGCCAGAGAACTACATCGGTCTGCACTTCTTCTCGCCAGTTGACAAAATGCCGTTGGTTGAGATCATTCGTGGTGAAAAGACCTCGGATGCCGCGCTGGCGAAGGCCTTTGATTTTGTTCTGCAAATTCGCAAGACACCCATTGTGGTTAATGATTCGCGTGGTTTCTTCACCTCTCGTGTCTTCGGTACCTTTACCTATGAAGGCATCGCCATGTTGGGCGAGGGCTACCACCCCATGACCATCGAGCAGGCCGGCTTGCAGGCGGGCATGCCAGTAGGTCCGTTGGCGGTGACCGATGAAGTCACCATGGAGCTGGGTCGTAAAGTCCGCGTGCAGACCATCAAAGATCTCGCAGCAGAAGGAATTGCATGGGTTGCACACCCTGCCGAGGCCGTCATTGATCGTCTTATGGACGAATTTGGTCGCAACGGTAAGCGTACCGGTAAGGGCTTCTATGACTATCCAGAGGGTGGCAAGAAGACCATCTGGCCTGGCCTCGTGGAGCACTTCACGAAAGCCGAGAAGGTGCAGATTGATGAAGCAGAATTCGAAGAGCTGAAAGAGCGTCTGCTGTATCGCCAATCGATTGAGTCGGTTCGTTGCTTCGAAGAGGGCGTACTGACCTCCGTTGCCGATGCAAACATTGGCTCCATCTTCGGTATTGGCATGGCTCCGTGGACGGGTGGTGTGCTGCAGTACATCAACTACGTTGGTGTCGCTGAGTTTGTTCAGCGTGCTGATGCGCTGGCTGCCAAGCATGGCGATCGTTTCACGCCGCCACAACTGTTGCGTGACATGGCGGCATCCGGAAAAACCTTCGAATAATCAAGAAGGTAGAATAAAAAAGCTCGGACTGGTTCCGAGCTTTTTTATTGGTCCTGAATATCCGCTAAAATCGAATTTTTCCGGAGAACTGATGATGGAGTGTCGCGCGGGCTGTGCTGCATGCTGTATCGCACCTTCCATCACTACCCCAATTCCAGGAATGCCCCTCGGCAAGCCTGCCGGAATACGCTGTATTCAGCTCACGGAGCAGGGTTTATGTTTGCTCTTCGGGCTTCCTTCGCGACCTGCCGTATGCCGCAGCCTGCAAGCCAGCCCAGAAATGTGTGGTGATTCGTCGGCTGCCGCCATTCGTTGGTTAGATGCATTGGAAAGCGCAACCCGTCCGGACAAACTCTGAGGTATAGTGTGTTTCTCTGTATGCAACGAGACAGTGGGTAATGACGGCTTCCGACCAGGAACTCCTGGCTGCTGCGATGAATCGAACTTCCGATAAAGTCGCGCTTGAATATACGATCGATGAGTTGGCTCAGGCCGCACAGATGACCGTGCGTAATGTTCGCGCATATCAGGACAAAGGCCTCATTCCACCCCCTGAAATTCGTGGACGCACAGGAATTTACTCCGCTGCACACTTGGCCCGACTGCGCGTGATTGGTCCGCTGCTTTCTCGTGGTTATAGTTTAGGAAATATTGCTGAATTAATTGAGTCTTGGGAAAAAGGCCACGATCTTCGTCAATTACTCGGTTTGGAGCAGGCCTTAACCACCCCTTGGTCAGAAGATGTGCCGGCTTACTATGAGCTTTCTGAGATTATGTCGCTATTTGGGCGGCAAATGACACCTGAGGCCCTTGCGCGTGCGGTCCAATTAAATTTAATTCAAGTTGATGGGCCTCGGTTTCGTGTGCCTAGCCCGCGTTTATTCAATGCCGGCCTTGAGCTAATGAAATTGGGCGTGCCCATTTCATCACTGTTCGAATTACTTGGTGGTATGCGTGCTAATGTCGAAGCAGTGGCCAATAGCCTAGTACAGTTGGTGGTAAAACACGTATTTGAGCCTTTAGGTACGCAGATTCCGAGTGCGGAACAAGTGCCGCAAATGGCAGAAGTGGTATGGCGTCTTCGTCCACTGGCAGATATGGCTGTGGCTGCGGAGGTGGCGATTGCGATGGAGAAAGCAATACAGCGTCATCTCGGGGAGCGTATGGATGCTATTTTTGGTGGCTTGCGGGATCGTAAGGATTGATGTGTTTTTGTCGGTTTTTTTGTATGTTTATTGAAACAACCTGTTTAACGGAATGTGGTTTCCGGTAATCTTCGCACAAGTCATATATTGTTTAACTTACTCAGTTCTGCTTAAGAGGTTTTCAAATGCGCATATCACGATTTTCCCTGTCGCCTGCGGCTGCAGCGGTCAAGTCAGTTGTTCTGGCCACTGCTCTGAGCGGTGTTGCATTTACAGCTCATGCCGAGGACTCGGTTGAAACTGGTAAAAGCTATGACAACTATGTCAATTTCGGTACTTTTTACCTAGAAGCTGATAAATCTCGTGGTGCTGACGGTACAAGCATTGGCTATAACGCAGGTGTGGGCCATCGTTTAGCTGAAAATCTCTGGGTAGAAGGTCAGTTCTTCGGCGACACCATTGAGACTGGTCAGAACGGTACCGATAACTATCAAACGGGTGCTGGTGTTGACTTTCACTTCACGTTTGGTCAGCGCTCCGAATTCACTCCATTCATTATTGTTGGCGGCGGTGGCGTTTATAACGATATCGCTGGCACTGATAACGATGAGCTCACGCCCTTCCTGAACCTAGGTATTGGCTTTACAAAGTCTATTTTTGGTTTTGACAATCTTCGTGTACGTGGCGAGTTGCGAGCTGTGTACGATGACTTTCAGGACGGTCAGACCGATTTCCGTGCCGGTTTAGGCTTGGAAATGGGCTTAGGTAAAGCCCCAGCCAAAGAGCCAGAAGTGATTATTCGTGAAGTACAAGTTGAAGTACCGGTTGAAAAAATTGTTATTCAAGAAGTACCTGTTGAACGTATCGTGATTAAAGAGGTTCCAGCGCCTGCTCCTGCTCCAGAAGTTGTGCCTGTCAGTGTTGACGATGACGAAGATGGCGTGGTGAATGAGCGCGATAAGTGCCCTAACACCTTGAAAGGCGCTCGTGTAGACGGAAATGGCTGTGTTATCGAACAAACGCTGACCATTCGGGACATCACCTTTGAAAACAACTCGGCTCGTTTGACTGCAAATGCACAACGTCTGATGGAAAACGTTGTTGCGTTCTTGCGTTCGGATAGCACTGCTCGTATCAGCATTTCCGGTCATACCGACAGTGTTGCCAGCGACGCCTACAACATGAAGCTTTCCCGTAGCCGTGCCAATGAAGTGCGTGACTACCTCGTGGGCTACGGTATCGACGCTTCGCGTCTGGAAGCTGCTGGCTACGGCGAATCGCGTCCAGTCGCTACAAACGCGACAGCGGAAGGTCGTGAGTTGAACCGCCGCGTTGAGTTCCGCATCCAGAAGTAATGGTGCGGTAGACATCAAAAAAGGGCCTAATCGGCCCTTTTTTGTTTCTGACAATAGACAGGCTATGCTTCGCGCCTCACACACTCAAGCAAGACAGGTTGTGCCCTATGAATGGAGTTGTGCGCCAACAACGCGGTGAAGTGCGGCGTGACGCCATTTTGCGGGCAACGTGGGATGTCATCTTGCGCGATGGTGTGCGTGGGGTCAGGCATCGCGCAGTGGCTGCGGCAGCCAATGTGCCTCTATCGGCTACGACCTATTACTTCAAAGACATTCAGGACTTGTTAGTCCAAAGCTTTGAGTTATTTGCCGAAGAGTCGATCGAGCGATTTGCCATTCCGTTCTGGCGTCAAGTTGAACAGCAGCGTCTGGACTTCATAGAGCAACGTCGTGCCGCCGAACGTGCGGGCGAAACCTATGATGACACGCTCAGTAATGAGCTTTTGCTGGAGGTTGCAGCAAACTACATAGATGTACGGCTGCAACAGCATCGCGCTCAGGTAGAGCTTGAGTACGCCTTTTGGTACGCCGCCATTCAAGAGCCTCGCCTACAAGTAGCCGTTAGGCAAGTTATTCGCCGTTGGATTGGGCTCATGCTGCCGTGGTTGGCGCTTTTGCCAGTAAGTCAGCCTGAGCAGGCCGCACGCTCCATGCTGGCAACGATGCGACGCATCGAATACGAAGGGCTTATCGAGGGTAGTGCCACGGTGTCTCCGCACTGGATTCGGGATGCGGTGGCGTATCAGCTGAAAGGGCTTTGGTGAGGGCGATGGTCTTAGCACTTCCCGATTCTTGGCAGACGTTACTGGCAGAAGAATGGAGCCAACCCTACGCGGTTGAGCTGCAGCAAGTACTGGCACATGAGCGCCAGGCAGGCATTATTCATTACCCTCCGTCATCCCAGGTATTTGCCGCCTTAGCCGCGACCCGACCTGAGCAAGTGCGTGTCGTGATTTTGGGGCAGGACCCCTATCATGGGCCGAATCAAGCGCATGGCTTAAGTTTTTCGGTATCTCGTGGGCAGGTCTCACCTCCATCTTTACGCAATATCTTTTCTGAACTCAGTGCAGATCTCGCGCTGACCAAGCCACGCCATGGCGATTTATCTTATTGGGCGTCCCAAGGGGTCTTGCTGCTGAACAGTGTCTTGACCGTGCGAGCGGGCGAGGCGGGTTCGCATCAGAAGTTGGGTTGGGAACGATTTACCGATGCCCTGATTGCACAGTTAAATCAGCGCCAAGCGGGACTTGTTTTTATGCTTTGGGGCGCATACGCACAAAAAAAAGGCCGACTGATTGATCGACAACGTCATTTGGTTTTAAGTGCTGCCCACCCCTCACCGCTCTCTGCGAATCGCGGTGGCTGGTTTGGTTGTCGACACTTTTCGCAAGCAAACGCTTGGTTGCAACTTCAGCATCAAGCCCAAATTGATTGGTCATTACCCGAATAAGGATTCTTTGCAATGCATGTCAGTGAAGCACCTGTACACATTGAGTTGTTAGCTACGGCGTCTGGCCACTCTATTGCCGTTGCCACCTTGGATGCTGAACGTAGTTTGAATTCGCTGACACTCGCCATGGTTGATGTGTTGCTACCGCAGCTGGAGGCGTGGGCTGCGGATGATCGTGTGGTGGCGGTGCTGCTGCGGGGGCGAGGTGAGCGGGCATTTTGTGCCGGTGGTGATGTGCGTGCGCTCACGCAGCATGCGCGGACGGGAGAGGGTGATGCCGATTACCCGGCACACTTCTTTGCTCGAGAGTACCGACTCGACTATGCCATTCGAGAGTTTCCTAAGCCTCTGTTGGTGTGGGGGACCGGTGTTGTCATGGGTGGTGGCATGGGGCTCTTGTTGGGGGCCAGTTTTCGCGTGGTCACAGAGACAACGCGCATGGCCATGCCGGAAATCACCATCGGGCTATTTCCGGATGTGGGTGGAAGCTATTACCTGTCGCGATTACCCAAGCGTGTGGGGCTCTTTATGGGGCTCACGGCGTGTCAATTTGGGGCCAGTGATGCCGTGGCTTTAGGTTTGGCCAGTCATGCACTGAGCTCCGAATCATGGCCTCAATTGCTGAGTGATCTGCTCAATCAGGCGTGGACAACCGAGAGTGCCTTCTCGCTGGTGTCGACCTGTTTGGCTCATTTGCCATCGCCGACACTGGCTGAGGGTGTCTTGCAGCAACATGCGGATGCCATTACGGCATTAACTGATCATGAGAATCTTAATGCGCTGGATGCCGCATGGCGTTCAGCGTTGCCTGAGGAGCCTTGGCTAGCTAAAGCGGTGCAAGCCTATCGCTCGGGCTCACCAACTAGTGCTGCGTTGATTTGGCAGCAATGGCAGAGCTCGAGCTCGCTAAGCCTCGCAGAGGTTTTCCGCACCGAATGGATATTGTCTAGTCAATGCGCACGCCACCCAGATTTTCCGGAGGGCGTTCGTGCGCTCTTAATTGATAAAGACCAGTCGCCGCACTGGCAGCCGGCACAGTTGGCCGATGTTAGCCCGCAGTGGTTGGCAGCGCATTACGCAATGCCGGCGGGCATGACGCAGCCGCTGGCCGATCTGGAAGAGACGTTTGGCTCACGCGATCCATTAGCGCGTGAAGGGTAGACGCTGCAACACAGATTGAGCGTCAGCATCCAGGCGCTTGGCCACCAGCTCCCGCTTGGTTTGCGCCAGCACTAGCCACTGCTGATGGCCCTGAGCGACCGCGCGAATGACTTCACCTACTCGTGAGCCATCTTCGCTGACTAGGCCCATGCCTGCCGTCAGCGATTCTTGCCCGCTTTCGCACTGCCATGCACTCAGTTCGGTTTTAAGTTGTCCACGGAAATAGAGTCTCGCCACAATTTCCTGACCCAAGTAGCAGCCTTTCTGATAGCTCACGCCGTGAAGCGCGTGATAATCCATCTCCTGCGGCTGAAACAGCTCGGTTTCTGCTGCTGCCAGGATCCACTCGCCGGCGACAATGCTGGCAGACTCCCAGCAGGCTGCAGCCGCTTCGGAGGACGTAGCCGTATCGGTTAGTGGCGCAGCATCCGATGCCTCGCTCAGTAGCAGTCCACGGGTGAGGCCTGGAAGTCGGATACGAATGGGAAGTTCGAGACCTGAGCAGCCTTGATCGATGGCGGGCAACTCCGGTAGCGCCAAGCCCAGGCTGGCGAGGCGATTCTGAGCACCGCGTCCCAGCACGCCTTGTATGCGAAGGGCGATTTCACTCAGGGTGACTTTCGAAAACACGCCGTACTTCGCCAAGCGGGCCCGCGCCGCTTCAAACTGTTCAGCCGGCAGGATGAGCAAATAGCCCTCTGGCCAGGCCAGTAAGCGGCAACTGAATTGGGCGCGGCCTTTGAGGTTTAGTAAGCAGGCAAGGCGAGACTGTGCCGCAGACACTTCGCGAATATCTGTAGTGACTTGGCCTTGTAAAAAGGTTTCGGCATCCGGACCCACAATCGCGAGGGCGCGCCAAGGCAGCGTTAAGACAAGATCATCTTGTGCTTGGAGGGCGGCCTGAGCTGCAAGCACCTCAACGGAAGGTGAGGTAAACACAAGCGAACTGGACATGACGGCTCCTTAGCGACGGATAGATTGGAGAAATGGGGATCACGGTGCTAAATACAAGCTCTATAATGCCGTGCTTAACCGATTGGGGTAGAGAATTTCATGACACGGCCGTTTACGGAAGAAGAGAAACGCTTACGCTGGCAGTGCCGACGGGGCCTGAAAGAGCTCGATGTGCTGCTTGAACCGTTCATGGAGGAGCACTATCTTGGCCTGGATGCTGAGGAGCAAGCGCTATTTGCACGCTTTTTGGAAGAAGAGGATGTCGATCTTCTGGCGTGGCTTATGCAATATCTTCAACCCGAAGACGCAGGTCATCAGCGCATCGTCGCGCGCATCTTGCAACGTCTGGCACGCTGAGTTTAGGTTACAGCCATCGCGTGGGCTGACGTTTTGGCGCTTGGGTTTGGCTGTACTCGCAGGCTGTACCGCATGGCAAAGTCACCCGCCCGTCGCTGTTGGGTTTGCGTTAGTTCTGTTGTGGCCGTTGCTAGCGTTCATACAGCTCAGTAACCGGCAAACCTCTTGGCCGATTCAGTCATTCCAGCACACGCCTCAGGGCTGGCGTTTGCAGCTGGATACCGGAGCCGTGCATTTTGCCGAGGTGTACGGGCCTGTTCGCCTCACGCCTGGGTTTGTGGTGCTCTGTTGGCAGGAGTTGATGACGCTGGCTGTTGATGCTGAGCCAACCACACGCCGCAGAGGGCAGCGCTGGCGTGTGGTGATTTGGGCCGATCAGCTGAGTGCAGAGGACTGGCGCCGATTGTCCGTGTCATTACGCTGGCGTCGTCGCGAGGGCTCTTCGGGCGACAAAATACTGTCGGCCAGTACAGCGCTGAGTTGAGGATAATCCAAGGTGTAATGCAGGCCACGAGACTCTTTACGCATGAGTGCGCATCGGATGATGAGCTCGGCGACCATGACCAAATTACGCAATTCAATGAGGTTGCTCGACACCCGATAGTGGCTGTAATACTCCTCAATCTCGTCTTGTAAGAGCAATACACGATGCAAGGCGCGCTCCAGTCGCTTGGTGGTGCGTACAATGCCGACAAAGTCCCACATAAAGCGCCGCAATTCATCCCAGTTGTGCAGAATCACCACATCCTCATCGGGATCGCGCACCTGCGTGGCATCCCAGGCGGGCACGCTGGGTGGCGCTGCCGTGTGCGCTAGCTTGCTTCGGATATCACGGGCCGCCGCCATGGCAAA
>DDPD01000026.1 GCA_002342025.1 Moraxellaceae bacterium UBA2477 | reverse complement strand
GCAAAGTTTGCCAGTATCCTAAAAGATCAGGCAGCCACCTGGCCTACAGTTGCTCGCGAGATCTACAAGTCGATTAAAGCGCGGAGCTCGGACGCTGACTATGTGTCGGTATTCCAAGCACCGCGCACCATCCTCAATCAGCCGATCAGCGCCTCGCGTCGCTTCGCCGCGCAATCGTGGCATTTGCCGCGCATCAAAGCCGCTGCCAAGCGCCACAACGCCACGCTCAACGACATCGTGCTGGCCATGTGTGCGGCCGCCGTGCGCAAATACTTACTCGAACTCAACGCCCTGCCCGACAAGCCCCTGGTGGCCATGGTGCCGATGTCGCTGCGTAAGGATGACTCTGAGGGCGGCAATCAGGTCGGTGCTGTACTGGCCAACTTGGCGACACACCTCGCCGATCCGCTCGAACGCCTCGACGCCATCGCGCGCTCGGTTCAGAACAGCAAAGATCGTTTTGCCACCATGAATCAGCTGGAAATCATGAACTATGTCGCCACTGCCATGGCGGTCAGCGGCATCAATATGGCGACCGGCATTGCGCCAACCTGGCAGGCCTTCAACATCGTGGTGTCGAATGTGCCGGGGCCGCGTGAAACGCTGTACTGGAATGGTGCCAAGCTGGAGGGCATCTATCCGGTGTCCATCGCCATGGACGGTCAGGCCACCAACATCACCGTGGTCAGCTATGCCGAGAAGTTCGAGATCGGCATCATCGCCTGCCGTCGCACGCTGCCGCACATGCAGAAGCTACTGCAGTATCTGGAGGACGGTCTCGTCGAACTCGAGGCCTGATCCACCCATAGCGAGTCGAGCTACAGCTAATCCGCCTCGAGAAAACCGCCGGACTGACGCGCCCACAACTGCGCGTATAGTCCGCCGGCCGCGACCAGCTCGGCATGCGTGCCAACTTCCACGATGCGGCCCTGATCCATCACCACCAGCCTGTCCATCGCGGCAATGGTGGACAGCCGGTGGGCGATGGCAATCACCGTCTTACCGGCCATGAGTCGATACAAATTCTCCTGAATCGCCGCCTCCACCTCTGAATCGAGCGCCGAAGTCGCCTCATCGAGAATTAAGATAGGCGCGTCCTTGAGCATGACGCGGGCGATGGCAATGCGCTGGCGCTGACCGCCGGAGAGCTTGACGCCGCGCTCGCCGACATGGGCATCAAGGCCTTGTCTTTCCTTGGCATCGTGCAAACCGGCAATAAAGCCATCGGCCTGAGCGCGCCTAGCCGCCGCCAACACCTCCTCATCGGAAGCGTCGGGTTTGCCGTAGCGAATGTTGTCGCGTACCGAGCGATGCAGCAGCGAGGTATCCTGCGTGACCATGCCGATTTGCGCGCGCAGTGAGTCTTGCGTTACCTGAGCGATGTCCTGCCCGTCGATGCGAATCGCGCCGCCCTCCAGATCGTAAAAGCGCAGCAGCAGATTGACCAGCGTCGATTTACCCGCGCCTGAACGCCCGACCAAACCGACCTTTTCACCGGGCCGGATATGCAGCGACAAATCCTCGAACACGCCAGCGGCCTTGCCGTAGTGGAAGCGCAAGCGATAAAACACGATGTCGCCAGCCTGAATCGTCAGCGCGGACGCACCCGGCACATCCTCGACGCGATGCGGCCGGGCAATCGAGCTGATGCCGTCCTGCACGGTGCCGATATTCTCAAACAGGGCCGACACTTCCCACATGATCCACTGCGACATGCCGGACAATCTCAGCACCAGTCCCAGCGCCACGGCGACAGCTCCCACGGCGATTTGCTTGTCTAGCCACAGCGATAACGCCAGCCCGGCCACCGACAACAACAACACGGCATTGAGGCTATACAGCGTTACGTTGAGCTGCGTCACCAGTCGCATCTGGCCATGCACACTGACCATGAACTCGCCCATGCCTTCACGGGCAAAAGACGCCTCTCGCTGGGCATGCGAAAACAGCTTCACGGTTTGGATATTGGTATAGCTGTCCACGATTCGGCCCGTCATTAGCGAGCGAGCGTCCGCTTGGCTTTGTGACACTTGGCTCAAACGCGGCACGAAGTAACGCAGCATGAGTAAGTACAGCACCAACCAGGCCAACAGCGGCAGCGCCAAACGCCAATCAGCGCTGGCGATTAAGACCACCGTGCCAATGAAATAGACCACGATGTAATTCAGCACATCAATGAGCTTGATCACGCACTCGCGCACCGCCAGCGCCGTCTGCATCAGCTTGGTGGCGATGCGACCGGCGAACTCGTCCTGATAGAACGCCATGGACTGGCGCAATAAATACCGGTGCACCATCCAGCGGATGCGCATGGGGTAATTGCCCATCAGGGTCTGATGATTCAGCAAAGAATGCATAAAGGTCATGACCGGCAGCGCCAGTACCACCGCCGCCATACCTATTAGCGGCCAACGCTGCGTCGCCCAGAATGTCTCGCGCGACTGCTGTGACAACCAATTGACGATATCGCCCATAAACCCGAAGAGCCAAACTTCGGCCACAGCAATCAGCGCCATGAGAATGGCCGATGCCGTCAGCCAAGGCCAGGCACCGCGTGTGTAATGCAGACAGAACGCCACCAACGTGCGGGGCGGCTCTTGCGGCTCTTCCGGCGGAAAGGGATCTAGACGACGTTCAAACCAAGCAAACATCAGCGCTACTCAAAACAGTTAGACGCACCATCATAACGGAGGCGAACTGGTCGTCACTGCCACAAAATTGAATAATGCCAGTGACTTTACGCTACTGATAATCCCGCCAGCCTAAACGAGCCCGTTGCTCCTCCGTCAGCACCTCCATCATGTCCTCTCGATCCAGTTCATCAATGAGTTTAAAAAGTCCTTTCATGAAACAGATGCAAAGGCAGAATTTGGCATCGATAATGCGCGTCAGCGGTAACATGGGGCACCTCACTTGGCCTTAGCCCGTCAATGTTTTGACGGATTTTCAGGGCACTCTGTAAGTGCTGTTGCATAGGCAATGCCAACTTCGTGAAAGCCACCCCAAAGAGGACTTTTTAGCATGTCGAACCCGGACTGGCGCTATCTGAGCGGATACCCAGAACCCTTGCTGGCGAAAGTCGCTGGCCTGATTGAAAGCCGTCAGCTGGGTGAGTATCTGAGCCGAAAATACCCGGAGCGCCACACCATCCAGTCCGACAAAGCGCTGCATGCCTATGTCACCGAGCTGAAGCAGACGCATCTGCGCAATGCCCCGGCGATTGACCGCACCTGCTACGACAGCAAGCTCGATGTCATTCAGAACGCGCTCGGCCTGCATACGCGGCAATCGCGCAACCATGGCGGCCGCCTGCGCAGCAGCCGCGAAATTCGCATCGCCTCGCTGTTCAAAGCCATGCCGCCGGAGTTTCTCAAAATGATCGTGGTGCACGAACTCGCACACCTGAAAGAACTCGATCACAACAAGGCCTTCTACCAACTTTGTGAGCATATGGCACCGGGCTACGCCCAGCTCGAATTCGATTTGCGCCTGCACCTGACCTGGCAGGCTCTGCCGAGCTAAAAAAAACCGCCCTGACTCACATCAGGGCGGCTAACCGTTACCGAAAAACCTCAGCCACCGCTCAGTGCAGCGACTTGCTTTTAAGCAGATGATTCATCTCGCCATCGGCACCAAACAGCTTCTCGCGCCATTCGGTCACCAGCGCCTTGGTGTCGTGGTCATTGGGGTGGAAGTCCGGACGGAAGAAGTCGAGGAATTTCGGCAGCAGACGCGTCATGCGACCCTGACGACCGAACAGCGCACGCATACCCTTCACGTTGTCACGCACATTGAAGAGCTGACCATCGGCAGCGAGCAAACGACCTGTGGCATACGCCATTACAGCGCCCAACACAGCCGTGGTGATGATCATGGTGCCGGCGCGAACAACATAGCTGCCGCCGGTCTGCTCATAGACATCCCAGGCCACAGCTTTGTGCTCGGTCTCTTCCAGCGCATGCCACATCCACAGCGGGCGAATGTCTTCATGCGCGCTCATGTGGTGATCGACTTCAGCCAGCAGCTGCTCACCGAGCAAAGCGGTGAAATGCTCCAAGCAAATGGTCGCGGCCAAGTTGAGTCGCGGGTGAATCTTCGCCACCGAATCCAGCAGCAACTTGAGTTGCGCTTCAAGTTCGGCGGCAGGCAGCTGCTTATCGTTAATAAACTGATTGAGCACCTGGTGGCCCTGCGTGTGCAGCGCTTCCTGACCAATAAAGCCAGAAATACCCGCCTTCAAATTTTCATCCGTAATTTGGTCACGGTAATGACGCACCGCTTCCACAAAGAATTGCTCACCTTCCGGCAGCAACACCGAGAATGCCGACCAGAAATAGGTCAGGAACGGGCTGTCGGCATACCAGTAGCCCGCCTTGGACTGATCAAAGTTCATGGCAACGCGGCGTGGTGGAATACCCACCTTAGCACCCAGTGGCTGACGCGGAGCATCCGACAAAGGCATAGTCGTCGCGGCAGCAGCGGTAATAGCAGTGGTGTTCAGTGAAGTCATTTTGCCTCTCCAGATAAATACAAATAGGGCAAGACGAACTCTGCCTTTGACCCGAGGCCAGTAGCAGGTTATTTTGGGACAACTTCTTATCCTTATGTGCCATTCACTGATGTCACGATCTGCTGCTGATACCACCCCAGGCCTACCTGCCGCCTATGCGCTGTTACTGCTCGATGTGCTGAAACGCTGGCAAATACCTGAAGAGACGCTGCTGGCGCCCTATGGTCTTGACCGGCAACAGCTCACCTCGCCAACGACGCGCATTTCGCTAGAAATCATGAATGGCCTTTACGAGCAGGCCTTAGCGCTAACTAATGAGCCGGGCTTGCCGTTCTACATGGGTATGCAAATGAAGCTGTCTAGCCACGGCTTTATCGGTTTTGCTGCCATGACTGCCGATACCGTGGCGCAAGCCCTAGAACTGGTAGAGCGCTTTATTAGTCTGCGCATCATGGGCTTTGCCATACGCGTGGTTCGTGAAGGTGACACCGCACACCTGTACCTTGAAACCGCACTGACCCAGCAACCCTTGCGTGATACGGCGGTGGCGGCGCTCATGGTCGGTTTGGGGCAAATGGCGCAGGTCATTACCGGTGAGACGCTGTTTGGCGAAGCCGACATCGATATCCCGGAAAACCCGCGCTACGAGGAGTTTCGTTATATTTTGCCGGCACAAATCCGGTTTGGTCAGTCTTGCAACCGCATCTCCTTCGATGCCAGCTACCTTGATCTGCCCCTGGTCATGGCCGATGCCGCCTCCATGCAACTGGCGGTAGAGCAATGCGAACGTGAGCTGGTTGCTATCGGCCTGCATAACCGTTTTGTACGCCAAGTGCGTGAGCTGATTTATCGGGAAGATGAAGGCTTTCGCGGCGTCGAAGCGGTGGCGAGCGACTTACACATGTCGGAGCGCACGCTGAAACGCCAGCTGGCGCTCGAAGGCACCACCTTCTCCGACATTCTCGAAGACTTGCGCCGTCAAAAAGCCATCTTGCTGCTAGACGACCCTCGCCAGAACCAAGAGCGCATTGCCGAACAACTCGGCTACTCCGATGTGGCCAACTTCAATCGCGCCTTCAAGCGCTGGACCGGCACCACACCCGGTCTGTACAGACGCAATCCGTCGGGCATCCCGTCGGGTATCCCGTCGGGCAGTTAGCCCCGCACCCTGCCCTCGGCGGATTCGCTTGTGTATAACTCCCTAGACACACGAAGAGCGAATGCATCATGGCAGATGAGAAGAAATCCAGCCCGTTGAACCAGGCCTTTGGCCTTGCTGGCTTGGCCGCTGGCACCGCCCGCGATCTCGCTAAACAGGCCCTAGGCTCAACCGTGATAGGCGTTCAGGATGTCGTCGGGAAAGCCTCTCAGAGCACTCGTGATACCGCACTGGCTCTGGCACAACGCTACCTGCGCCACTCCACACTGACCCTGCCCCTGCCCGAAGCCCTGCTCAACCAGCAGATTCGCGCTCGCCTGAAAGACAATCCGCACATCGACTACATTCAACTGGACTGTTCACCCGACCGCTTCGATATCAAACTCGACGGCCACTTCCAGCGCATGGTCTACACACTCACGCTGTCCGTCTTGGTTAAAGAGTGCCAGCTCACGGGTGACACGCCCTTCATGCGCTTCCAGCAGCTCGATCAGGCTCTTGATGTGCAATGGCGACAAGCGCCGATGCTGGTGAACTGGGCCACCCGCCATCTTGGCCAGAGCGCATTTCAGCTCGCCAGTAAACTGCCCTTGCCATCGCTCACGCAGCAGATCGTCAGCCATATTCCCGGCCTGCATCGCGAAGGCATCAAACAGTGGCGACTGAATCTGGCCGAGGCCGGCATGATCGACTTTCTCAACAATCGTTCTTGGTTCATGGATAAACTGGTCAGCCTCGGCGATCGCAATATCCTGCCCGGCCTAAACCTGTTGCAGGAAAGTCAGGAGTGGTTGCAACAGCTGGTCAATCAGATCGAGGTCAAAGACTTGAGCGTGCAGAGTGGCCGACTGGATATGAAAGTGGGGCTGCGCGCTAGCTGAACCCTTGCGCTGCAAAACAGATGCCCATAAAAAAGGCCGCCCCGGTTACCCGGAGCGGCCTTTTCGTCAGCGTAGATTAGTGGTCGATTAGACCAGCTTTTCCAGCTGCGGAACGAGGTCGAACAGATCGCCTACGATGCCGTAATCGGCAACGGAAAAAATCGGCGCTTCTTCGTCCTTGTTGATCGCAACGATCACCTTGGAATCTTTCATACCGGCCAAATGCTGGATGGCACCGGAGATGCCCACAGCGATGTAGAGCTGTGGCGCAACGACTTTACCCGTCTGACCGACTTGCATGTCGTTCGGCACGAAGCCGGCGTCAACAGCGGCGCGCGAGGCACCAACGGCAGCACCAAGCTTGTCAGCCAAGGTGTAGAGGATCTTGAAGTTGTCACCGTTGCCCATGCCGCGGCCACCAGAAACAACAATCTTGGCACCGGCCAGCTCTGGACGATCGAGCTTAGCCAGCTCTTCGTTCACGAACGAGGACGTGCCAGCGTTCTGAGCGGAAGCAACGGCTTCGGTCGATGCCGAACCACCGGTAGCAGCAACGGCGTCGAAACCTGTTGGGCGCACGGTGATGACTTTGATGCTGTCCGAGGACTGCACGGTGGCGATGGCGTTGCCCGCATAGATTGGACGCTCGAAGGTGTCAGCCGAGATCACCTTGGAGATTTCCGAAATTTGCGCAACATCCAGCAGTGCAGCGACGCGTGGCAGCGTGTTCTTACCGTTGCTGGTAGCAGGCGCCAAAATGTGGC
This sequence comes from Moraxellaceae bacterium UBA2477, assembly GCA_002342025.1. Lineage (GTDB taxonomy): Bacteria > Pseudomonadota > Gammaproteobacteria > Pseudomonadales > Moraxellaceae > Perlucidibaca. Next base: position 7,542 of record DDPD01000026.1, on the reverse strand, counting down.
TGTAGCCCTTGCCCAGCTCGGCTACGAGCAGCGACACGTTTTCAGCGAGCTGATGCGCATAGGCGGCGTTGTCAGCAACCAATACTTTGCTCACACCAGCGATCTGTGCAGCAGCGGCAGCAGCAGCGCCACAACCGGAGCCAGCAACCAGCACATGGATGTCGCCGCCAATAGCCTTGGCCGCAGCAACCGTGTTCAGCGTGGCGCCCTTAACGGCGGCGTTGTCGTGTTCAGCAATAACAAGAATAGCCATGATCAGATCACCTTCGCTTCGTTCTTCAGCTTTTCGACCAGCTCTTCGATGGTCTTGACCTTGATGCCAGCGGAACGCTCGGCCGGTGCTTCAACCTTAAGAGTCTTCACACGCGGGGAAACATCAACGCCGTAATCTGCCGGGGATTTCACATCCAGTGGCTTCTTCTTGGCTTTCATGATGTTTGGCAGCGAGGCGTAGCGTGGTTCGTTCAAGCGCAGGTCAGTGGTGACCACAGCTGGCAGTGCCAGCTCAACAGTCTGCAGACCGCCGTCAACTTCACGCGTTACTTGCGCTTTATTGCCATCGACCTTAACCACGGAGGCGAAGGTGCCTTGAGCGTAACCGGCCAGCGCAGCCAGCATCTGGCCAGTTTGGTTGTTATCACCGTCAATGGCTTGCTTGCCCAGAATAACCAAACCAGGTTGTTCCTGGTCGCAAATGGCTTTCAGTAACTTGGCAACGGCGAGGGGCTCAGCATCAGCTGCTTCAACCAGAATGCCGCGATCAGCGCCGAGGGCCATGGCCGTACGCAGCTGCTCTTGAGCATTGGTTGGACCCACAGACACCACCACGATTTCAGTGGCAATGCCCTTCTCTTTCAGACGCACGGCTTCTTCGACCGCGATTTCGCAGAACGGGTTCATCGCCATTTTTACGTTGGCGAGTTCAACACCCGTCTTGTCCGCTTTCACGCGAACTTTTACGTTGTAATCGACAACGCGTTTGACAGCTACCAGAACCTTCATGGAATCCTCAGCTTACATTGATGAACGAATAAGAGTTCAGCCAGAGAACTCAGCCAGCACTATTGCACCGGTGGAGTCCCCTAAAAGGCTGGCTATCTTGCCGCCTGAGGCCGTTCCGGTCAATAACCGCACGGCACTTCAAGCCTGACATATATGCCTTTGACGGCGATATCACATTAACTGGACATGCCCAGCACGCGCTTATTGCCCATGCGAACAGCCACATTCAGCAGAAAATCGAGGAAGGGCTCTTGCTCACCGATGAAATCAGCGTAGAAGCTGGACTTCGTTAGAGCCGAAGCTCCGTGCGCCAGCGCCCACGCCGCGGCGATATGGTATTGCGGTGGCACATCGGCCAATTTGCCCGCTTTAATCTGGCCATTCACCATCGCGCAGAGCTTTTCAAAGTTTGCGGCGCGAATGGCGTGCAATTTTTCCATCAGCGCCGGCACGACCTTATCGGCGACGAGCTTGCTTTCTAGGCGATCAAACAGCAGGTATTGGTCTGCATCGCGGACGCGAAAGGTAAAGTATTCGCGGACCAGCGATTGTTTGTCTTGCGATATATCAATACGGCGAAAAAGATCGGCCAAGACTTCTTCGTAGCGAATCATCAGCAGCAAATAGATTTCGTTTTTCGTTTCGAAGTGCTTATAAATCGTGCCTTTGCCGATGCCGACTTTGTCCGCAATCATTTCCACGGTGACTTTGTCTTCACCGTGCTCAATGAATAACTCTTGCGCACAATCCAGAATGGCTTGCTCACGTTGACGAAACTCACGGGCTTTTTGCGTTGCTCGCGCCAGATCAGTCATTTTTGCTCCTCATTCACCGCCGGATCGGCGATATATCAAGACGGAAGTTTAACTTGCCAGCGCACGTATCGGTAGCGTGTCCAGACGAAACGCGGCCTGATAATTGCGCGTCGTAGCCTCCGCTAAAGCGTCCAAACTCAGCCCCCGCAGCGCCGCAATATAGGCTGCCGTGTCCGCGAGAAACGCCGGCTCATTGGGCTTGCCACGATTGGGGGCCGGCGCCAGATACGGCGCATCGGTTTCAATCAATAAGCGATCCAGCGGAATACGCTTGGCCACGTCTTTCAGCTCCAATGCTTTCGGGAACGTCACAATGCCCGAAATGGAGATGTAATAACCCAGATCCAAAGCGGCCTCCGCGGTAGCCCAATCTTCGGTAAAACAGTGCATGACCGCCCGCTCGGCACCTTCATGACGCATCTGTGCTAGCACATCGTCCCGCGAATTGCGGGTGTGAATAATCAAGGGCTTGCCAGTGCGTTTCGCCACTTCGATGTGGGTTGAGAACAAAGCCTGCTGTGCTTCGCGGGTCGAGGCATCATGGAAATAATCGAGCCCGGTCTCGCCGATGCCAATCACTTTCGGGTGCTGTGCCAAGGCGAGCAGCTCATCGACCGTAGGTTGATGCGAGTGCGTATGGCAGGGGTGCACGCCCACCGTGGCATAGACATCGTCATGAGCTTCCGCAATGGCACGAATCTGATCGAATTTTTCCAGCTCAATGCTGATGCACAGGAAGTGCCCAACACCGCGCGCACGCGCCGCATCCAGCGCCGCATTTAAGGAACCGCCGTGACGATCGAGCTTTAAGCAGTCGAGATGGCAGTGACTATCAACCAGCATGTGAACCTCGTTTTTGACGCGTTTCTCGACCCCAGTGCAACCAGAGCCCTTCCAGAATAGCTTGCGGCTGCACGCTGGTGCCCAGCAGGCGGCGTGCTTCTACCACTTCATACAGCGTATTAAGCAATGCCTGTGCCGAAACGGCGGCCAGTAAAGCGGCCATGTCCGTACGCAAATCACTGTGACGCGTGGGATAGTCGGCAACCATCGCCCCCGGCACCGCATCGTCGAGCAGGCTTTGCCATGCTAAGGCCTGTTCATTGGCGTCAAGCTTTTGCCAGCGCTGTGCGGCTTGCAGGGGCATGAGCCGAGACTGTGCGACCGCCAGCAAATCCACCAGCAGATCGGCGCGGGCAGAAAACCACGGCTGCGTCTGTAGCGCTGCAGCCGCCAGCGGCGCACCCCGCGCTAGCTCCAATAAAGTTTCCGCCATTTCCGGCGGTTGCACCTGTGTGCTGAGCCACGCCAGTGCCTGTGCGGGCGCGGGCAAAGGCATTGGCAGTAATTGGCAACGACTGCGAACGGTCGGTAACAGGGCGGCGGGCTTGTCGGTCAGCAGTAAAAATAAGGTATCGCGCCCTGGCTCTTCCAAGGTCTTGAGCAAGGCATTCGCGGATGCGGTATTCAAAGCGTCCGCCGGCTCGATCACTACAATGCGTTGACCACCCTGGCGATGAGCCGATTGCGTAGCGAACTCCACCACCGTGCGGACCTGGGCAACTTTGATAACTTTGCTGGCCTTAGCGCCCTTTTCATCGTCTTCATCGGGGCTGACCCAGAGTAAGTCGGGGTGATTGCCTGTACTCAGTAACTGACAACTACGGCATACGCCACAAACGCTGTCGGCACTGGGCTGTTCGCATAACCGCCAAGCGGCAAACTGGCGAGCAAAATGGGCCTTACCCAAACCTTGCGGAGCTGCCAGCAATAACGCATGCGGCAGACGCTTCTGCTGACTTAAATGGCAAAGCGATTGCCACAAACCCGCTTGCCAAGGATAGATGGCGCTCATGTGGCGGACCCCGTCATTTCTGCACAGTAAGCGCGCACAATGGTCAGTACATCTGTCTGCACAGCCAGCAAGGGCTGGGCGGCATTGATGCAGCGAATGCGTTGCGAGTCGGCCTCAGCCCGCGCCAAATAGCCCACGCGCACTCGCTCAAAAAAATCTACATGCTCTTGTTCAAAACGATCCAAGGCAGCACGGGCACGTGCGCGTGCCATGCCCTCGGCAACCGGCATATCTAAGAGCAAGGTCAAGCCCGGCTGACGCCCTTGCAGCAACCAACGCTCAAGCACGGCAATATCAGCCACAGGTAAGCCACGGCCTGCACCTTGATAGGCGTAGGTGGCATCCACAAATCGATCGGACAATACCCAAGCGTCTCGCTTCAGGGCCGGCAGGATCAGGGCGTGCCAGTGCTGGGCGCGTGCAGCAAACAATGTGAGCAGCTCGGCCGAGGGCGTAACAATTTCTTCACGTGGCGTCAGTAATAAACCGCGTAATGCTTCGGCGTAAGCCGTGCCACCCGGCTCCCGAGTCACCACCACCTCATCACCAGTAGCGCGCAAAAAGTCTGCGATGGCAGCGATTTGGGTGGATTTTCCCACGCCTTCGCCACCCTCCAGGGTGATAAAGCGAGACATCAAATCAGTCATGAATAGCTCAGCGTTGGTAGCGGTTAACCGCGCGATTATGCTCGGCGAGCGTGGCCGAAAAAATATGGCGGCCGTCACCGGTGGCGACAAAAAACAAGGCGTCGCCCTCGGCTGGATGAAGTGCGGCATGAATTGCAGCGCGGCCTGGGTTAGCAATAGGCGTGGGCGGCAACCCAGCACGACGATAGGTATTATACGGAGTGTCTTCGCGCAAATGCGCCCGCGTGATGTCGCCTTTATAGCGCTCACCCACGCCGTAAATCACGGTGGGATCGGTCTGCAAGCGCATCCCGACTTGCAAGCGACGAACAAACACGCCTGCAATCTGTGCCCGCTCCTCGGCCACACCGGTCTCTTTCTCAATAATCGACGCCATGATTAAGGCTTCATAGGCATTGTTATAGGGCAAGCCAGACTGACGTCCTGCCCACTCTTCCGCGAGAATCCGTTTCTGCCGCTGATACAGCCGTCGCAAAATATCCAGATCGCGCTCACCCTCTTCAATGACATAGGTGTTAGGCGCAAATAAGCCCTCCGGATGCTTCTCCTCCGCCCCAATGGCGGCCAGTATTTCTGCATCGGTCAACGAGCTCATGGCTTGGCGCACATCTTCGCGACCCTCTAATTTTTTACGTAAATCCTTAAAGCGCTCGCCCTCAATAAGCACCAATGGCTGCGTGCCATCGGGTGCTTCGGCCAAGCGCTGAACCAGTTGATCCAGTGTCATGGGCGGGCGTAAGACGAAAACGCCAGAACGCAGCACTTCCTCACCGGGCCGGAGCATCAGCCAGACACGCAAGCTCATCGCAGACGTAATAAAACCTTGCTCTGCCAATTGTTCAGCCACATGGATCCAACTGCTGCCACGCGGCACTTTCAGGCGATAGCCCTGAGGGGGCAATTCAAATGATTGCAATACGGTCCGATAGAGCAGGATTGCCAACAACACGAACACCACCCAAAACAGTCTTAAGCGACGGGGTGTGCGAGGCGCGGGCGTTTTCCGTGATCGGGCAGCATTCATTCAGGAGCAAACCAAGGGGCGATGTGAGCTTGGCATTGTCGGGTGTATTCGCCCACAGGCCAAGCCCGTTCGCGATAAGTGGCAACCGGCCATATGCCCATCACGCTGTTGGCAAAAAACACTTCATCGGCGGCCAGTAGGTCTAAGGGGGTCAACGTGGCGACTTCCACCGGCAAAGGAGCATCTGCCAGCAATGCCTCACGCAATACACCGGCAACGCCACATTGAGTGACTGGTGGGGTCAGGAGCACGCCTGCGCGAATCATGAATAGGTTAGAAAAAACACCCTCCACGACTTCGCCGGCTTGATTGCATACCACCAATTCCTGGCACTGCGGCTGTGTTGCCAGAGCATCTCGCAATAGGACCTGCTCCAGCCGGTTACTGTGCTTAATTCCTGCCAATGCGGGTTGCGAGGCTAGGGTAAAGGGTGCATCCGCGACCCGAATGCCCCACTGAGTGTATTGCGCGGGATACTGGGGCCGCTCATGCCAGCTTAAGGCAAAGCCCGGCGTTATCACGGAGGGAGACTGATAACCGCGCCCCCCTCGCCCACGCGTGACTTGCACACGCAAAATACCTGTCTTTCCAGAGGCAAGCGCGTCAGCGATTCGTTGCGGCCAGCTCGCGAGAAAGGGAATGCCGAGCTGTAAGCAGCCTTGTTGCAAACGCTGTAAATGCTCCGCCAGCAAGACGCCTCGACCCGCTTCTACCCTCAGCGTTTCAAACAAGCCATCACCATAGGCGATGCCACGATCATCTGCCGCCCAATGCGACACGGCCTCATCGCCATACCAAATGAGAGTGGTCATGCTGGCGCTGAACTGGCTCACAGGCGGCGAAACAATAGGCTGCCATTCGTCCCGCCAAAGCCAAACGAATTCGACAGCACCACGTTCATCTTCATCGCACGCGCTTTATGCGGCACATAATCGAGGGTACAGGCCGGATCTGGATGGTCTAAATTGATGGTGGGGGGCGCGATTTGGTCACGCAGCGCCAGCACACTGAAAATCGCCTCCACACCGCCAGCAGCACCTAATAAATGCCCCACCATGGATTTCGTCGAGCTCACGGCGAGTTTATCGGCATGAGCGCCAAACACCTGCAGAATAGCTTGCGATTCGGCCACATCACCGGCCGGGGTCGATGTGCCATGGGCATTAATGTAATCCACCTCGTCCGGACGAATATCGGCATTTCGCAAGGCATTGGCCATTGCAGACGCAGCACCGGCACCATTCTCTGGAGGCGCCGTCATGTGAAACGCATCGCCACTCATGCCAAAGCCAATGAGCTCGGCATAAATGCGCGCACCGCGAGCTAGGGCATGCTCATACTCTTCCAACATGAGCACACCGGCCCCATCACCCAGCACAAAGCCATCACGGTCTTTATCAAACGGTCGACTGGCCAGGGTTGGGTCTGAGTTACGGGTGGATAACGCCCGAGCTGCTCCAAAGCCCCCAAGACCAAGCGGCGTAGAGGCTTTCTCCGTACCGCCAGCGAGCATGGCATCAGCGTCTCCGCTGGCAATTAAGCGCGCGGCCAAACCAATACAATGCGTAGCCGTGGTACACGCGGTGGTCACCGAAAAGTTAGGTCCCTTCAGGCCATGACGGATCGACAACAGACCTGCCGCCATATTGATAATGGAGCCCGGCACAAAAAACGGCGAGATTTTACGCGGCCCGCCTTCCAACAAACTGCGATGCCCATCTTCAATGGTGGTCAGACCACCAATACCTGAGCCCACCGCCACGCCCACACGATCGGCATTCAACTCGGTAATGACCAGTCCTGAATCCAGCAGCGCTTGTTGACCCGCAGCTAAACCGTATTGAATAAATTCATCTACTCGGCGAGCTTCTTTTGCCGGCAAATAGTCTTCCACGACAAAGTCCGTGATGGTGCCGGCAAACTGGGTGGAGAAGGCCGAGGCATCAAAATGATCAATCGGACGAATACCACTTTGGCCCGCCAGAATACCCGCCCATGTTTTTTCAACCGACGAGCCCAAAGCCGTCAACATGCCTAAGCCAGTGACCACTACACGCCGCGACATCATGGCAAATCCCCTTGCACTATTTAACCAACTCGCATCATGTTACCAATTCGTGACGACTAGATGACCATGACAACAAGATTGAAATCCATTAGGCATAAAAAAACCGCAGATACGCCAAGCGCACCTGCGGT
>DDPD01000023.1 GCA_002342025.1 Moraxellaceae bacterium UBA2477 | reverse complement strand
GTGATAGCACTAAGCTGGCCGGCGCATGCAAGACGAGCGAAAGAAGCAGCACTAAGACAACGGGCAACGCCATCAAGAACCATTTTTGCCTTCTACCTAACACCGCAAATCCTCGCCAACTTTTCTATTTTATTGTCAGTACACTGTAAAGGTTCGTGATAATAGCCTGAAAACACGCTCGTGCTTGTGTGTTTTACGTGAACGAAAAAAGCCACCGCAAGGGTGGCTTTTTTCGTTACCGCACGATCATAACTTAGATAAGGAAGCTATCTTGAGCAGCACCGGCAGCAATGGCATCAGCTAACCAGCGTGGACGCTTACCACGGCCCGTCCAGGTCTGGCTGGCATCTGCAGGATTACGATACTTTGCAGGAACCGGTGGGCGCGTTGAGGCAGCCTTGGCCACTTTACCGCCACCAGCCTGTGCAACCAACTCAGCGACACTTACACCTGCTTCACGAGCAATACGCTCGATTTCAGCACGTGCGCCCTGCAATTTGCTGGCTTGTGCCTTCTTGGCATCAATGAGCTCTTGCGCTTTTTGAATCAGGGCTTCCAATTCCTGAACAGACATTGCATTTAACTGCTTAGCCATGAATATACCCTCAAGTGCCTATTAATAAATAACCGGCGAAATATATCCACTACAGATGGAATCAACAAGCATTAATTAGAAAATTCACTACCATAAATAACTAACCCCTGAGGATCAGGGGTTAATTTCAATGCTTTAAGCCGAATTTTATTCCATTAAAAGGGAATATCGTCATCAAAGCTTTCCATTGCTGCTGGAGCCGCCGGGCGAGCTGGAGCAGAAGGATTAGGCCTTGGCGCTGCCGCGCGTGGAGCTTGAGCGGCTGGCGCATCAAAGTCTGCATAATTAGGCATGCTCTGATCTTCGCTGCTTTCATAACTATTGGATTGTCCGCCACCCTTGGTGTCTAGCATTTGTAAGGAGTTACCCTTAATTTCAGTGCTATATCGATCTTGGTTGGTTTGTTTATCCTGCCATTTGCGCGTGTGCAATGAGCCCTCTAAATAAACCTTAGAGCCCTTGCGCAAATACTCACCTGCAATTTCAGCTAAACGGCCATAAAAAACCACACGATGCCATTCCGTTTGCTCTTGCATTGCACCGGTATTTTTATCCTTCCAAGACTCACTCGTGGCTACGGTAATGTTTGCCACGGCACCGCCTGATGGCAAATAGCGCACTTCGGGGTCTTTGCCCAAATTGCCGATTAAAATGACTTTATTAACGCCACGCATAACTCACTCCACCCCAAGGGCTTATTGTTGTGACAGAACTGTAGAGCACGCATCGGCGCCCCGCTAGTCAAGTCGGTAAAATTTTCACTGGCCAGCCGGACAAGGCACTGTCTGACCATTGCTTTGGATCAACTTTTAAATACACCACAGATTCTTCCGGCAAGTGCACTAGCTCTTCCACACCCACAAGCGCTTGCAGCGTTTCAATCTGCTCAGATGTCAGTGATACGCCAGGCATGGGCTGGAGTGTCAGGCTTTTGCCATAGCGCGGCTGACTCATTCCCGCAGCACGTCCTATCCAAAGTAATACCACGAGCGCAAGAATCACAAAGATACTGAGCTGCCCAGGCAAACTATGGCTTAATCCGCCGAGAATGCCACCCAGAAACGCCCCCAGAAATTGGCTACTACTATATATCCCCATCGCCGCTCCCTTGCTACCAGCAGGGCTGACTTTGCTAACAAGCGACGGCAACAAGGCCTCTAACAGATTAAAGGCGAAAAAAAACAAACACACGGCTGCAATTAATGCGACCAAGCCCTGTGCCTGCGACAGTGCCACCATCGCCATCGCGAGCATGACGATGGCAAATAGGAATACTTCCTTCATTCGCTGCTGTCGCTCAGCCACAATCACGGCAGGAATCAGCGCAATAAATGCCAGCAGCATAACCGGCAAATATAACCAGCCATGTTTTGCCACGGGCAAGCCTGCGGAAACGAGCAATGGCGGCAACGCCACAAAACAGGCCGTCATGACTAAATGCAGGGTAAAAATGCCCATATTCAGCCGCGACAATTCAGGATGACGCGCAAGTGCCGCCAGCTGCTCCCGATAGCGCAGCGGCAGTTGCCTTCGAGCAACGGCCGCCCTTGGCACGAACTTCAGAGCAATGAAGATCGCCGCAACGCCCATCAGCGCAGTAGCAGCAAATAGTCCCGATAGCCCTACCGCATTCGCCAGCACCGGGCCGAGGACGAAGGCGACAGCAAAGGAAACTCCAATACTCATGCCAATCGTCGCCATGGCTTTGGTGCGATTTTCTTCACGCACGGTATCCGACATTAAGGCCATCACAACCGCAGAAATCGCGCCCGAGCCCTGCAGAAATCGCCCAAAAATCACGCCCCAGATGGACGTTGAGAGCGCAGCAATAGCACCACCCAAAGCAAACAGAGCCAATCCAATCAGAATTAACCGGCGGCGATCAAAACGATCCGCCAATAATCCAAAGGGGATTTGCAGCATCAGCTGCGCCAGCCCGTATGCACCTACTGCCAAGCCTATTAACAGGGGAGTTGCGCCACTCAGCGTCGTGCCATAGACAGAAAAGACCGGCAGGATCATGAAAAGACCAATCATTCGCAGAGAAAAAAGGCCTGACAAGGAAAAGACAGCACGGCGCTCGAGTGGCGAATAACGGGACATTTCAGACAAACACTCTCTAGAAAGGCGGTAGTGTAACAGTGCTTTCGCCTCGAAGAACTGAACACCCAACAGTCTGTTCTCTGCGCCATGCCATGAGTTTTGCGTATACTGCTTGATTGATTTTTACGAGCGCGCTGAGACGGCATGAGTAGCATTAAAGTTCGCGGGGCCCGAACCCACAATTTAAAAAATATTGATGTCGATATTCCACGCAACAAGTTTGTGGTGATCACGGGGCTATCGGGTTCCGGCAAGTCCTCACTCGCTTTTGATACGCTCTATGCGGAAGGACAGCGCCGCTATGTTGAGTCGCTGTCGGCCTATGCGCGGCAATTTCTATCCCTCATGGAAAAGCCGGACGTGGATCATATTGAGGGGCTCTCGCCAGCTATCTCTATTGAACAAAAGTCTACATCCCACAACCCGCGCTCCACGGTTGGCACCATCACGGAAATTCACGACTACCTAAGACTGCTGTTTGCCCGTGCCGGCACCCCGCGCTGCCCAGATCATGATGTGGCGCTTGCCGCTCAAACCGTCAGCCAAATGGTCGACCATGTTTTAGCTTTGCCTGAAGGTACGGGGCTGATGCTACTCGCACCCGTCATTCGTGAGCGCAAAGGCGAGCATCTTCATGTTTTTGAGAAACTCAAAGCGGAAGGATTTGTGCGCGCTCGCATTAACGGCCTTGTCGTCGATTTAGACGAAGCGCCGGTGCTCGACAAACAAAAAAAGCACACGATTGAAGTAGTGGTTGATCGCTTTAAAGTACGCCCCGACCTCAGCCTACGCCTGGCCGAATCCTTCGAGACGGCATTACGCATTGCCGAGGGCGTGGCTTGGATCGCCAGCTTAGATGGCAGCCTGCCAGAGCAAGTCTTCTCCGCACGATTTAGCTGCCCGCACTGCGGCTACTCCATTACCGAACTTGAACCTCGCTTATTTTCATTTAATAACCCCGCAGGCGCCTGCCAAAGCTGTGACGGCCTAGGTGTAAAGCAGTTTTTTGACCCCAAACGACTGATCAATCATCCGGAGCTTTCACTTTCTGAGGGTGCGATAAAGGGCTGGGACCGTCGCAACTTTTATTATTATGCGCTGCTGGAATCATTAGCCCAGCACTATCGCTTCGAGCTTGATACCGCGTGGGAAAAACTCACCCCAAAGATTCAACACATCCTACTTCATGGCTCTGGAGACGATGAGATTCAGTTCACTTATGTGGGCGACCGCGGCAAGCAAGTGATTCGTGAGCACAGTTTCGAGGGGATTCTCACCAACCTCGAGCGACGCTATCGCGAAACCGAATCGAATAGCGTGCGCGAAGAGCTGGGCCAGCTACTTAACTCTGCCCCCTGCTCCGACTGCAGCGGCTCACGACTTCGACGCGAAGCGCGCAACGTATTCATCAACGAACTGAACTTACCGCAGATTTCGAGACTCCCTATCGCTAAGGCTAACGAAACCTTTGCGCTCATGCGCTTACCGGGCGCGAAAGGCGAGATAGCCGAAAAGATCCTGAAGGAAGTTCGCGAACGCCTACAGTTCCTGGTGAACGTGGGCTTGGACTATCTCAGTCTCGACCGCTCGGCAGACACCTTATCGGGTGGAGAGGCGCAACGTATTCGCTTGGCATCACAAATCGGTGCCGGCCTAGTTGGTGTCATGTATGTGCTTGATGAGCCATCCATTGGCTTACATCAACGAGACAACGAGCGACTACTGGCGACCTTGGTGCATCTGCGCGATCTAGGTAACTCTGTCCTCGTCGTTGAACATGACGAGGACGCTATTCGAGCTGCGGATTATGTCATCGACATTGGCCCCGGCGCCGGCATACACGGCGGACGTGTCATTGCCTCGGGCAGCTATGAAGACCTACTGAACACCGAAGGCTCGTTAACAGCGGATTACCTCTCCGGGCGTAAGCGCATTGAAATCCCCAAGACGCGCCATCCGTATAATCCAGAGCAAGTACTCCGGCTGGTCGGTGCCCGGGGAAATAACCTGAAGAATGTCACGGCAGAAATTCCGCTGGGGCTAATGACCTGCGTCACGGGCGTATCGGGCTCAGGCAAGTCCACCCTCATCAATGCCACGCTGTATCCCGTGGCTGCACATGCACTCAACGGTGCCGCCGAAAGAACACCTGCCGAACACGATGCCATTGAAGGCATGCAGCTTTTAGATAAGGTCGTTGATATTGATCAAAGCCCGATTGGACGCACCCCGCGTTCTAATCCGGCAACCTATACCGGTATTTTTACCCCAGTACGCGAGCTCTTTGCCGGAACTCAAGAAGCAAGATCTCGCGGCTACGGACCCGGCCGATTCTCCTTTAACGTGAAAGGTGGACGTTGCGAAGCTTGTCAGGGCGATGGCGTTATTAAAGTTGAAATGCACTTCCTACCCGATGTGTACGTGCCCTGCGATGTTTGCAAAGGCAAACGCTATAACCGTGAAACATTAGATATTCGCTATAAAAATAAAAACATCACTGAAGTCTTAGAGATGACCGTGGAAGCCGCACGTGATTTCTTTGACGCCGTTCCTGCACTCGCCAGGAAGCTACAGACCCTGATGGATGTGGGGCTGTCTTACATCACACTTGGCCAGGCAGCCACCACATTGTCCGGCGGCGAAGCGCAGCGTGTGAAGCTGTCACGAGAGCTCTCAAAGCGTGACACCGGGCGTACGCTATACATTCTGGATGAGCCCACGACCGGCCTACACTTTCATGATATTCAACAATTACTGGGCGTGCTTCACCGCCTACGTGACCAAGGCAACACAGTCGTCATTATTGAGCACAATCTAGATGTCGTTAAAACAGCGGACTGGGTCATAGACTTAGGTCCAGAGGGCGGCGAAGGCGGCGGCGAGATCCTAGCGACTGGCACTCCTGAGCAGATTTGCTTAGTAGAGCGATCACATACCGGACGCTTTTTAGCTCCGCTCTTGGCCAAGCAGCGCTAAGCTGCCTCGCCAAGAGCGACTATACAGACGAAAAAAAACCGGCCTAAGCCGGTTTTTTTAACTCAACCAATAATGCTTATTCAGCATCAACCGCTGCACCAGCAATGGCACGATCAACCAGTTCGACGTACGCCATAGGCGCGTTGTCACCAGGACGGTTGCCAGCTTTCAGAACACGCAGGTAACCACCATTGCGCTCTTTGTAGCGTGGGCCGAGAACAGTGAACAACTTGCCGACGATTTCTTTCGAACGCGTACGAGCAAATGCCAAACGGCGGTTTGCAACGTTGTCGTGCTTGGCAAGCGTGATTAGCGGTTCGGCGATACGGCGAAGTTCTTTCGCTTTCGGCAGAGTTGTGCGAATCAGTTCGTGCTCAAACAGAGACACTGCCATGTTCTGGAACATGGCCATACGGTGGCTGCTGGTGCGGCCGAGTTTTACACCACTATTACGATGACGCATGGCAGTTTTCCTACACTAATTCAGTTGCCGATCAACGACCGCGAAAATTCAAACGGTCATCGTTACGCAGGCTAGCCGGAGGCCAGTTATCAAGGCGCATACCGAGGGACAAGCCCTTGGAAGCCAATACATCCTTGATTTCGGTCAGCGACTTCTTGCCCAAGTTCGGCGTTTTCAGCAATTCTACTTCGGTGCGCTGGACCAGATCACCAATGTAGTAAATGTTTTCTGCTTTCAAGCAATTGGCTGAACGAACAGTCAATTCCAGATCGTCAACCGGACGCAACAAGATCGGATCTACATCCGGACCTGCGCCACCAGCAGCAACCGGAGCAGCATCAGACTCTAAGTCTACAAAGACCGAGATCTGTTGTTGCAAAACCGTAGCAGCGCGACGGATCGCTTCTTCTGCTTCGATGGTGCCATTGGTTTCTAAGTCAATCACTAGCTTGTCGAGGTCAGTGCGCTGTTCTACACGAGCACTCTCAACGACATAAGCAACGCGAAGGATAGGGCTGAACGAAGCATCGAGCAGCAGACGGCCAATCGGACGGGTTTCTTCGTCGTCATAACGCGAGTCAGCTGGCTCATAACCACGACCACGAGCAACACGCAGCTTCATCTTAAGATGAGCGTTGCTACCTAATGTGGCAATGACATGTTCTGGATTAACGATTTCAACATTGTGTGGAATCGTTAAATCACCGGCTGTAACTACGCATGGACCTTTAGCGTCGATGTGCAGAACAGCTTCTTGTTGTTCGAACAACTTGATAGCAAGGCCTTTCAGGTTCAACAGGATTTCAATGACATCTTCCTGAACACCTTCGATGGCGCTGTATTCGTGTTCAACGCCTTCAATCTCAACATCCACCACGGCAGCGCCAGGCATGGACGAGAGCAGAATGCGACGCAATGCGTTACCCAAAGTGTGACCGAAGCCGCGTTCTAGCGGCTCTAGGGTCACTTTGGCGCGGTTGCCACTGACAGCCTGTACAGCAATGCTGCGCGGTGTCAGAAACTCATTGACCTGTGACATGGAAGAGACCTCAAATCAATCGATTACTTGGAGTACAGTTCAACGATCAAGTTTTCGTTGATATCTGAAGACAGATCACTGCGCTCAGGACGAGACTTGAAAGTACCTTCCATCTTCGTCGCATCAACGGTCAACCATGCTGGAATGCCGCGCTGTGCAGCGAGTTCCAGAGCATTCTTAACACGCAGCTGCGCTTTAGCTTTCTCATGCAGCGAAATCACGTCACCAGCCGACACCTGAATAGAGGCGACGTTGACGCGAACACCGTTGACCAAGATGGCACGGTGGCTAACCAGCTGACGTGCTTCCGAACGGGTCGAACCGAAGCCCATGCGATAAACAACGTTGTCGAGACGCGATTCGAGCAGTTGCAGCAAGTTCTCACCGGTAGCACCCTTAATGCGGGCAGCTTCCTTGTAGTAGTTGCTGAACTGACGCTCAAGCACGCCGTAGATACGACGAACTTTCATCTTTTCACGATGCTGGGTACCGAAGTCCGACATACGACCCTTGCGGGACGCGCCGTGTTGACCTGGTGGGGTATCCGCTTTGCACTTCGAATCCAGTGCGCGGACGCCGCTCTTCAATTGAAGATCGACGCCTTCGCGACGGGAGAGCTTGCACTTGGGACCAATATAACGAGCCATTTTCCCAGTCTCCTCTTACACGCGACGCTTTTTGGAAGGACGACACCCGTTGTGCGGGATAGGCGTCACATCTGAAATGCTATTAATTTTATAACCCACTGCGTTTAAAGCACGCACGGCGGACTCGCGGCCCGGGCCCGGACCCTTAACTTGCACATCCAGATTTTTCAGACCGTATTCCTGGGCAGCTTTACCAGCTACTTCGGCGGCCACCTGGGCGGCAAATGGGGTGGACTTGCGGGAACCGCGGAAGCCCTGACCACCGGAGGTGGCCCAGGCCAGTGCGTTACCTTGACGATCGGTAATCATCACAATGGTGTTATTAAAAGAAGCATGAATGTGCGCGATGCCGTCGGTGACCTGACGGGTCACCTTCTTGCGACCGCGCGAATTATCTTTTGCCATCTTTTAGCTTCCGAGTTCAGCAGAATGAATGAAATTTATTTCTTAAGTGCCTTGCGCGGACCCTTACGAGTACGAGCATTGGTCTTAGTGCGCTGACCACGAACCGGCAGACCGCGACGATGGCGAATGCCACGGTAGCAACCCAGGTCCATGAGACGCTTGATGTTCATGGATACTTCACGACGGAGGTCACCCTCTGTTGTAACAGTAGCCACTTGAGCACGCACCTGATCTAGCTGCGCATCTGTTAGTTCCTTAATCTTAGTAGCCGGAGCAATACCAACTGCCTCGAGGATCTTGGCAGATGTTGTGCGACCGATACCAAAGATGTAGGTCAGCGAGATGACCGCATGCTTGTTATCAGGAATGTTGACGCCGGCTATACGAGCCATTGACCTTTACTCCACTTCTTGGCGTATCAGACTGGTGATTCAGACTATGCACGAAAGGCGCGAGAGTCTAACGACTCCAACAGTCTAAAGCAACCAATAACTGAGAATTAACCCTGGCGCTGTTTGTGGCGCGGTTCCGCGCTGCAAATAACCCGCAGGCTTCCATTACGACGAACGATCTTGCAGTTGCCGCAAATTTTCTTTACTGAGGCTTGAACTTTCATGGTTCAACTTCTCCAACAAAATCAGTGATGAACGAATTAACGAATCTGGCCAGCCGGGCCGAAACCCTTGAGGTTGGCTTTCTTCATCAGGGATTCATACTGATGGGACATCAGATGGGACTGGACCTGAGACATAAAGTCCATGACCACCACCACCACGATCAACAAGGACGTACCACCGAGGTAGAACGGCACATTGAAGGCAACTTGCAAAATCATCGGCAGCAAACAAACCGCTGTGATGTAGATTGCACCGACCAAGGTCAAACGACCTAAAACGGAATCGATATAGCGGCTGGTTTGCTCGCCCGGACGGATGCCTGGAATATAGGCACCCGACTTCTTTAGGTTGTCTGCTACGTCACGAGGGTTAAACACCAACGCCGTGTAGAAGTAGCAGAAGAAAATAATTAAGGCCGCAAACAAGACTAAGTACAAAGGCTGCGCTGGGGCCAACAACAGCGATACTTCTTGCAGGGCACGCTGAACAGCATTTGGATTAGGTGCCTGAGCAAACCACTGACCCAAACTCGCAGGAAACAAGAGCAAGGAGCTTGCAAAAATAGCTGGGATAACACCGGCCATGTTCAACTTCAAAGGCAGATGGCTTTGCTGTGCCGCAAACACTTTTCTACCCTGCTGACGCTGAGCGTACTGCACCGTAATACGGCGTTGCCCGCGCTCCATAAAGATCACAGCAGCCACGACAGCAAGCGCTAGCACACCCACAACAATCAAACCAATAACACTGATTTCACCCTGACGAGCAGACTCCAGTGCGCCACCAATTGCACTGGGCATACCCGCAACGATACCGGCAAAAATAAGCATGGAAATACCGTTGCCTACACCGCGCTCGGTAATTTGCTCGCCAAGCCACATCAAAAACATTGCACCAGCCACGAGAGAGACAATGGCGGGAACATAGAAAGCCATACCTGTCGCAATGGTAATGCCCTGGGACTGCAGACCAACTGACATACCAATGGCCTGAACTAATGCCAGCAATACTGTTGCGTAACGCGTGTATTGATTAATCTGACGACGGCCAGACTCACCTTCTTTCTTCAGCGCTTCGAGTGAAGGAATCACACTCGAAGCCAGCTGCATAATAATAGAGGCCGAAATGTACGGCATGATGCCCAATGCAAGAATGGACATACGCTCTAAAGCACCACCCGAGAACATGTTGAACAAGCTCAGGATGGTGTCTTTATTGCGGTCAAACAGTGCGGCTAGCTGATCCGGATTGATGCCCGGGACAGGAATATGAGCGCCGAGACGAAACACCAGCAAAGCAAACAACAAAAAGCCGATGCGTTGCCAAAGCTCGGACATGCCTTTTTGCATGCCAGGATTTTGGAGCATCTCACGCGCTTGTTGCTTGTTACCAGTGTTTGCCATCGTGCTTATTCCTCGACCTTGCCGCCAGCTGCTTCAATAGCAGCACGCGCGCCCTTGGTCACTGCAACGCCTTTAACAGTTACGGCACGAGCCACTTCACCCGACAGGATGATGCGAGCACGAACCATATCTTTACGAACAATATTGGCAGCCTTCAGGCTATCCAATGTGATTTCGCCTTCAACATGAGCGATTTCGGAAAGACGAACTTCAGCAGTTACTTGCTGCTTAAGCGAAGTAAAGCCGAACTTTGGAAGACGACGATACAATGGCATCTGGCCGCCTTCGAAACCGGTACGGACTTTGCCCTTACCACGTGACTTCTGGCCTTTAACACCCACGCCACCGGTCTTGCCTAAGCCAGAACCGATACCGCGACCGCGACGCTTTGGCGCGTGGGTCGAACCCTCGGCCGGTTGCAGATCGTTCAGGTACATGATTAACCCTCCACCTTCACAAGGTAGTGAACCTTGTTGATCATGCCGCGGTTTGACGGCGTATCAATCACTTCAACCGAATGGCCGATGCGACGCAGACCCAAGCCCAACAAGCAAAGCTTGTGGTTCTTGAGTTTGTGTGCGCTGGAGCGCACTTGCGTAACCTTGATGGTTTTCATCTGATTACCCCAGGATTTCTTCAACTGTCAGACCACGCTTTGCAGCGACCTGATCAGCATTAGTCATGGACGACAAACCGTTGAACGTAGCGTGAACCACGTTGTTGGCATTGGTCGAGCCGTAGCACTTAGCGAGCACGTTTTGCACGCCAGCAACTTCCAGAACAGCACGCATAGCGCCACCAGCGATAACGCCAGTACCTTCAGAAGCAGGCTGCATGTAAATGCGCGTTGCGCCGTGCTGACCCTTGATTGGGTGCTGAATGGTTGTGCCATTCAGATCAACCTGGATCATGTTGCGACGAGCAGCTTCCAGAGCCTTTTGAATGGCTGCTGGGACTTCACGTGCTTTACCGCGACCGAAACCAACGCGGCCATTGCCATCGCCAATCACTGTCAGTGCTGTAAAAGCGAAAATCTTACCGCCTTTCACCGTCTTGGAAACTCGGTTGACTTCAACCAGCTTCTCGACGAAACCTTCGTTTTGTTCAAGCTTAGCCATGATTCAACCCTTAGAATTCCAAACCGGCTTCACGCGCGGCGTCAGCCAGTGCTTTGACACGGCCGTGATACTTAAAGCCAGAGCGATCGAATGCCACTTTAGTGACACCCGCTGCTTTAGCACGTTCAGCGAGCAGCGCACCCACTTTCTGGGCTGCATCGACGTTACCGGTAGCGCCATCGCGCAGAACAGCATCAAGCGTGGAAGCCTGAGCCAGAACTGTGCCGCCGCAAGCCGAAATCAGCTGTGCGTACATGTGGCGTGGGGTGCGGTTAATGCAGAGACGCACTGCACGTTGTTCGCGAATTTTGATGCGCGTGCTGCGCGAACGGCGCAGGCGAGCTACTTTCTTTTCGTTCATGACGATACCTACCCGTTACTTCTTCTTCGCTTCTTTACGTAGGACATTTTCACCTACGTAACGCACACCCTTACCCTTATAAGGCTCTGGTGGACGATAAGCGCGCACATTGGCGGCGGCCTGGCCGAGCAACTGTTTGTTGACCGACTTCAGGATGATTTCAGTTGGTGTTGGCGTTTCCGCGGTCACACCTTCTGGCAGGTTGTAGTCAACAGGGTGCGAGAAACCGAGAGCGAGGTTAAGAACCTTACCCTTAGCCGCAGCCTTATAACCCACACCAATGAGCTGTAAACGACGCTCGAAACCAGCAGAAACGCCGATAACGAGGTTGTTCATTACTGCACGAGCGGTACCAGCCTGCATCCACGCAGCCTGCGAGTCTTCACGCGGGCTCAGCTTCAGCTCAGCACCTTCCTGAGCGATAGCGACCAGATCATGCAAAACGGTAGAGAGTTCGCCCTTAGCGCCCTTAACCTGCACATCCTGACCGTTAATGGTCACTGTAACCCCAGCAGGGATAGTGACCGGCGATTTAGCTACACGAGACATCTTCAGTCATCCTTACGAAACGAGAGCGATGACTTCACCACCAACGCCAGCAGCACGTGCGGCGCGGTCAGTCATGATGCCCTTGTTGGTGGAGACAATCAGAATGCCCAGACCCTGCTTAACGCGGGTCAGGTCATCCTTGCCTTTGTAAATACGCAGGCCTGGACGGCTCACGCGCTTGATTTCTTCGATAACTGGCTTGCCTTCGTAATACTTGAGGGCGAGCGTCAGTACCGGCTTAACTTCCGCCGAAACATCAGCAGAAGCAATGTAGCCTTCATCTTGCAGCAGCTTCGCCAAGGACACTTTCAGCTTGGACGATGGCATGCCAACGGTCGGCTTGCCGGCGCGTTGGGCATTGCGGATGCGGGTCAGCATGTCCGCAACGGTATCTTGCATACTCATTCTAAAATCCTCTTACCAGCTGGCCTTAACGACGCCGGGAACATCACCACGCATCACTGCTTCACGCAGTTTGATACGACCCAAGCCGAACTTACGGAAGAAACCGTGAGGACGACCTGTGATGCCGCAACGATTGCGCAAACGCGAAGGACTCGAATCACGTGGCAGATCCTGCAAACGCAGAATGGCAGCCCAACGCTCTTCATCAGTCGCAGTCACGCTAGCAATAGTGGCCTTCAATTCGCCGCGCAGTTTGGAGTACTTCGCGACCAGCTTTTCGCGCTTGGCTTCGCGGTTCAACATGCTTTTCTTAGCCATGATTCAGTCTCACTTGAACGGGAATTGGAAGGCACGCAGCAGTGCGCGACCTTCTTCATCGGTGCGAGCCGATGTGGTAATGACGATGTCGAGACCGCGGAGCTTCTCGATTTTGTCGTATTCGATTTCAGGGAACACGATTTGTTCTTTGATACCGAGGCTATAGTTCCCGCGACCATCAAACGACTTCGGGCTAAAACCACGGAAGTCGCGAATACGAGGAATCGTGATACCAATCAGACGATCCAGGAATTCGTACATCATGTCGCCGCGAAGCGTCACTTTGCAGCCAATGGGCCAACCGTCGCGGATTTTGAAGCCAGCGATGGATTTACGAGTGAGCGTGACAACGGGTTTCTGGCCAGAAATCAGCTGCATATCGGCCACGGCGCCATCGATAAGCTTCTTATCTTGGCTAGCACCGCCCACTCCCATATTCAGAGTAATCTTCGTGATGCGAGGAATCTCCATCACATTCTTGAGACCGAGCTCCGCCTGCAGCTTAGGCGCGATCTCGTTCTTGTAAACAGCTTTCAGTCTGGCCATTTCAACCAATCTACCTTACTTGATGTCGACAACTTCGCCGGTGGACTTGAATACGCGAACCTTCTCGCCATCTTCAAGTACCTTATAACCGACTCGGTCTGCCTTCTGGGTTGCCTGATTGAACAAAGCGACATTGGAAATATCGAGGGACGCTTCGCGCTCCAAGATACCGCCCTGCTCGCCCTTGTTCGGGTTGGCCTTGACATGCTTTTTCACCAGGTTAATCCCGGCGACAACGACACGACCTTCGAGAACGCTTGCAACTTTGCCGCGCTTACCCTTGTCCTTGCCTGCAATCACGACCACTTCGTCGTCACGCTTGATCTTTGCCATCACTCTTTACCTTTAAAGCACTTCAGGCGCGAGGGAGATGATCTTCATGAACTGTTCTGTACGCAGTTCACGAGTCACCGGCCCGAAAATACGGGTGCCGATCGGTGCCTTGTTGTTATTCAGAATCACAGCGGCGTTGTCATCAAAACGAATCAACGAACCGTCTGCGCGGCGAATACCTTTTTTGGTACGCACTACAACAGCGTTCATTACGTCGCCTTTCTTGACCTTGCCACGAGGAATCGCTTCCTTCAC
>DDPD01000022.1 GCA_002342025.1 Moraxellaceae bacterium UBA2477 | reverse complement strand
TGCCGCTGCTGCGCAACCCGGACAAATCCAAGCTCAGCAAGCGTAAAAATCCGACCTCCATTACCTATTATGAGCGCATGGGCTATTTGCCAGAAGCGCTGCTGAATTACCTGGGCCGCATGGGTTGGTCCATGCCGGATGAGCGTGAGCAATTCACCTTGGCTGAGATGATCGCGCATTTCGATGTGCAGCGTGTGTCGTTGGGCGGCCCCATTTTTGATGTGGAGAAGCTCGCCTGGCTCAATGGCCAGTGGCTAAAAAGCTTGCCGTTGGATCAGTTTGTGGCGGCGTTTCAGCGCTGGGCATCGCCCGAGTTCCTGGCACGCGTGGCCAGCCAGATTCAGACCCGTGTTAGCACCTTGTCGGAAGCGGTGGATAAGGCCGGCTTCTTCTTTGCCGGTAAGGTTGTGCTAACGCCGGAAAGCTTCACGCATAAAAACCTGAGTGCTGAGCAGATCAAGGGTTTGTTGCAACTGGCCCTGTGGGAGCTGGAAGCGTTGCGGCACTGGGAGCACGCACACATCAGTGAGTTGCTGCAACGCCTAAGCGGGGCGCTGGGCATTAAACTTCGCGACTTTATGGCGCCGTTCTTTGTCAGCATGGCGGGTACGCCATCGGCACCGCCGGTCATGGAAGCCATGGCTATTATGGGGCCGGACATGACGCGTGCACGCTTGCGCGAAGCCATTGCAGTGTTGGGTGGCGTGTCGAAGAACGAAACTAAGGTGCTGGAAAAGCAGCTCGCCGCATTCCGTCGCGGCGAGTCGTTAGTGGCTCAGCAGCCTGACGCGTGATCAGGCGCTGAGCGCGCGCCCGGCAGCCGATAACACGGCTTGCAGGGCGGCGGCGGTGGTGTCTTCGGCGAGCGCCACGGCCTCGCCAATCTGCTCGCCTTGACGGATCCGCACGCAGGCCATGGCATTGGCGCTGGTGTTATTGCCCAGCGAAAACTCATCAAAACCTTCCACCTCCAGCGCTAAGCCGGTTTTCAGGCTAATCGCAGCAATGAGCGCGCCCACCACGCCACTGCCTTGACCTTGAAGAACTGGCCCTTGGCTCAGCGTAATACTGGCCGTCACGATGTCATCGGCACGGTCTAGGGTATAGCCATTCAAGCGCCAGCCTTCGGGGGTGGCCACATAGTGCTGCTGGAACAGGGTATGGATGCGGCTGGCATCGACTTCGCCGCCACCGCGCTCCGCATCCTCCTGCACCACACGCGAAAACGCGATCTGCAACCAGCGCGGCAGGGTGATGCCGAACTGCTGCTCCAGCACATGCAGCACACCGCCTTTGCCAGACTGCGAGTTAATGCGCACCACTTCCTCGTAGCGGCGACCGAGATCGCGCGGGTCAATGGGTAGGTAAGCCACATCCCACGGGTGTTCGGCCGAGACAGCTTCAGTCTGGTTGTTCAGGCACTTACGGATGGCATCTTGATGGCTGCCGGAAAAGGCTGTGAACACCAGCTCGCCGGCATAGGCATGGCGCGGGTGCGTGGCTATTTCGGTCACGGCCTGCACGGTGTCGATGACGCTGCGCATGTCGGAGAAATCCAGCTCAGGGTCTACGCCTTGGCTGTACAGGTTCATGGCCATGGTGACCAGGTCCATGTTGCCGGTGCGCTCGCCATTGCCAAGTAGGGTGCCTTCCACGCGATCGGCACCGGCCATAACACCGAGTTCAGCTGCTGCCACGCCGCAGCCGCGATCATTGTGCGTGTGCAGCGACACCGTGACGTGCTCGCGATGAAGCATGTGCTCCAGCATCCATTCCACACTGTCGGCAAAGACATTGGGCGTGCTGACTTCAACAGTAGCCGGCAGATTAATAATGACGGCTTGTCCGTGTTGCGGCTGCCACGCCTCAATCACCGCATTGACGACCTCGGCGGCCACCGGCAGTTCGGTGCCGGTAAAACTCTCTGGCGAGTACTGAAATGTCCATTGGGTTTCGGGGTGTTGTGCCGCGTGCTCGGCCACACAGTGGGCGCCCGCAACGGCAATGGCTTTCACGCCAGCGACATCGGTACGAAAGACCTGCTCGCGCTGGGTACGTGACGTGGAGTTGTAGACATGCACAATGGCGCGTTTGGCGCCTTTCAGCGATGCGTAGGTGCGTGCAATCAATTCCGGACGCGCCTGCGTTAAGACTTGAATAGTGACGTCGTCCGGAATCTGCCGCTGCTCAATCAACTGGCGCACGAAATCAAAATCCGGTTGTGAGGCAGCGGGAAATCCGACCTCGATTTCCTTGAAACCGACCTTGACCAGCAACAGGAACAAACGTGTTTTCTGCTCAACCGTCATGGGCTTGACCAAGGCCTGATTGCCATCGCGCAGATCCACCGCACACCAGCGCGGGGCTTGTGTGATGACTTGGTCGGGCCAGCGGCGTTGCGGGCGGACGACCACTGGCGTGGGGCGGTATTTGCGGAAATCGTAAGCCATGGTGCTGCTCCTGACTGAGCGTGGTCTGAATAGGTGAGCAGTGTAGGGCGGCAGTTGCGCAATGTGCTTGCGAAAATCTTTCATTAAGACTATTAATTGGTGAATTCTGCTAATTTATATAATTTTACGGGTGATAAATTGCGATGAGTGGGGTTTCTGCGAAATTTGATCGGCACGATAGGCTGATTTTGGCTGCTTTGCAGCAGGACGGCAGTTTGTCTAATTTGGAGTTGGCGGATCGTGTCGGCTTGTCGCCATCTCCCTGCTCTCGGCGGGTGCAAAAACTCGAAGAGAGCGGGGTCATTCGCGGGCGGGCTGCGCTGCTCGATAGCAAGTCGCTGGGCTTGGGCCTGACCGTGCTGATTCAAATCAGCATGGATCGCCACACGCCCGAGCGCTTCGAAAACTTCGAGGCGACGGTGCGCGCCTTTGAAGAAGTGCAACAGTGCTACCTCATTACGGGTCAGAGTGCAGATTACCTGCTGAAAGTCGTGGTGCCAGACATGGATGCCTACCAAGCGTTCTTGCTCGACAAGGTCACACGCATTGAAGGGGTGAGCGGCGTGCATTCGAGCTTCGTCATGCGAAAAGTGGTGGATACCACGGCCTTACCGCTGAGTTATCTCTGAGTTTTCCACTGACTTGCACATTCCTTGCGCAGACGAGCATCTTTTTCTGACAAGCGTGTTGACAGCTTTACTCGGCATCCCTAAGATTCGCGCCACTGAACGACGACACACCCAGATGTCGTTCTGTAACGTGGGGCTATAGCTCAGCTGGGAGAGCGCTACAATGGCATTGTAGAGGTCAGCGGTTCGATCCCGCTTAGCTCCACCACGTTTGGCCCCATCGTCTAGCGGTTAGGACATCGCCCTTTCACGGCGGTAACCCGGGTTCGATTCCCGGTGGGGTCACCATATAGCAAAGCCCAGTCAGCAATGACTGGGCTTTTTGCTTTCTAGGCCTTTTACTAGGGCCTTTTGCGTTAAGTCGCGAGCAGGGCCATGATGGTCGTCATCACCACAGAGATGATCGCCATGGACACTTCCGCGCACTGTCTCAACAGTCTTTTTGCTCAGCTAGGTTTGCCCAATAGCGATGAGGCCATTGCCGCCTTCGCCGCGCAGCATCGCGTGGCTAGTGACGTACTGCTGCATCGCGCGGAATGCTGGTCGCCGGTTCAGGCGCAGTTCATTCGCGATGCCATGCGCGAAGACTCCGACTGGGCTGCCGCCGTCGATCAACTCAATGCCTTGATGCACCGCGCATGAACGCTCAGATCACGCGTACAGAAAGCGACAGCTTCGGGGCCATCGAAGTGCCGGCTGATCGCTATTGGGGCGCGCAGACGCAACGCTCGTTGCAGAATTTTGATATCGGCGGCGAGCGCCTGCCGCCGCCGCTGATTCGTGCGCTGGGCATGGTCAAGCATTGTGCCGCACGGGCCAACCTCACGCTCGGCCGCATCGAATCGAGCTTGGGCGAGGCCATTGCCGAAGCCGCGCTGGCGGTCATGGATGGCAGTCTCGATGGCCATTTCCCGCTAGTGGTCTGGCAGACCGGCTCCGGCACACAGTCGAACATGAATGCCAACGAGGTCATCGCCAATCTCGCCAGCCAGCGCCTCGGTGGTGTCATGGGCAGTAAACAGCCCGTTCATCCCAATGATCATTGCAACCTCAGCCAGTCATCCAATGACAGCTTCCCGACGGCCATGCACATTGCCGTGGTCGAGGAGGTTCACGGCCGCCTGCAGCCGGCATTGCGGCATTTGCAGCAGGCGTTATCCACACGTGCAGAAGACTGGCAGCACCTTATTAAGATCGGGCGCACGCACTTACAGGATGCCACGCCGCTGACGCTGGGCCAGGAGTTCTCCGGCTATGCCATGCAACTACAGCTGGGTCTGGCGCGTGTGCACGATGCCTTGCCGCGCCTGTATCCGCTGGCGCAGGGTGGCACCGCCGTGGGCACCGGCCTGAATGCGCCCATCGGTTTCGACAAGCTGTTTGCGGCTGAGGTGGCGCGCTGTACCGGCCTGCCGTTTGTCTCGGCACTGAACAAGTTCGAGGCGCTGGCCAGCCACGATGCGCTGGTCGAGCTGTCGGGCGTGCTCAACACACTAGCGGTCAGTCTTAACAAGATTGCTAACGATATCCGGCTGCTTGGGTCGGGACCGCGCTCCGGTCTCGGTGAGTTGGCCTTGCCGGAGAATGAGCCGGGCTCGTCGATCATGCCGGGTAAGGTCAATCCGACCCAGTGCGAGGCGCTGACCATGGTCTGCGCCCAAGTCATGGGCAACCACGTGACGGTCACCATTGCCGGCGCTCAAGGGCATTTCGAGCTCAATGTGTTCAAGCCCGTCATTGCCTACAACGTGCTGCAGTCCATTCGCTTACTGGCGGATGCTGCGCGCAGCTTCACCGATCATTGCATCCGTGGCATGACCGCCAACGAGGCGCGCATTGCCGAGCTGATGGAGCGTTCGCTGATGCTGGTAACAGCCCTGGCGCCAGAAATTGGCTACGACACTGCGGCGCTGATCGCTAAGCGCGCGCATCACAACGGTACAACGCTGCGTGAGGAGGCGGTGGGCGGTGGCTTTGTCAGCGCCGAGGCCTTTGACCGCTTGGTGCGGCCAGAGCAGATGCTGGGGCCGTGTTAAAGCAGTCCGGGTGTTAGGAATATGCCTCAACGTCTCAGCTTCAAGTTAACATCAGGGCATAACCAGCTCTATTACAAGAAGAATGTCATGATGCGTTTAGGGTTTTGCCTCATCCCCTTGCTGCTCGCCGCCTGCGGCGCAGAGCGCGAGACCGCCAGTAGATTAGTGCCCGATACCCTGACCGGGCAGCCGTTGTGTGTGTCCAACGCCTGTGGCCAAGTCATCGATATCGCCACTATCCCCGATGCGGAGAACACGCTGACCACCCCCGATGGACGTGTTTTTGTGTCCGGTGGCACGGGGGTTTTCGAAGTTAAACGCAGTAGTAACGGCTATACGGTGGTGCCAATAAACGAGGCCGCTTGCAATTTTACCGGCCTGGCGCAGCGCGGTGAGGTGCTTTATGTCAACTGCTTTGACGGTCAACTGTATGCCGCTCGCCTAACAGCCGCCCCCAAGCTGCAAGCGATTCATGACTATGGCCTCGCCGCGCCTAATGGGCTCGCGACGGGGCCCGATGGCGCGTTGTACTTAACCAACGGTCCGCTGGCCACGTCGGCATTGCCCGATGCGAAAGTTGTGCGTGTGCAGTTTGATGCTTCGGATGCATTTAAGGTCACTAAGCAAGAGGATTGGTTGGCCAGTGGCCTGACCGCGCCCAACGGAATTGCCATACGAGGGCGCGAAATTTATGTCACGGATAGCAGCCTGTTGCCGCCCGCGTTGGGGCGCATCGAGCGAATCTTGATTGACGCTGATGGCATGCCGGGTGAGCGTAAGCAGATCGCAACGCTGCCATCCATTCCTGATGATTTGAGCGTAGTCGATGAAGGGCTGCTGGTAACACAATTTGTTCAGGGCAACGTGTTGTTGATTGGCTTTGACGGCAGCACGGTGCAGCAAACGGACCCGTTGGGTCTGGCGTTTCCATCGAGCGTGCGCCTAACGAGTGGCCCCCTTTTTGCGCCAGGCGATGTGCTGATTACGCAAAAAGGCCTATTGGGCGATACGTCATCGCCTTATGGCAACCGCTTGAGTATCCTCAGACCGAACGCGCGTTAATGCGCGTTTCGGTTTAGTTTTTCAGACAAGGAGTTTGTGTCATGCAGATTATTGGTTTTTTGATTATTGGTGCGATTGCCGGTTGGCTGGCTGGGCTCATCATGAAGGGTGGCGGCAGTGGGCTGCTGGGTAATATGGTGATTGGTGTACTCGGGTCGGTCATCGGCGGCTTCTTGTTTCAATCGGTGGGCATTGCCGCAGGTGGCTTTGTAACGGCATTGATTGGCGCCATCGTGCTGCTGTTTGTGGTGAACCTACTTCGTTCTTAACGATCATCCCTGAGACACGCGTTATCCACGCATTTCGTAATTGACTTTGCGGTCATGCTCTTGTGTCATGTGCGGGCATTTTCTGCCTGCTTTTGTCTTAGGGATTTCTCATGTCTTATCGTTCTGTATTTCGCACGGGCCTGTTTGCGGGCCAAACGCATATTGTGACCGGCGGCGGCTCCGGCATTGGCCGTTGTACTGCCCATGAGTTGGCATCGTTAGGCGCGCATGTGGTGCTGGTGGGTCGCTCGGTTGAGCGTTTAGAAAAAACCGTAGCCGAGATTACTGAAGATGGCGGTTCGGCCTCGTATGTGAGTTTGGATATTCGTGAAGAACAGGCGGTGAAGGATGCGGTAGCGCAGGTATTGGCTGAGCGCGGTGCTATTCATGGCTTGGTTAACAATGCTGGCGGCCAATTTCCGTCGCCGCTCATGCACATTTCCAAGAAGGGTTGGGATGCGGTGGTGAACAGCAATCTCACCGGTGGCTTCCTGTTTGCTCGCGAAGTCTTTAATCAATACATGCATACGCATGGTGGCAGCATTGTAAACATTATTGCTGACATGTGGCGTGGCATGCCGGGTATGGGGCACTCCGGTGCTGCACGGGCCGGCATGATGAGCTTCACCGAAACAGCGGCGGTGGAGTGGGCGTTTGCCGGTGTGCGTGTGAACTCCGTTGCACCCGGCTTTATTGCCTCCAGCGGCATGGATCGCTATGACCCCGCCTTTGCAGAGACGGTGATTCCACAAATGCGTGGCTATATTCCCGCTAAGCGCATGGGCGATGAAGATGAGATCAGCAGCACCATCGTGTTTCTGTTGTCGCCAGCGGCATCCTATATGACCGGCGCTTGCCTCTGTGTGGACGGTGGCTCGTCGCTCAATACCAAGCTATTCCCCTTGCCAGAACATAACCGTATGCCAGCTCAGCACGCGTTCCATCGTGCCGTGAAGCCCAAGGCGGTTAAAGACTAAAGCCGATAAAGACTCAGGCCGCATTAGGGCAGTTGGCGTGTCTCACCAATAGCCCAGTGCGGAAACCGCTCAGGATCTACGTCGGCGTTTGTTAAGGCCTGTGCTAGATCCTGGGGCGGTTGCTGAATGGCTTCATCCGTCAATATAAACGTACCCCAGTGAATGCCTAGGCTCAGGCGTGACTGCACGTCTAAGTGAATTTGCACGGCTTGGGCCGGGTCGATGTGTTGGCGTTGCATAAAGTCGCGCGGCAAATAAGCCCCGATGGGAATCATGGCGAAATCCATCGCGCCGAAACGCGCATGGATATCGCGAAAGTCTTTTGAGTAGCCCGTGTCGCCGGCAAAAAATGCGTGCTTGCCGCGATGCTGAATCACGTAACCGCCCCACAGCGCTTCGTTCCTGTCCCCGAGCAAATAGCGCTTACTCCAGTGCTGCGTTGGCACCAGCGTGATACGCAGGTCATCGCGTAGGGTATGGCTGTTCCACCAGTCCAGCTCTTTGATGTGAGTGATTCCTTGCTGGCGCAGCAGTGCGGCATTGCCCAGAGGCACAATAAATAACGGTGGCCCTCCGAGCTGCGCGTTGAGCTGTTTTAGGCTAGGCAGGTCGAGATGGTCGTAATGGTTGTGGGAGATCACCACCGCATCAACAAAGGGCAGTTTTTCCGGCTTAATGGGCGGCGGTGTCAACCGCTTCGGCCCTAGCCACGATAGGGGGGAGGCGCGTTCAGAAAAGATCGGGTCAGTGAGTACGCGAACGCCGTGACTATTCAGTAACACACTGGCATGGCCTAGCCAGGTGGCCGAACGCCCTTGAGTGGTCGTGAGTTGGGATGTGTCGACGGCTTGCCAAGGAACGAGGTCGGCGCGTTGCTCCGGCGCATCACGCAACAGTCGCTGCCATTGCCAGCGAAAGAAGTCGCCCATGTCGGGCTCGCGACCCGGATAGTTATTGTGAAAACCCTCGCGGCTGTGATGTGCTTTTTGGCTATCGAAGTAGGCATTTTGTGTCTGGCAGGATACAAGCAGCGGAAAGCCAAGTAATAGTAAGAGCATTTTCAATGGCATAGCGGCTATCGCAGTCAATCAGTTAGCTGCGATAGTGCCGATAATTGCCGGTATTGACAGCTGTTCAGGCGCGCAATTTTCGAGATTTGGCCTAAACTCAGGCCAAGCGTTTTCACTCATTTTTATCAGGGAGCCAGATTTGGCGCATACCGAATTTCTAAAAGACCTCGCCATTATCATGATGATTGCGGGTCTGATTGCACTGCTGTTTCATCGCTTGAAACAGCCTGTAGTGCTGGGCTATTTGCTCGCCGGTATGATCGTGGGGCCTCATACGCCGCCCATTCCCTTGGTTACTGACATCGCCACCATTCAAACCCTAGCCGAGCTGGGCGTGGTGTTTTTGCTGTTTTCATTGGGCTTGGAGTTCAGCTTAAAGCGCTTAAAAGCTGTGGGACTCACCGCCATCATTGCTGCCATCACGGAAATTGTGTTGATGATGTGGGTGGGTTATCAGATCGGCCTAGCCTTTGGTTGGTCAGAAATGGATGCCTTGTTCCTGGGCGCGATGCTGTCGATTTCCTCGACCACCATCATCGTGAAGGCTTTGGAGGAGTTGGGCCTGAAGCGGCAGCGTTTTGCCCAGCTCATTTTCGGCGTGCTCATTGTTGAAGATATTTTGGCCATTGCGCTCATTGCCTTGCTCTCGGGCTTGGCCGTAACCGGCGTGGTCAGTGTGGGCTCGG
>DDPD01000021.1 GCA_002342025.1 Moraxellaceae bacterium UBA2477 | reverse complement strand
GCCCGCGGTGAGCAGGCCGACTTTGACCGCGTCATTGTGGCCACCCAAGCGAACCAGATCGATTTTCTGGATGCCACGGATTATGGCCGCGAGCGCGCCTTATTGGCTGATGTACGCTTCGATCACGGCGAGCTATGGGTGCATAGCGATACGCGCTTCTTACCCCGCCGTCGCAGTGAGTGGAGCGCGCTCAACTTTCAAATGGACCGCCAGTTCACTGAGCCCATGTTCACGGTCTTAGTTAATGCGGTTGAGCCGTCGCTGCAAAACGCGCCGCCGGTACTACAGACATGGAACCCCGCGTTCGAGCCCGAGGCCGAGCACGTCATTGCCCGTGTTCCGTTAGCTCGTGCGGTCGTTCATGCGGGGACGCGAAGTGTGCAAGCTGCCCTCGCTGAACTGCACGCCGAACCCGACCGTCGCGTCTTCTTTTGTGGCTCTTGGGCCTACCCGGGTGTGCCGCTGCTGGAGTCCGCCGTCCGCTCGGCACAAGCCGTCGCCGCGGTGCTGCCGACCTCTCGGCCGGCTTGAAATGGCCGCATTCGCCATTGCACACACCCTACTCGATGACGCCATGCCAGCGCCGGCATGGACCAATCTCGGCTGCTGGCAACGGCCCGACGGTGCGCCCATCACAAACTATGTGGAGGCTGCCGAGCAGCTCGCTTGGCGCTTAGGCGCGGCAGCTATAACCTCCACGGGGCAATGCGTAGCCGACCTCGGCTGCGGCCATGGCGCCAGTCTGCTGTTTTGGCAGCAGCAATTCGCAGCGACTCATGTGATTGGCATGGAGCTGCAAGCAACGTGCGTAGCGGGCTGGCTAGCTCATGCCCGAGAAGGCATCTCGATGCATCAGGGCCGCTTCGATCAGCTGCCTCTACCGGAAGCCGTCATCTCAAAGCTCCCGCCAGCGGGATGTGATACGGTGGTCTGTGTGGATGCCGCATACCATGCCGACTCGTTGGGGGCCTTTGTTGCCGTAGCTAAGAATCTTCTTCGCTCTCAGGGACGCCTAGCTTTTACCACGGTGCTTAAACCCGCATACAGCAGCCTACTCAGCCAGATACAACATAGCCTCATCACAAACCTCACGGGCATTCCTAAGGCCAGCTTTGTCACCGCCAGAGAACTGGAGCGCACACTGACGCGACTGGGCTTTGAGGCCATTCGTATAGAGCATTTGGATGCAGAGGTTTTACAAGGGTTTGCCGATTTTGTGGCGAGACGCTCAGCGGAACTTCCCACCACGAGAAAACGAGCTCTTGCTTGGCTAAAAATTGCCGGAACCGCAGCCCTCTGCCGGCACTGGCTCCGATGGCAGAGAGCGCACTATGTGTTAGTCAGTGCGCAACGCACCCACTAACACCACGTTTCGCTCGTCGCTCCATATGTTGAGCGACGAGCATTGCCTTAGCCCGCTTTCCGGCTCTTGATCAAACTCTCGACTACCGACGGGTCGGCTAGCGTGGAGATATCGCCAAGGCCATCAAACTCGTTGGCGGCAATTTTGCGCAGAATGCGACGCATGATTTTGCCCGAACGCGTTTTTGGCAGGCCCGGCGCCCACTGAATGATGTCCGGCGCAGCAATCGGCCCAATCTCCGTACGTACATGCGCGATCAATTCTTTACGCAGCGCTTCGCTAGGCTCAGCACCCGCCTGTAGCGTGACATAGGCATAAATGCCTTGACCTTTGATGTCGTGCGGGAAGCCCACCACCGCTGCCTCAGCGACCGCCTTATGGGAGACCAGCGCACTTTCGACTTCGGCGGTTCCCATGCGGTGGCCCGACACATTCAACACGTCATCGACACGCCCGGTAATCCAGTAATAGCCATCAGCATCGCGCTTGGCACCATCGCCCGTGGTGTAAACACCGGCGAAAGTTTTGAAATAGGTATCAATAAAGCGCTGGTGATCACCATAGACCGAACGCATTTGTCCGGGCCAGGAATCGAGGATGACGAGGTTGCCTTCACAGGCGCCCTCTAGCACCTGGCCTTCGTTATCCACAATGGCGGGTCGCACACCAAAATAGGGCAAGGTGGCCGAGCCCGGCTTCAACGCAGTGGCACCGGCCAGCGGCGAGATCAATACGCCGCCGGTTTCAGTCTGCCACCAGGTATCAACAATTTGGCAGCGTCCATCGCCCACCACTCGGTGATACCACTCCCACGCCTCAGGATTGATCGGCTCGCCCACAGAGCCGAGCAAGCGCAGACTTTTGCGTGACGTGGACAGCATGGGGGCATCGCCCTCACGCATGATGGCGCGAATCGCGGTGGGTGCCGTGTAGAGGATGGTCACGCCATGCTTATCTACCACTTGGCCAAAACGACTCCAATCCGGATATTGCGGCACCCCTTCAAACAGCACGGTAGTGGCGCCATTAGCCAGCGGGCCATAAAGCGCATAACTATGCCCGGTGACCCAGCCCACATCAGCAGTGCACCAGTGCACATCGTTCTCGCGAATATCAAAGACATTGGCGAAGGTACTGGCGGTATAGACCAAATAGCCCCCGGTGGTATGCAACACGCCCTTGGGCTTACCGGTAGAGCCCGAGGTATACAAAATGAATAGCGGGTCTTCGGCATTCATGACTTCCGCTGGGCAATCTGCGCTCATGCCCGCCATCAGATCGTGATACCAATGGTCGCGGCCAGCCTCCCAGTTCACCGAGCCGCCAGTGCGGCGCACCACAATGACGGTCTTCACGCCACTGCCTGCCGGCGTGCGAATGGCGTTATCCACATTCGCTTTCAGCGGGATGGCGCGCCCACCGCGTAGACCTTCATCGGCCGTAATCACGATGGTGGACTGACAATCTTCTATGCGGCCGGCCAGTGAGTCCGGCGAGAAGCCTCCGAATACCACGGAATGCACTGCCCCAATGCGCGTGCAGGCGAGCATGGCCACAGCCGCTTCCGGAATCATCGGCATGTAAATCGTCACGCGGTCGCCCTTTTTAACGCCTTTGGTCTTCAGCGCGCCAGCAAAGCGGCAGACTTCATCATGCAATTCTCGATAGCTGATGTAGCGACTCTCACTGGGATTGTCCCCCTCCCAGATAATGGCCGTTTTGCCGGCACGATCCTGGAGGTGACGATCCAAGCAGTTAGTGGACACGTTCAGCGCGCCATCGGCATACCAGCGAATGCGGAAGTCCTCAACGTTGTAGGACACATCTTTGATTTGGGTGAATGGTTTCATCCAATCCAGCAGTGTCGCTTCTTCCGCCCAGAACGCCTCGGGGTCTGTCACCGACAATTGATAGCGCCGCTCGTAGTCAGCAGCAGAATTGCGCGCACCTTTGTAATCGGTGGGAACGGCGTAGGTTTTAACGAGACTCATGGGAAACTCCTGCCGCAAGCGAATATTGAATGGCGCGAGTATGTCCTGACTTGCTAGTCAGGCGCATTAGTCTTTGGTCGAAAAATACGCGCCTATTCGCATCAGCGCCTGAGATTGGGTGAATAACCCCCCGTTTGGGGGATTTTGAGGGCGCTAGTAAACCCAATCCGACCTGCCAACGTAGAAGAACTATATGCCACCTGCTGCAACACGCATCCGGGGCCAACCCATTCATCCTGAACGGTGAACGCAACACAGCTTAGCCCCGGTCTTCCGGGGCTTTTTTTGAGCCGATTTCCTTGGGGACGAAATTGCAAGTCCTTACAAAACACCAACGCGCATGCAATTTCACTATGCGCTCGTTCGGCATACGTTCAATATGTCTCCACAGAAAGGATTTCGCGTTATGTCCACTTGGCATAAACAAGCACTGACTCGTTTAGGCACGCTGGATGCCCTCAGCGATGGGATGTCTACCAGTCCGCTACCTGAGTTTGGTACGCGTGGTAATGTAGAGCGTGTCTCTCATCTTAAGCTGGCTGCATCAAATGCCATCCCCAAGCCTCAGCTGGATCAGCCCTTTTTCTCTACGCACGGCTCGCCCCTCTTGGGCGTTTGGTGGGCATTGTGGAGCCTTGCTGGCTTTTCCATGATTGCTCAGGGCGGCGGTGGCGGCTGGATGGCTTTTAGCCTCTTCGGACTCCTTGCTATGTTGCGTCAAAGTAGCAACTTGCTTGTCGTCTCTAACCGTACTTTGCTTTTACGCGATGGCATTGCAGGTGGGCGAACGCGGCTATATGCCTGCTCAGACATTGAAGATGTTTGGGTGCATCAATCTCTGCTTGGGCGCTGGCTCAACTATGGTCGTATCGGATTACGCTCCATCCAAAATGATATTGTTTGGAGCCCCGTTATTACTCACCCTATTGCCGCTAAGAATGCCATTGTTATGGCTGCTACTGGGCGCCGCCCCGTGGGCATCCCACCCAGTCAACAAACGCTTTTAACCGGCTTGTAAATTCTTTACTGCCTGCGACTTGCAGGCAGTGCTTAATCCCGCCACTATCCGGCCATAACAACAAAAACCGGATCCATCATGAATAGCGTTTTTATTACCCTGCTGCTGCCCGTTTCACTATTTATCATTATGTTTAGTCTTGGCTTGGCACTTACTCTGGCCGACTTCCGACGCGTCGTGTTGTACCCCAAGGGCATCAGCATTGGCCTGCTCAATCTACTCTTAATTTCGCCGCTGCTCGCTTTTGTGCTTGCCGTTGTCTTCAAGCTGCCGCCTGAACTAGCCGTTGGCATGGTACTGCTTGGTGCATCGCCCGGCGGAACCACCGCCAATATGCTGACTCACCTCGCACGAGGCGACACGGCTCTCTCCATCTCCATGACCGCCATCAGCAGTGTGGCTGCGGTGATCCTAACGCCCCTGATACTTAGCCTCGCCAGCGACCACTTCATGACCGGCGAGCTCGCCGTTCAGCTCGACATGTCTGGCATTGTGGTGAAAGTGCTGATCATCACCCTGATTCCGCTCAGCTTAGGCATGTTGGTGCGCGCCAAAGCTGAAGCATGGTCGCTGCGTAACGAACCACTCGCCAAGAAAATTGCCATGGTGTTTTTCGTGCTGGTGGTTTTTGCCGCGCTCTTTAGTGAGCGCACCCACATTGGTGAGAATCTGGCTGTTGTTGGTCTGGCCGTGGTGAGTTTGAATGTGTTGGCCATGACCATCAGCTACCTGATGTCTATTGTGTCCGGCTTGAATGGCCGCCAGGCCACCGCTGTAAGCATTGAGCTGGGCGTGCACAACACCACGCTCGCCATGGCCGTTGGCGCGATGGTATCGCCCACCATGGTGATTCCAGCCGCCGTTTACGGGGTATTTATGTTCTTCACAGCCGGCGCGTTTGCACGCTGGATGTACAAGCGCAACGCCTAAGCGCATGCCGCGCGCATGAGCCGCTTAAAATAAGCGGTTCATGCCGTTGAGCGCAGCCACCCGATAAGCCTCCGCCATGGTCGGATAATTAAACGTGGTGTTGGCGAAGTAATCGATAGAGTTACCCGGCTGATTCATAACGGCCTGTCCAATGTGCACAATCTCAGCCGCGTTGTTGCCGAAGCAATGAATACCCAAAATCTCGCGGGTATCGCGATGAAAAAGAATTTTTAGCATCCCCACCACATCGCCCGATATCTGCGCGCGCGCTAGATGGCGGAAGAAAGACTGCCCCACTTCGTAAGGCACTTTGGCATCGGTGAGTTGCTTCTCGGTTTTGCCCAAACAAGAAATTTCCGGAATGGTGTAAATGCCCGTGGGCACTTCGTCCACATGCGGCACGTCTAGGCTGCCGGTGATGTGCGCGGCGGCACAGCGACCTTGGTCGTAGGCGGCGGAAGCCAGCGCGGGCGGGCCAATAACATCGCCTACGGCAAACACCGACGGATTGGCGGTGCGGTACTTTTCATCCACGGCGATTTGTCCGCGGCTATTGGCTTGCAAGCCCACCGCTTCCAGCGCCAGGGTCTCCGTATTACCGGCGCGGCCATTGCACCAGAGAATGGCGTCGGCCTTAATTTTCTTACCCGACTTCAGGTGTAAAACCACACTATCGTTTGTGGTTTCCACGCGCTCGTACTCTTCTTGATTGCGAATCAGCACGCCCAAGTCGCGCAGATAGTGCGAGAGTGCATCGGCAATTTCATCATCGAGATACGACAGCAACTGTGGCTGCGTATTCACCAGATCGACCTTGTAGCCTAGGCCAACAAAAATCGAGGCGTACTCACAGCCAATCACCCCAGCACCGTAAATAATCAGTTTATTAACCGCGTAGTCCAGCTTCAGAATTTTGTCGCTGTCGAACACGCGCGGATGACTAAAGTCGATATCACGCGGCTGGTAGGGCCGGCTGCCCGTTGCAATTACGGCATACTCAAAACCAATACGCTCGGTAATGCCTTCCGGCGTCAACACGGAAATGAGATTGGGCTCCTCGAAGCGCGCCTGCCCGAAATAAAGATCCACATCGTTGCGCTCGAAAAACCGATGGTGCGTGCTGACCTGTGTCTCAATGACTTTGTGCGCGCGCGCCAGCACCTGAGACAGCGGCACACTGCGAATGTCGGCCATGCGCGATAGCAATGGGTCGCGCCTAAATCGCATCAGGTTATATACCGTTTGGCGCAGCGCCTTGGAGGGAATGGTGCCGACATGCGCACAGTTGCCGCCGACCTCGCCGAGCTGATCAATGACCGCCACGCGACGCCCTTCTTTCACCAGCTTCATCGCCGCTCCTTCACCGGCGGGACCCGCACCAATCACCACTGCATCGTATCGCGTTGCCATTACTGCTCTCTCATTGTTCAAGGCATTCGTCATCGGATGCCTAGCCTACTGGATTTTCAGACGCATCGACTATTGGCGTTTGGCCTTATGAAGACAGGTTGCGCTACACTTCGTGGACTAAATGAGATTTGTCATGAGCGAACCTAGCAATCTATCCCCGGTAGCCATTCACCCGGCCAACCAACCCACTAGCAGACCTGCCCCCATCGAGGCCGGCGTAAAGCTACGTGGCGCCGAAAAAATGGCGCGCATTCCCGTGAAAATCATTCCTACCGATGAGTTACCGCGTAAGCCGGACTGGATTCGTGTGCGCGTGAAAAACCCGGGCGAAGTGCAGCGCATTAAGGGCCTGCTGCGTGAACAAAAGCTTCATACCGTATGCGAAGAAGCCGCCTGCCCAAACCTAGCCGAATGCTTTGGTGGCGGCACGGCCACCTTCATGATCATGGGCGATATCTGTACGCGTCGCTGCCCGTTCTGTGATGTCGCCCACGGACGCCCCAATGCGCTCGATGCCGATGAGCCGCGTCATCTCGCCGAGACGGTGGCCAATCTCAAGCTCAAATATGTGGTGATCACCTCTGTTGACCGCGACGACCTGAAAGATGGTGGCGCACAGCACTTTGTCGACTGCATTACCGAAGTGCGCAAGCTCAACCCCAACACCAAGATGGAAATTCTCGTGCCGGACTTCCGTGGACGCATGGACATCGCCCTGCGCCTGATCAGCGAATGCCCGCCGGATGTCTTCAACCACAACATCGAAACCGTGCCACGCCTGTACAAGGCCATCCGCCCCGGTTCCGACTACCAGCACTCGTTGACCCTGCTGCAACGCTTCAAGCAGGAACGGCCCGACATTGCCACCAAGTGCGGGTTAATGGTCGGCATTGGCGAGACGGAAGAAGAAGTCATGGCACTGCTGGCAGATCTGAAAGCGCACGATGTGGATTTGGTGACGATTGGCCAATATCTGCAGCCATCGAAAACGCACGCCCCCGTGGATCGCTTCGTGCATCCCGATGAATTCGCCCGCTACGCCGCCTATGGCCGCCAGCTCGGCTTCCGCAATATCGCTAGCGGCCCCATGGTGCGCTCGTCGTATCACGCCGATTTGCAGTTTGCGGGCGTGGATGTGGTTAATTACGGGCTGCAAAACTGATGACCATCGCAGGGCGTGATTTGTTTAATGCGCTCCGCGTGGTGCCCGCCACGGCCACTGGCACCAACACTGTACTCACAGCCAGCCGAGTCGACATCGGCTGGGCTGCATGGCACGCAAGCACGCCTCCCTTGCAAATATCTCGCTTGAAGCAATGGGCTTTTAGGCTAAAGCTCTGGCAGCACTTTGGGCAGGCGCAGTTTTTGGTGCAGATAGATGACAGTTATCACACCGCAACCAGCATTCGTGTTCGCCTCCAGCCAGAACAGGGCAACATCGACATTCTTCTGATTCAAACCGCCAGCATCTGGCAATGCTTGTACGGGCTGTTACAAAAGCAGTTGGGTAAGGCTCCGCCATCTTGGCGCAAACAGCTCAGTGGCCAGGTCATACGGATTTCGCGCTACCCCAGCAGCCAAGCTCAGCCTGTTCTGCCACAGGTCCATCAGCTCGGCTACACCCACTGTGCCGAGGCAATGCTCGATGGCCAGCACGGTTGTGAGCTCCCCCTGCACATTAGCAGCGACCGCTAATCCTTAGTGCCTAGGCTTTTTCTGCGCCAGAGCAGCTTCTGCCGCAGCCAGCGTGGCTCGCGTTTCCGCTCTGTCCAATTGCTGCAAAGCTCGTCTGGCTAGGGTTAGCGCTTCGGATGGCTGCCCACTGCGTGTCAAGACATCCGCGAGATTGTTCAGCAGCCACGGCGCTTCCGGCAACGCCAGCAGCCCCTCACGCAAGACCGCCTCAGCACTGACCAGGCCCTGCTCCTGCTCGGTTACTTTTGCCAATACCAACCACAGAGGAACTTCCTGCGGCCAACGCTGAAGCGCACGACGCACTCCCGTCAAGGCAAAAGCTGGCGCCACCCTAGACATAGCCAGCAGCTGGCTACTAACGACAGGTAAAGCGGCAGATGCCGGCCATTCAGCCGTCACCGGTAGCAGGCGGATGGCCCAACGACCGCTGCGGGTCCAAGTACGATCAAAAACCGACCAACTCATAACGAGACGTGGCTCATCACCGGAGCGCAGAATCACTTTACCGCGCGCGGCATCAACGCCAATGACCACGGCGTAGTGCCAAACTGGGTACCATGACAAACCGTTGTTCTGAAACACAATAACCGGGCTACCTTCGGCCACGGCCTGCGCAATCACGCGCAAATCGGGCGTCAGTCGTTCAGGCACAAAGCCACGCATGCGAGACTGAGCCAATAACTCATCCGCCAAAGTGCCTTCGCGATCTGGAATATAGAGTGAGGGCGCCAGCTCATCTGGCGTGATCGCGCGACCGAGATAGCTCATCACCATCGCTAGGGCGGCAGGACCACACTGATACTCGCGCTGGGCATAAAAAGGAACAGCGCTTAATTCGACGGCTTGCGGCGGCTGCCCGCGCAAATCAAGCGCCTGCGGCGTCATGCAGGCGCTCAATACTAACGCCAGCAGCGCCGTCAGCAGGAAACGGCTGCGGCGCATACGGGCTTTACTCAACGCGAACGAGTGAATGGGAAGACTTTGGTCAGCCCGAGAAGATCAGTCACCAGCAGCACCAAAAAGATGAAAACTACAGCGCCAACAAAGCCGTTACCACCCACTGGAGTCGCATCAATTTTGCCTGCCAGACGCTGAACTTCTTCATCGGAAAGCGCGGCAACACGATCGACTGCTTGATCAGCACTCACACCAAAACGTGTCATTTGCGTTCGCACATCGTCACGCTGTAGCCAGCTCACGACTTGCGCACGCTGCCCATCAAGCACTGAACTGTCAGTACTCGACAATACTGCCTCAGGCGCAATGGGTCCGGCGACGGCCATGACGCTCCAGGTGCTAGTGGTCAGAATCATTACACTTGCTGTAGCAGCTCGAATGAACTTTTTCATTTTTCTAACTCCATGAATTGCTCATTGAACATACGCTCATCTTCGTCGGCGTGTTGGTTTATCTTTAACCACGTCTGTCCGCCACAAAAGGATTGGTCCGGCGCTCATGGCCTATGGTAGACATCGGCCCATGGCCGGGTACGAATTGCATGTCATCCGGCAAGCTCCAGAGCTCACGCTTAATGGCATCAATCAGAGTCTGATGATGCCCCATGGGAAAGTCTGTGCGGCCAATCGAGCCGGCAAACAGCACATCGCCCACAAAACTCACGCGCGCGGCCTCCGAGATAAACACCACATGACCCGGCGTATGGCCAGGGCAGTGTCTGACCTGCAGGGTTTCAGCCCCAACACAAACCTCTTGCCCCTGATCCAACCAGCGCGAGGGCGTAAACGGTCGCGAGGCCGGAAAGCGGAACATGCGCGACTGATCATCGAGTCGATCTATCCAGAACTGATCGCCCACATGCGGCCCCTCAATGGGCAAATGCAGACGCTCCGCTAATTCCGCGACGGCTCCGGCATGATCTATATGCGCATGGGTAACCAACAGCTTGGTCAATGTCACGCCCTCCTCCGCCACGGCCGCGAGCAGCATCTCTAGGTCGCCACCGGCATCCACCAGTGCCGCTTCGCGCGTGCTGTCACACCAGATCAGACTGCAGTTCTGCTCAAATTGGGTCACCGGCAAAATACGAAAACGCAGGGCCATGATTTACTCCTGAACGGGCTGATTTGGGGCGCTGATTTCAGCCGCCGCCGGCGGACGCAACGCGGGTTTTAGACGGATGTAGAGCGTCTTTTGCACGCGCGCTACAACCTCGCCAGCCTCATTGACCACCTCCACGGGCAAGACCGGACGTATCGCTTTACCGCTCGCCGCTTGAGCGCGAAAGTCCGCAATCTGCTCGCGGGTGAGACGGAAGCGGGCATAGACTGTGCCGCGACCTGGGGCCACAAAATCAATCTGTGCGGCCTGATCCCAGACCACATGATCTTTCTCTAAATGCTGCATGAGCATGAGCATGTAGAAGGGATCGGTCATGCTGTACAAACTACCGCCGAACTGTGTGCCAACGTAATTTCGGTTAAAACGCGTCAAGCGCATACGCACATCAATTTCGGTGTAATCGTCGTTTATTCGCTCTATGTGTACACCAGCCCCGAGAAATGGGAAGTACAGGTTCATCATCCAACGTAATACAGCCGGTTTCATCGTGCAGGACCTCAGGTATCATGCAGGCGGAATTTTTATCGGGAGCAAACTACCATGCCATCCATGGATGTTGTGTCTGAACTCGAAGTTTTCGAGGTCAATCATGCCGTGCAAAACACGGTAAAAGAAATTGCCACGCGCTTCGATTTTCGTGGCTCTGAAGTCAAGGTCGACTTCAATGAAAAGAATAAGGAAATCAAACTATCGGCCGAGTCAGACTTCCAGGTCGATCAGGTGCGCGCCATGCTGGAAGCGCATCTGATGAAGCGCAAGCTTGATCCGCAGGTCATGGATCCGCAAAAAATTGAGGCGTCGGGCAAGTACATGAACCAGGTCATCAAGCTCAAAGATGGCTTGGATTCCGACACCGCGAAAAAAGTCGTGAAGCTGCTAAAAGAGAATGGCTACAAGGTTCAAGCCAGCATTCAAGGCGACAAGGTGCGCGTGACTGACAAGAAGCGTGATGCCCTGCAAGATGTCATGGCGTTTTTGCGCCAGCAGACACTGGGTCTGCCACTGCAGTTCAATAACTTCAAAGACTAATGTTCAGCTCGCCGCTGCGCTTGCCGATAGGCCAGCGGCGTCAGCCCAGTCCAGCGGCGAAACACGCGTGAAAAATTCGAGCTATCCCGGAAGCCTAGGCTACTGGCAATGGCTTTAACCGAGGCCGACGTGTTGGCTAACGCGTCTTGTGCACGACGGCTACGCTCCTTATCCAGTAAGTGCTGATAACTACACCCTTGCTGGCTGAGTCGCGCTCGTAATGTGCGCACGGGCAGTCCCAGCAACACAGCCATCTCGTTCAAACTGGGCAGAGCGTCACGCTGCTGGCTCAGCGCATGGCGCACCCCATCGGTAAAGGCTCCTCGCGCTAACAACACATCCATGCGGGCATTAATTTTTGCCAGTACGTCGGCATGGGCTTGCGCATCGGCACTGGCGATGGGGCGATCCAAAATATCGTTGGGAATACTCAGGCCATTGAAGCTGGCATTGAAATGCACGCCGCCTCGGCAATGGCTCAGTAAGGCCTCAGCAAATGCAGGGGGCGGACTCATCAAGTGTACCGACAGGCGCTCTGCCTCTTCGCCCAGGAAGTCCTCACAGATATTAAATGCCGTGGCTAAGAGCAGCGTCATGACAAAGCTTTCATCCATCGGCAAATCATAAAATAGCTCCAGTGCCAAAATGACCCGATCAAGGCGCTGACTTTGATGCATCAGCACAAACGGCGCGACCGTAGCCATGTATTCGTAATAGAGCTCAATGACCTGACGCAGATTGGCAGCCGTTAACGTAGCCTGACCCAATAAGCCATGGGCGCTCGGCGGCAAACATTGGGCGTAACGTAAAGCTAGATCAGGCGCTGCTGTGAGTTGCTGTGCATGCATAAACAACGCAAAGACTTCACTCATCGGCACTAAAAATTCGGGCTTAGACAGGGAGTCTGCGCTCAGCTGCGTTGCACTCAGCAACTTTTCTGGCGGAATTTGCCACTGGCTTTCACACAGTTTAAGCAGCTTTCTGGGATAGGCCGCGATGGTAACCAAACGCGGGGAATTCGCCGACATGTCGCGTTCTCGCTAAAACAATGGTGCCAGCATAACAGAGCCCGACTTGACCGATACGGTGTCAGTTTGCGTCAACTCAGCCAGTCCAAGACCGCGTATTTTCGGGCAAGCTGTAGCCACTTTGTCTAACCGAGCTCGCACCATGCAGATGATCGAAAACAACCTAACTCGCCTCATGCGCCCCTTAGCCAAGCTGCCCAGCAATCTGCGCATTTCCACGCTCTCGTTTATTCTCGGCAAGGTCGTGCCGTTTGTGGGCACCAGCAGTTTGCGATACGAAGAAGTGACGCCGACACGCGTGGTCGTCTCCATTCGTAATCGTCGCCCGGTGCAAAATCACATCAAGGGCGTACATGCGGCCGCGATGGCTCTTCTCGCCGAAACCGCAACAGGCTTTGTGGTGGGCGTGAACCTCAGCGATGACAAGCTGCCACTCATCAAAAGCCTACACGTCGACTTTAAGCGTCGCACCGTGGGTGACATGCGTGCAGTGGCATCGCTCAGCGAAGAGCAAGTGGCGATGATTCGTAGCAACCCCAAAGGCGAGCTGCTGGTTCCGGTCACCGTTACCGATGAGTCCGGCGAAGAGCCGATTCAATGCCAAATGCTCTGGGCCTGGGTCAGCAAAAAATAAGATCAGTAGTGCGGCGGTGGCGGCTCGTCCGCCTCGTCAGCCATCTGTGACGGCTGCAAGGTTTTCATCTGCTGATAGAGCAGACGCATTTCCGCCTGCAATAAATCAATCTGCTGTTGTTGCTGTGCCACGGTGTGGTTCAGCGCCTCCAGCAGATCATCTTGAAAGGCTAGCTTCACTTCTAGCTCCGTAATTCGCGCATCCATCTCTGCATTTCGCCTTTGACTTACCAATAGGCGTAATTGTACGGCTTATGAGCAGCTCAGGTTTGCTAGAATGCGCGCTCTCTTTTGCAGCACTTCGGCGTAATTCAATGGCTTTGCTTTCCCTGCGTGATGTTTCTGTGGCCTTTGGTGGCCCTCACCTGCTCAATAAGGCGGCGTTCAGCCTGGACCGAGGTGAGCGTGTTTGCGTCATCGGTCGCAATGGTGAAGGCAAGTCGACTCTGTTCAAGGTCATCGCCGGCGAGATCCTGCCCGATGGCGGCGAGCTGGTGCGCCAGCAGGGTCTGCGCATCGCCACAATGATGCAGGAAGTGCCGCGCGACTGGGTCGGCACGGTGGAAGACATCGTCGCTGGAGGCCTGCAAGAGCATCCCGACATGGTGGGTCAGCTCGAAGACTGGGAAATTCAAACCAAGGTCGCGAAAATCACCACGCGCCTGGAGCTAGATCCGTATACGGATTTCGCCAGCTTGTCCGGCGGTCGTAAACGTCGCGTGCTACTCGCGCGCGCACTCATTACCGAGCCGGATATTCTGCTGCTCGACGAGCCCACCAACCACCTCGACATCCGCT
The DNA here is from genome assembly GCA_002342025.1 of Moraxellaceae bacterium UBA2477. Classification (GTDB taxonomy): domain Bacteria; phylum Pseudomonadota; class Gammaproteobacteria; order Pseudomonadales; family Moraxellaceae; genus Perlucidibaca. Next base: position 14,235 of record DDPD01000021.1, on the reverse strand, counting down.
CCATTACGTGGATTGAGCAGTTCCTGCTGGGCTGGAATGGCACACTTTTATTCATCACCCATGACCGCAGCTTTTTGGCGGCAGTGGCCACGCGTATTGTTGAGCTCGATCGCGGCACGCTGCGCAGCTTCCCCGGCAACTACGCGCTGTATCTGGAAACCAAGGCTGCGCAGCTGATCGCCGAAGAGCATCAGAGCGCGGTCTTCGACAAGAAGCTGGCACAGGAAGAAGTCTGGATTCGTCAGGGCATTAAGGCGCGTCGCACCCGCAATGAAGGCCGTGTGCGCGCACTGGAGCAGCTGCGTCGTGATCGCGCCGCGCGTCGTGAGCGGGTCGGCAAAGCGAACCTTGCCATCAGCGATGCCGAACGCTCAGGCAAGCTGGTCATGGAAGCGACCGGTCTGTGCAAAACCCTCGGCGGCCTGACGCTGGTGAAGGATTTCGATGCCGTGGTTATGCGAGGCGACAAAATCGGCCTGATCGGTGACAACGGCGTCGGCAAAACCACACTGATCAATCTGCTGCTGCAGAAAATCGAACCCGATGCCGGCTCGGTTCGTCACGGCACCCTGCTGCAAGTGGCTTATTTCGATCAGCTGCGTGCCCAGCTCGACCCCGAGCGCAGCGTTATCGACAACGTGGTGGAAGGCTCGGACTTCATCGAGATCAATGGCCAACGCAAGCACGCCCTATCTTATCTGCAAGACTTCCTGTTCTCGCCGCAGCGTGCACGCACGCCAGTAAAGGCGCTCTCTGGCGGCGAACGCAATCGCCTGCTGCTGGCCAAGCTGTTCACCCGGCCGACTAACCTGCTCATCCTAGACGAACCCACCAACGATCTCGACGTAGAAACGCTAGAGCTGCTCGAAGAGCTGCTGGTCAGTTATCAAGGCACGCTGCTAGTGATTAGCCATGACCGCGCCTTCCTCAACGAAGTGGTGAGCAGCACCTGGGTCTTCGAGGGCGATGGCCAAATCAATGAATATGTTGGCGGCTACGATGACTGGCTGCGCCAGCGTCCGACGCAGACCGCCGTGTCGCTGCCTGGCAAGCCGGCTGCTGTCTTTGCGGCCAGCCCCGCGCCCGCCACCCCGGCCAAACGCAAGCTCAGCTACAAGGAGCAGCGCGAACTCGACAGCATTCCCACCGAAATTGCCGCGCTGGAAGCCGAGCAAGTGGCTGCCAATGCTGCCCTCGCCGATGGCTCGCTGTATGTCAGCGACAGTGCTCGTGCCGCCACGCTAAGCCAGCGCCTGAGCGAAATCGACGAGCGCCTGCTGCATCTGCTCGAACGCTGGGAAAGTCTCGGCGGCTAAGGCTTGACCCGACAGTCACGAATAGGCAAGCTCCTGCGACCCGCCGAACCTAACCGGCCCGTTTACTCGCAGGAACTGCCTCGCCATGTCCGCCTCTCTCCTTGCCAACCCTTCCCTCGCACTCGCGCCTGCTCCGTGGCAGCTCAGTGGTCAGGGCTATGCCTTCCTGATGAAAATGCCGGAAGACGTGCTCGCCAACTGTCCGTTCACGCCCACGGGCCTGCGTAAAAGCCGCCGCAGCCCACTGTCATTGGCGATGCTGGTGGACTACCAAAGCAGCGCCGTTGGCCCCTATCAAGAACTGTTGTTTATTCCCGGTACATTCGACTTCGGCAACGGCGAGCGTCAGCCCAGCATCTCGCGCATTTATGTGTCTTCGCAGGCCTCCGTGCTGAATGGCCGGCGCAACTGGGGCATCCCCAAAGATCGTTGTGATTTCGCGGTATCACTAAATGACGAAGGTATCGATCGCGCCGTGCTCACCGCCGATGACGGTCGCCGCATTGCCGAAATGACCCTGAGCAGTAGCGGCCCGGCTCTGCCGCTGCCGGCTCATTGGCTGCCAGCCGCGTGGCGCACGCTAGCGCAAGTCTGGGAAGGCAAAGTGTTCACCCTCGCCCCTAGCGCGCAGGGCAAGTGCCGCGCCGCGAAAGTGTTGGACTGGCATTTTGACCCCGAATTGTTTCCAGATCTCGCGCGCGGTCGCTGCCTAGCCGCAGTGAAAATTCCGCAATTTACGATGACGTTTCCGGAGCCATCGGTGCGGAGTTGGCACGGCTGATAAGCCTAGTGCGGAGCATCAATCGCGATGCCCGCGCTCCGTCCACCACAGCTGCGTGAGCATCCACAGCCAATAGCCGGTACAGCCAATAAGGCTGAGTAAGCCCAACACGTGCATGCCCAAAATATGCGGCCCTTGCTCGAGCTGCAGCATCATGCCACTGACCAAAAACAGGCCGGCCAAGAGCACGGCGCGGGCTTGGCGATGGCTGGCGCGCTCCAAACGATTAACCAGTTTGGATAGTTCTTCAACTTGCATGGGCGGTGGCCCGGCATAGTGGCCGCCGTTGCCATGCAAGCCTTGCGTTCCCGGGTGATACAGGCGCTCCACCGCGTCCAACGCGCGCGAACGCACGGCACGAGCCAGCACTTTCGGGCTATAGCGATTCGCTAAAGTACGCCTAAGCAACGGCATGGCCTCGTCCATGAGCTGGAAGTTCGGATCTATAAGGCGACCAAAGCCCTCCAAGGTCACGCAGGCCTTGGCAAGCAGCGTTAACTCACTGGGCAAGCGCAAATTGTAATTACGCAACACCGCCGCGATGGCATTGAGCAAGGCCGTGATGTCGAGCTCCGCCATGGGCACGCCATCAAATTGCTCAATCAGCGTGGTCACTTCCGAGAGCAATCCTTCGCGATTGATGTAGCGCCCCGCCGACCACTCGACCAAGACCTGGGTGACGGTGTCGGGCTCTTGCAAGGCCACGCCACGTATCATGCGGATGAGCTGATCGCGCCGAGTCGCCGTGAGCTTGCCGACCATGCCGAAATCGAGCATGGCGATGCGGCTACCGGGCAAAATCAAGAAATTGCCGGGATGCGGGTCGGCGTGAAACAGGCCGTCTTCCAGCATCATTTTCCACACCGCCTGCGCGCCCCGGCGGGCAATGAGTTTGCGATTCAGGCCAGCTCGATCAATCTCTTCAACACTTTTGGCCGGGATGCCGCGAATAAACTCCTGCACGTTCAGGTCTTCGCACGTCCATTCCCAATAGATGCGCGGCACCACCAGCCAATCTAAATGACGCAGGTTTTCCCGCATGCGATCGGCACTGCGAGCCTCCACCGTAAAGTCCAGCTCGCGCAGTAATGACGCCTCGAATTCCTGCACAATTTCAATGGGCTGATAGCGTCGTAACTCCGGCGATTGCGCCTCAGCAATCTCGGCCAATTTACGCAATAGCCGCAGGTCTGCCTGAATCTTTTCTTCCACACCCGGGCGGCGAATTTTCAGCACCACCTCTTGGCCAATCGGCGTCACCGCCCGATACACCTGCGCCATGGAGGCCGTGCCCACTGGCTTCTCATCAATTTCACGGAAGCAGGCGCTGACCTTGGCCCCCAAACTACGCTCCAGCTGCGGCTTAAGCTGAGAAAAAGGCACTGCAGCGGCTTGATCCTGCAGTTTCTCTAGCTCGGTGATCCATTCAGCGGGGAGCAAATCCACGCGCGTGGCAAGAATTTGGCCGAGCTTTACGAACGTCGGCCCCATGGCCTCTAGCGCTAAACGAGCACGGGCTTCGCTGGGCAAGCGGCGAATATCGGGGGGCAGGTCTTGGCGCAACCAACGCTTTAGTAAACCGGCACGATTCTCTAGATGCAGCCAGCGCACCAGGTCATCAAAGCCATATTTAAGCAGGATGGAGATAAGCTCGCGCAGGCGGCCAAACTCACGCGCACTGGAAAAGAAATTCATGAAGGGGCATCCCGATTTTTCTCGTTATGCCCCGAGTGTAGCGGAACTTAGGCGGTTCTACTTAAAGAGCAGCGTGATACGCCCCCGACAGCTCGACCACGGCTTCGATGAAAGCGCCTGCGTGGGCCGGGTCCACATGCTGATCAATGCCATGCCCCAGATTGAAGACATGACCACTGCCCTGACCGTAGCTACTCAGAATTCGCGCCACTTCTTCACGAATACGGGCCGGGGGGGCAAACAACATGGACGGATCCATATTGCCCTGCAATGCCACCTTGCTACCCACGCGCTGACGCGCCAGACCGAGATCGCTAGTCCAATCCAAGCCCAGGGCATCGGCACCGGTATTGGCCATGGCTTCCAGCCACTGACCACCGCCCTTGGTGAAGAGAATGACCGGCACGCGGCGGCCATCATGCTCGCGAATCAGGCCGTTCACGATCTGCTGCATATACGCCAGCGAGAACTCTTGGTAGGCCGAATGCGATAGCGCACCGCCCCAGGAGTCAAAAATTTGCACCGCCTGAGCGCCCGCCAGAATCTGCGCATTGAGGTAGGAGGTGACAGACTGCGCGAGCTTGCCGAGCAGTGCGTGCAACACCGCTGGCTGCGTCACCATCAACGTTTTCGCGGCGCGAAAATCCTTCGATGAGCCGCCCTCGACCATATAGGTCGCGAGCGTCCACGGGCTGCCGGCAAAACCAATCAGCGGCACGCGGCCATTGAGCTCGCGGCGAATCGTCCGCACCGCGTCCATGACATAACCCAGGTCTTTTTCAGGCTCGGGAATGGGCAGCGCATCCACATCGGCCTGTGAACGCACGGTCTTGGCAAAGCGCGGGCCTTCGCCAGTCTCGAAATACAGGCCTAGACCCATGGCATCGGGAATGGTGAGGATGTCGGAGAACAGAATGGCGGCATCGAGCGGGTAGCGATCTAGCGGCTGCAACGTGACTTCACAGGCCAATTGCGGGCTCATCATGAGCTTCATGAAATCGCCGGCCTGAGCCCGCGTGGCGCGGTACTCAGGCAAATAGCGCCCAGCTTGGCGCATCATCCAAACGGGCGTGCGATCTACCGGTTGTCGCAACAAAGCGCGCAGAAAGCGGTCATTCTTCAAGTCAGACATGGGTATTCTCAAGACAAGTGTGTGCACTCGATGTGCAGCCATTTTGGGGCTATTGTAGCATTCGCACGATTTGACATTCGCTACGCAGCAGGAGATTCGTCATGCAACGCACGAAGACTATTCGCAACGCACTCGCCCTCGTCCTTAGCGCCCTGGTGTTGACCGGCTGTGCCACCCGCGAACGCTACGAAAATGAACTGCAAGGCTGGGTCGGCTCAAACATTAAGGTGGTGATGGATGCTTGGGGCTACCCATCGGGCAGCTTTGAATCGCCCACCGGCAACCTAGTCTATGTGTGGGATAAGCAGGGCAGCTATACCGTAGCCCCCACCATCTCAACGTCGATTTTCACCGGCTCTCGCGGCAGTGGCTTTGGTACGGGCGTGGGTTTTGGCTTTGGTGATCGCGTAGGTTTGCTGCGCTGCCAAACCTACTTTGAGGTGGATAAGGCAAAAACGATTCTGAGCTGGAAAGCGCAGGGGAATGATTGCCGGAAGTAAGCTGTAAAAAAACCGGGCACTGCATTTCTGCAGGCCCGGCTTTTTTCAGACCAATAACCAGCTCAGACGTCGAGATAGTCCAAGATGCCCTCGGCAGCCTGACGACCTTCCCAGATGGCCGTTACTACCAGGTCGGAGCCGCGCACCATGTCGCCACCGGCGAACACTTTCGAGTTTGTGGTTTGGAACTTGAACTTCGCTTCAGCTGGCGCCTGTACGCGACCGGAGGCATCCATCGCCACACCTAAGTCAGCGAACCACGGGGCTGGGCTGGGGCGGAAACCAAAGGCCAGCACCACGGCATCGGCCGGCAGGATCTGCTCGGAGCCAGGAACCGGTTCCGGGCTGCGACGACCACGCGCATCGGCAGCACCGAGCTGAGTCTCCACGACTTTCACGCCAGTCACCTTGTGACCGTCACCCACAATCTCGATGGGCTGACGGTTGAAGAGGAATTCGACACCCTCTTCGCGGGCATTCTTCACTTCGCGCACGGAGCCGGGCATGTTGGCTTCATCGCGGCGATAGGCACAGCTCACGCTCTCGGCACCCTGACGGATGGAGGTGCGGTTGCAGTCCATGGCGGTATCGCCACCGCCGAGCACGACCACTTTCTTGCCGGCCATGTCGATGTAATCCGCCGGATTCTTCTCGAAGCCGAGGTTGCGATTGACGTTGGCAATGAGGAAGTCGAGCGCGTCATACACGCCGGGCAGATCTTCGCCGGGGAAGCCGCCCTTCATGTAGGTGTAGGTGCCCATGCCCATGAACACAGCATCGTATTCGGCGAGCAGGTCGTCGATCTTCACATCGACGCCGACATCCGTGTTGAGACGGAACTCGATGCCCATGTCGGTGAAAATTTCACGGCGACGCGACATCACCGCCTTTTCCATCTTGAACTCGGGGATGCCGAAGGTCAGCAGACCGCCGATTTCCGGGTTCTTGTCGAACACCACAGCCTTAACGCCGCTGCGCGTGAGCACATCAGCGCAACCCAGACCCGCAGGGCCGGCACCGATGATGGCGACTTTCTTACCGGTCGGCACCACATGCGACAGGTCAGGACGCCAGCCCATGGCAAAAGCGGTATCGACAATGTACTTCTCGGTGTTACCGATAGTGACTGCGCCGAAGCCATCGTTCAGAGTGCAAGCACCCTCGCAAAGGCGATCTTGCGGACAAACGCGGCCACAGACTTCCGGCAGCGTGTTGGTCTGATGGCATAGCTCGGCGGCTTCAAAAATACGGCCTTCCGAGATCAGCTTGAGCCAGTTCGGAATGTAGTTGTGTACCGGGCACTTCCACTCGCAATACGGATTGCCGCAGTCCAGACAACGGTGCGACTGACCTTCCACTTCGGGTTTAGCGAAGGGCTGGTAAATCTCGACGAACTCCGCCTTGCGGACGTCAATCGGCTTCTTCGTGGGGTCCTGACGGGCCACATCGAGGAACTGGAAATCGTTGTTCAGGCGCTCTGCCATGATCTTGCCTCAATTCTTGTTCGTGCTTACTGCGGGTTCGATACCGTGTTCTTGAGTAGCTCTTTCAAGTGCGCCGCCTTCGGCTTCACTAGCCAGAACTTACGCTGATACTCGTCGAACTGTTCAAGAATCTCACGACCCCAGACACTGTCCGTCTCGGCCACATACTCTTTGAGTACGGACTTGAGATGCTGACGGTGCGGGCCCATGGGCTCCGTGCTGATACGGTGCAGCTCGATCAGCTCATGGTTGCAGTGGTCGAAGAAGTTGTTGTCGAGGTCGAGCACATAGGCGAAACCGCCGGTCATGCCGGCACCGAAATTCAGGCCAGTACGGCCGAGCACGGTAACCAGACCACCGGTCATGTATTCGCAGCAGTGATCGCCCGCGCCTTCAATGACCGCTTCGCAGCCGGAGTTGCGCACGGCAAAACGCTCGCCCGCCGTACCCGCTGCCAGCAGCTTGCCGCCGGTAGCGCCATACAGGCAGGTGTTGCCGATGATGGCGGTATCCTGCGACTTGAACACCGCACCCTGCGGCGGACGAATCACGACCTTGCCGCCGGCCATGCCCTTGCCGACATAGTCGTTGGCATCGCCTTCAAGGCGCAGGTTGAGGCCGCCGGCATTCCACACGCCGAAGCTCTGGCCGGCAGTGCCGGTGAAGTTAAGCGTGATTGGCGCATCGGCCATGCCTTGGTCGCCGTGGCGCTGGGCGATCTCGCCCGACACGCGCGCACCGATGGAACGGTCGCAGTTGCCGATACGGAAGTCGTAGCTGCCGCCGGTCTTACCTTCAATCGCCGGCAGCACTTCGGCCACAATGAGTTCGGCAAGCACGCCCTGATCGAACGGCTCGTTCTTCGACTGCATGCAGAACTGCGGCTTGTCGGCAGAGATGTGGTCGTTCTTCAGTAGCGGCATCAGGTCGAGGCGCGATTGCTTACCGGTTTCACCCGGCAGCATTTCCAGCAGATCGGTACGACCAATCAGCTCGGCCAGCGAAGCCACACCCAGCACCGACAGCCACTCGCGGGTTTCGGCAGCGACGAACTTGAAGAAGTTCATCAGCATTTCCGGCTCGCCGATGTAGTGGTCCTGACGCAGCTTGTCCTGCTGCGTGGCGACACCGGTGGCGCAGTTGTTGAGGTGGCAGATACGCAGGTACTTACAGCCCAGCGCGATCATCGGCGTGGAGCCGAAGCCGAAGCTCTCGGCACCGAGGATGGCTGCTTTGACGACATCAAGACCCGTCTTCAGGCCGCCGTCGGTCTGCACGCGGACCTTGCCGCGCAGATCGTTGGCACGCAGGGCCTGCTGAGCTTCGGACAGGCCGAGCTCCCACGGCGAACCGGCATAGTGAATCGAGCTCAGTGGCGATGCCGCCGTACCGCCGTCATAACCGGAGATGGTGATGAGGTCGGCGTAGGCCTTGGCCACACCGGCAGCAATCGTGCCGACGCCCGGCTCCGACACCAGCTTCACCGACACCAGCGCGCGCGGATTGACCTGCTTAAGGTCAAAGATCAGCTGCGACAAGTCTTCGATTGAGTAAATGTCGTGATGCGGCGGTGGCGAGATCAGCGTGACACCCGGCACCGAGTGGCGCAGACGCGCGATCAGCGCATTGACCTTGCCGCCCGGCAGCTGGCCGCCCTCGCCTGGCTTGGCGCCCTGCGCGACTTTGATTTGCAGCACTTCGGCGCTGGCCAGATACGCCGGCGTAACGCCGAAGCGGCCGGAAGCAACTTGCTTGATTTTGGAGTTTTTGATCGTTCCGTAACGCGCTGGATCTTCGCCGCCCTCACCCGAGTTCGAGCGCCCGCCCAGCGTGTTCATGGCGATGGCAATCGACTCATGCGCTTCCGGCGACAACGCGCCCAGCGACATACCGGCGGAGTCGAAGCGCATCAGAATGGCTTCCAATGGCTCTACGTCATTAATCGGCAATGCCTGTGCGGCCTTCTTCAGCTGCAGCAAATCACGAATGGTCGCGACCGGACGCTGGTTAACCAGATCGGCATAGGCCAAATAGTCCGTGTAGTTTCCCGAACGAACAGCGGTGTGCAGGGTGTTAATCACGTCCGGGTTAAAGGCGTGATATTCCTTGCCATAAACGAACTTGAGCAGACCGCCTTGATCGAGCGCCTTGCGAGCTTTCCAAGCATCTTCAGCGAGCAAGCGCTGATCGCCTTCGATGTCGGCAAAGTTAGCGCCTTGAATACGGCTAGGCACACCCTTGAAGCAGGTTTCGACCACTTGGCTGTCGAGGCCGACGGCTTCAAACAGCTGCGCGCCACGGTAAGACGCAATCGTGGAGATGCCCATCTTCGACATGATCTTCAGCAGACCCTTGTCGATGCCCTTGCGGAAATAGCCCTGCGCTTCCAGCGGATCGCCGAGGATCTCACCGTTGCGCGCCATGTCGGCAATGATGTCGTAGGCCAGATACGGATACACGGCGCTGGCACCAAAGCCGATGAGCACGGCAAAGTGATGCGGGTCACGGGCAAAGCCGGTCTCGACAATGATGTTGGCATCGCAGCGCCAGCCGGCATTCATCAGGTGATGATGCACGGCACCGGTCGCCATCAGCGCACTGATAGGCAGGAAGCCTGCACGAATAGCGCGATCCGACAGCACCAGCTGCGAACGACCGGCGCGCACAGCCGCTTCGGCCTGAGCACAAATGCGCTGAAGGGCCGCCTGCAAGCCTTCGCTTTCTGGGTAGTTCAGATCAATCACTTCGAAGCCGTAGCCGGGCAGATCAATCTGCTTGAGCTGGGCGAATTTCGAGTGCGACAGCACCGGGCTGGACACAATGACGCGACGGGCGTGTTCTGGCGTTTCTTCGAAGATGTTCATCTCCGGGCCAAATGCGGTTTCCAGCGACATCACAATGGCTTCGCGCAGCGGATCGATGGGCGGGTTAGTCACCTGCGCGAACTGCTGACGGAAATAATCGGCCTGATGACGGACGCGACGCGACAGCACCGCCATCGGCGTATCGTCGCCCATCGAGCCCACGGCTTCTTGGCCGGATTCCGCGAGCGGACGGATGATCTGATCGCGTTCTTCAAACGTGACCAGGAACATCTTCTGATACGTGTTCAGGCTGTTGCGGTCGATGTTGCCGAGCAGGGACTTTTCCAGCTCGCTGTCGGTTTCAACGCGACGCGCTTCCTGACGCAGCCACTGCTTGTAGGGCTGGGCATTCTTGAGCAGGTCATCGACGGCATTGTTGTCGAGCAACTCGCCCTTTTGCGTATCGATGGCGACAATCTTGCCCGGACCGACCCGGCCCTTGGACACGACATCTTCCGGCTTGTAATCCCAAACGCCGATTTCCGACGCCAGCGTGATGTAGCCATTCTTGGTGATGACCCAACGCGCCGGACGCAGACCGTTACGGTCGAGCATGCACACGGCATAGCGACCGTCGGTGATGACCAGACCTGCAGGACCGTCCCAGGCTTCCATGTGCTTGGCGTTGTATTCATAGAACGCACGCAAATCGGCGTCCATCGACTCCACGTTCTGCCAGGCCGGTGGCACCAGCATACGCAGGGCACGGAACAGACCCATGCCGCCACCGAGCAGGATCTCCAGCATGTTGTCCATGGACGACGAGTCGGAGCCGGTACGGTTCACCAGCGGCGTCAGCTCGGTGAGACCTGGCAAATCTGGGTGCGTGAATTTAGGCGTACGCGCCACGGCCCAGTTACGGTTACCGCTAACGGTATTGATTTCACCGTTGTGGGCGAGGTAACGGAACGGCTGCGCCAGCGGCCAGCGCGGCAGCGTGTTGGTCGAGAAGCGTTGGTGGAACACGCAGATATGCGTTTCCAGACGCTCGTCGCCGAGATCTTTGTAGAACACCGGCAGGTCAGCCGGCATCACCAGGCCTTTATAGGAAATGACCTGAGTGGACAGCGTGGTGACATAAAACAAAGGGTCCGCTTTGAGCTGATGCTCAGCGCGGCGGCGCGCTAAGAACAACTTACGGTTGGCCACCACCTCATCCATCGAGCCGGCATTAACCAGCACTTGCTCGAACACCGGCAGCGAACGCAGGGCGATTTCGCCGAGGATGCTGTTGTCGGTGGGCACCGTGCGCCAGCCAGCCAGCGTCAGGCCTTCAGCCTCAACTTCCTTTTTCAGGATAGCGCGGGCGTTGGCAGCCAGGGCGGGGTCGGTATTGAGAAACACCAAGCCGACCGCGAAGGTATCGGTCAGGGTGACACCCAGCTCTTCCTGCGCAACGGCACGGAAGAAAGCACGCGGCATCGCCAGCAACAGGCCGCAGCCGTCGCCAGTCTTACCATCGGCGGCAATGGCGCCGCGATGGGTCATGCAGCTGAGTGAATGAATCGCTGTCTGGACCAGATGGTGACTGGTCTCGCCCTTCATCTGTGCGATGAGGCCGAAACCGCAGTTGTCACGAAACTCATCCGGGTGGTACAGACCCGCGTTGACGACCGGCTGCTCTAGCATCAGTTATACCTTGGAAAACAAAGGTTTAAGAATTCTTACGCGCAGGCAGAAACCGCGCTGGGCGCAAAATTGGACGCGTATAGTAGGTGAAAAGGCGTTTTCACTCAATTGATGCAAGCCTCTCTGGCCGCCTCATTTCGTAAAATATGCCAATTAATTCCTATACACGGAGCAAGTTTCAGGCCAGTCCCTGGCCTTGCCGACCCTACAAGGAGTCGACAGGGACAGAACCCGGGGCGGAATTCGCCTTTGGTTGGACAGGAATAATGACTGGTGCCGAGTCCGGCGAAAGCAGGAGAGCGGGATCATTATCAGGATTGGCCGGCGCTGGAGTCGTTGGCGTCACCACGCCTTCAGCAGCCCCCTGCATCAAGGCTTCAGCAGCAAAAGCTGACTCTGCATCGCTTTGCAACGAGCCCCATGCTCTCGGCATTTTTCCGGGCAGGCCGGTCAACGCAGCCGCCACTTCTTCTGCTTGCTGACGACTGGCAAATTGGCCATAGGTCAGCACGTAACGTGGGCCGGACGATGAACCATCTGCCGCATCAACCGCCGCCGGCAGCACCACATAGTGAAATTGATCCTTATCACTGCGGCTCGACAGCAGATCACCGATACGGCGCTCATCCCCGAATACGGCAATCTGCAGCGTGAAGCCGGCGGCATCCTGCGACAGCAGCCAGGCTTTATCACGATACTGTGCAATTCGCTGTGGCGCCGAGGCCTCGATAGGCACAGGTTGCGCGCCCCCGTTGTCTTTCACCAAAGAGGGCAACGCACCAAAGCTGTCACTAAAACCTGCCTCGCCAAAACCCACGTTCGCTAAGATACGTTCCTGAAACAGCGCCTTCACCGGCGTTTGCAGCCACAAACCCAGCACGCCCAGCACAAATAAAACCAATAAGGCATTGCCTAATCGTTGTTGCGACTTTGCCGTCATCACCCCATTACCCCTTCACACGCGGCGATTAACGTGGCCTGCAAATGCGCGGGCGACGCCTGATCGGTGACAATCGCCTCGCCTAATTGCTTCAACAGCACCAGACGCAAACGACCATCCACATTCTTTTTATCCACCGCCATGTGCTGCATAAATATCGCAGGCGTCATGCCGGCAGGAGCGGCAACGGGCAGCCCAGCACGCAACAGCAGGGCTTTCACGCGCGCCACATCCGCAGGCGTGAGCCAGCCTTCACGGCAGGACAGATCCGCTGCCAGCAACATACCTGCACCCACCGCCTCGCCATGCAGCCACTCGCCATAGCCCATACCGGTTTCAATGGCATGACCAAAGGTATGGCCCAGGTTGAGCAGTGCTCGGATATCGTTTTGTTCAAACTCATCGGCAGCCACTACATCCGCCTTGTTTTGGCAGGAGCGCTCAATGGCTTCTGCCAGCAACGACGAGTCCCGCGCCATCAGACCTTCCATGTGCGCCTCCAGCCAGCACAGAAAGTCGAGGTCGCGAATGAGTCCGTACTTAATGACTTCGGCCAGCCCCGCCGATAATTCGCGTTGCGGCAAGGATTTCAACACGTCGGTGTCGGCAAGCACGACGCGAGGCTGCTGAAAGGCCCCGATCATATTTTTGCCCAGCGGATGGTTAATGCCCGTTTTCCCGCCCACCGACGAATCGACCTGAGAAAGCAAGGTGGTCGGCACTTGAATAAAATCGACGCCGCGCTGATAGCAGGCCGCCGCAAAACCGGTCATGTCGCCAATGACGCCTCCGCCCAAGGCAATCAGGGTGGCTTTACGACTAAAGCGCGCCTGCAATAAGGCATCGAAAATTAGATTCAAATGTTGCCAATCTTTATATTGCTCGCCATCGGGTAGCACGACCTCGGCCACCGTTAAGCCGGCGGACAGCAAACTAGTGCGCAGGGTCTTGGCATAAAGCGGCGCCACGGTTTCATTGCTAACCAACAACACCTGCTTGCCACGAATGTGCGGCAACACCAAGTCTGCTCGAGCCAGCACGCCATCGCCAATAAAAATGGGGTAACTGCGATCGCCTAGGGCCACGTTTAACACGGTATGCATTTCAATCTCTCAGTTTACGAACGCGCCAAATACGCGCCTTAGCGTGCACCCAATTTCTGCAAAATATGCCATGCCACTTCCCGCGCACTCACTCGCTCGGTTGGCATGATGTGATGAGCCACTTCACGGTACAGTGGGTCTCGTTTCCGCAAGAGCTCCGTCAAACGCGCCCGAGGATCTGCTGTCTGCAACAGCGGGCGATTTTGATCACGCGCGGTCCGCTCCAACGAACGCTCCACCGTGGTTTCCAAATAAATAACGGTGCCACGCTCATGTAAATGGCGGCGATTGCTCTCACGCATGACCGCACCTCCGCCGGTGGCTAACACCAGATGACGACGCTGCGTCAGCACATCAATGACATGTTCTTCACGCTGACGGAAGCCTTCTTCACCCTCGATATCAAAAATCCATGGAATGTTTGCGCCAGTTCGCGCCTCAATTTCATGATCTGAATCTAAAAATTCCCAATGCAGGATTTCAGCGAGCTGCCGCCCGATGGTGGTCTTGCCCGCGCCCATGGGGCCGACCAAGTAGATGTTTTGAATAGATGATGGCAGCATTTGAAATCTCAACCGCCCGCGAGTCGGCTAGAGCTTCTGGTAGCAGCCCAGACGCATCCAATACCCGTGGCGTAACAAAAATAAGTAGCTCCTGCTTGTCTTCGCGAACCTGCTGGCGTCGAAACAAGTAGCCCAATAGCGGGATATTACCCAGTACTGGCACCTGACTGACAGAGCGAACCGACTGAGTACGAAAAATTCCGCCCAACATCAGGGTTTGGTTGTCAC
>DDPD01000086.1:2064-26975 GCA_002342025.1 Moraxellaceae bacterium UBA2477 | reverse complement strand
ACGCTATTCGTGCCAATGGCCGCGTAATCTGCGTGTCGTCGATCTCGGGCATCGCCGGCAACATGGGTCAAACCAACTATGCCGTGTCCAAGGCCGGCGTAATTGGCATGGTTAACAGCATGATGCCAAGCCTGCAGGCCAAGGGCATCACCATCAATGCCGTGGCTCCGGGCTTCATTGAAACGCAAATGACAGCCGCGATTCCTTTCGCTATCCGCGAAGCCGGTCGTCGTATGAACTCGATGTCGCAAGGTGGCCTGCCCGTTGATGTCGCAGAAACCATTGCTTGGTACGCCAACCCGGCTTCGAATGCCGTCAACGGCAACATTGTTCGCGTCTGCGGACAGAGCCTGATCGGCGCCTAAGCGCTGGAGTTTGACCATGACAGTTCGTGAAATCGCAAAAGCCCCAGGCGCCTTGAGCCTTTATGCCAAGGCGGTACTGGGTGGCTTCAATAAAAAGGGCAGCCATACGCTGCCCGACTTAGAGGTGGTGCTGCGAGATCAAAGCATCGACCTCGCACATCTCGCCGAGTACAACCGCACCTGCGGTTTTACCCTCCGCGATACCGTGCCTTCGACCTACCTGCATGTGCTAAGCACGCCCCTGCAGTTAGTGGTGATGACCGACGCTGCGTTCCCTTATGCGCTGCTCGGCCTCGTCCATGTTCGCAACACCATTGATCAGCTCCGCCCAGTGAATGTGCGCGAGCAAGTCACCTTCCGTACCCGTGTGGGCAATTTACAGCCGCACGATAAGGGCGTGACGTTTGACCTGATCAGCGAAGCCTTTGTGGGCGAAGAGAAAGTGTGGGTGGATATCAGCACTTATCTGCGTCGCCAAGCCACGCCAAAAGCAGAGGCTAAACCCGCAGAAAAACCCGCGAAGACAGACAAGCCTGCGCGCATTGCATCCTCCACGCCCTCCTCGATTTGGACGGTGCCAGGGGATATTGGTCGTCGTTACGGCGCAGTCTCTGGCGATCGCAACCCGATACATCTCTACGCCGCCACGGCCAAGTTGTTGGGCTTCCCGCAGGCCATTGCCCATGGCATGTGGAGCAAAGCGGCTTGCTTAGCGGCGCTTGATGGTCGCCTGCCCAATGCCTATCGCGTAGACGTGCAATTTAAGTTGCCGGTATTGTTGCCCGCCAAAGTCGCTTTCAGTTCGGAAGCCACGAGCACGGGCTATCAATTCACCGTCAATGATGCACGCAAAGGTAAGCCACATCTCGCCGGCACAGTCACGGCGTTATAAGCTGATAATCACCTCAGGGTCGTGGCACCAGCCATTGCCCTGAGGTTTCTCCGTCCCGCCAGCTCGCCCACACCAAGGGCAATGCAAACGCCTCCGCCAGCGCTTCACGAACGGGCTCAGCCTGTACCGCTCCCTGCCACAACACCCTACCTTTCCCCAACACCAAAACATGGCTAGCGATCGCTAACGCAGCGTTCATGTCGTGGACACTCGCGATCACCAATGCACCCGCAGCCGCGGCATGTTTCATAACCGCGAGGGCCACTGCTTGATGAGGCAAATCCAGCGCGGCTAAGGGCTCGTCCAACAGCCATAATCGCGGAGAATCAGGCGTGGCTAAGGTCAATTGCAACGCCGTACGCGCTAGCTGCACCCGCTGCTGTTCACCGCCAGACAGCGTTGTCCATGCGCGATGTCGTAACTGCTGCAAGTCCCACTCTTCGAAAATGGTGGCCAGCGTATCCGCCAATCGCGCATGCACTCCTTGCCACGGGAAAGCGCCCATGCGAACCACCGCCTCTACGCTTAGCGCAGAGCGCAAATGGTGCTGCTGGGGCAGGTAGGCGCGTTGTTGTGCCCAGGCACTATCGTGCCACCTGGGCAAGGGATTGCCCTGCCAACGCCAATGTTGAGGGAGCACATGCGTATTCGCCGCAGACAGCCCTGCGGCATGTCTTAGGAAAGTACTTTTGCCGGCGCCATTAGGCCCTAACACGAGCCAGCACTCGCCTGCCTGCATATGGAGCTCAGGCAGCGCCAACAGCTCGTGACCATCGGGACTGCACAAGGACTGCGCTGAAATATGCATCATCTCTGCCACCGCAAGCGCAGCAACGCAAGAAAGAAGGGTGCGCCAAGCAGCGCAGTTAAAATGCCCACCGGAATTTCCAACGGGCTCAGTAAGGTTTGCGCCAAAGTATCGGCAAACACCGCTAGTAATGCGCCAATGAGCAGAACCGCCGGAGTAAGCGCTCGATGACTGCACCCCACCCATCGACTGGCCATATGCGGCGCCATCAAGCCGATAAACGAAATACTTCCCGCTTGCACCACAACCAAAGCAACCAAAGCGGCACTAGCCCAAATTATTTGACGACGAAACCGAGCAACAGGTAGGCCCAAGTAGCCTGCTTCTCGCTCGCCTAATAACCACAGGTCGAAGGCGCTGGCGCGTCGTATGCCCCACCAAGCACTCAGCCCCATGATCATGAGCGCTGGCAACAATAAATGAGCCTCAGCATAAGCAAAACTACCCATTAGCCAGAAGCTACTGGCACGCAAGGCTTGGTCTGGACTGATCAGCAACAACATTTGCATGGCCGCTGCCAGGAGCGCATTCAGCGCAATGCCAAGTAACAGCAATGCTTCACCTTGCAATTGATAACGCTTCGCTAAGCCAAGTACGGAAAACAGTGCCAAACTACCGCCCACCATCGCCGCTAAAGGCATCCATACCCAAGCTGCAGGCCACAACACCAGAAAAATAATCGCGGTCAGTGCAGAGCCCGAAGAGACCCCAAGCAGACCAGGTTCTACCAAAGATGTACGGAAAAGGGTTTGTAGCCAAAGACCGGCCAGCGCCAAAGTTGCGCCCGCGAAGGCGGCCAAGATCAGCCGTGGTAAGCGCAACTGCCAGAATATCTCCTGACCTAAAGCCCCTTCAGGCAAGTCCCAAAACTGCAACACCAGGAGCGCTATCACGACGATGCCAAACGTCAGTCGCCAGCGCCATTGCAGCCTGCCATCCACCATGCCTTCACTCCCAATCAAACCGGCAACAGCTTAACTCATGGCTAAGCTTGACTACAGGCGAACAGCAAAAAGCCTGCAAAACGCAGACGATTCGATCTTGCATCGAACAAAAAGCAGGCAGACGATCAAGTCATAACCCGAAAAGGAATCTTGGCAATGAATGGAGTGGATCAAATTAGCGCTGAGAAAAGCGCTGCAACAGGCCCCGCTGCATTGGTTCTGTCCGGAGGCGGCGCTCGCGCGGCTTATCAAATTGGCGTACTGCGCGCGATTTCAGAAATGCTGCCAAATCGTCACAGCACGCCATTTCCAATTATTTGTGGCACCTCGGCTGGCGCACTAAATGCCGCTGCACTAGCAACTTGTGCCAATTCTTTTGGCTCGGGGGTCGACAAACTGCATGATGTTTGGTCGAACTTCTCCAGCTCACAAGTCTATCGCACAGACTGGCAAGGGGTGCTTGGCAGTGCCTTTCGCTGGATCAGTAACCTAGCACTTGGCTTATTTAATAAAACCGTACCAGTATCGCTTCTGAATAACTCACCGTTAGGTGATCTGCTGCGTGAAATCATTGACCTGAAACAACTACCGCACATGATCGATCAAGGACATCTTCAGGCCTTGTGTATTACTGCCTGTAGTTATAGCCGAGGTGACTCGGTAAATTTTTACCAAGGCGCTCCGCACTTAACAGACTGGCATCGTGCCCGGCGACGTGGACGGCGAACACTCCTCAGCCATGAGCATCTCATGGCCTCTAGCGCCATACCGTTGATTTTTCCCGCCGTGGATGTTGCCGGCGAATATTATGGTGACGGCGCTTTGCGCCAGCTTGCACCGATCAGCCCAGCACTGCATTTGGGCGCAAGCCGCATCTTGGTCATAGGTGCTGGAACGGGTGCGGGCAGTGCCGCTAAATCACCAGTTATGAGCTATCCCAGCTTGGCTCAAATCATTGGCCACATCATGAGCAGTTCATTCGTGGATAGCCTTGAAATGGACTTAGAACGCATGCACCGCATTAACCATACGGTCAGCATTTTGCCCCCCGAGCGGCTGGCCACTACGTCACTCAAGCCTGTGAACTATATGGTGATCTCCCCTCAGCTCGACAAGCTTGAGGTGCTCGCGGCTCAATACGCTCACACCCTTCCCGCCTCCATTCAACTATTTGTGCGCGGCTCCGGTATGTTCAAAAAGTCAGGCTCTAACTTGCTGAGCTACTTAATTTTTGAGGCACCCTTTACAAAGGCGCTCATTGAGTTGGGGTACAACGAAGCCAAAGAACGAGAGGTGGAGTTAAAAGCGTTTTTATCGCCGCAAATAACAACGAATGATGATATTGCTACCAGCACCGTGCTGAACTTTCGCCGGCCGCCTCAGCAGGAGACCGGCATCACCACTTAACGCTCCAAAATTTCGTGTTGACGCATCAGGCCTTCTTGCGCAGTCGACGCAATTAACACGCCTTCACGATTATAAATTAGGCCGCGATTAATCCCCTTTGCAGACGATGCCGAGGGCGCATCCATGCTGTACAGCAGCCATTCATCCATGCGCACTGGGCGATGGAACCACATGGCATGGTCAATGCTGGCGCACTGCATGGAGGGCTGCATAAAGTGCACCGCATGGGGCAGCATGGCCGTTCCCATTAGGGCAAAGTCGGAGGCAAAGGCCAATAAGCACTGATGCAAAAAGGGGTCATCGGGCAGCGTCATTTGAGAGCGCATCCAATGTGCCCGATGCGGCGGCTGAGGCGTGAGTGCGAACGGATTGATCGGATCAATCGGACGCAACTCGATGGGACGGTCTCGCTCCATCATGGCGCGCATTTTCTCCGGCACGAATGGCGCCACCATTCGGCGCAGCTCCAATTCGCTCTTCAATTCTTCAGGTGCAGGCACGGTGGGCATAGGCATTTGATGATCTAGGCCATCTTCCGCAATGGAAAAAGATGCCATCATGGTAAAAATGATCTCGCCATGCTGAATCGCTTTTACCGTGCGAGTTGTGAAGCTCTTGCCATCTCTTACGCGCTCTACGGAATACACAATTGGTGTTGTGGCGTCACCGGGCCGCAAAAAATACGCGTGAAGCGAATGCGCTAAGCGATCTTCCACCGTGCGGCCAGCGGCCATCAACGCCTGCCCCAATACCTGCCCACCAAATACATTTTTCCCAAACAAATTAATGCTTTGGCCGCGAAAAAGATTAATTTCAATCGTTTCTAAATCAAGTAACTGCAACAACTCTTGCATAACAACGGACATGGGCTCACCTCAGGTTGTGGCAATTTCCAGACAGATAGGCTGACTGCTTAGGCGTTTATTGTCAGGCTTTTGTTACACTCGCGAAACTGTTTGGCACTATTTCAATTTTCTGCGTCGTTGCCCTGAGGTTGCACTATGTTTCGTTTGTTTGGTCTGGATCGTCTCATTCGTCTCGTTATTCGTAAAACCATGATGCTTTGGGTGCGCACTCAAGTCATGCCGCACGATTGGCGCAGCTTAGGCATAGACCCGAGTAAGCCGATTTGTTACGTCCTACAAAGCCGTTTGCTCTCAAACGTCCTGGTGCTGGAAAGCGAAGCAATGAACCTGGGCATGCCCCGCCCCTTGGCATCCATGCGCCAGCATGGTCTGCGCGAAAAGCACTCGATTCTGTGCTTAACGCGTGGTGAGCAGCCGAATCCACTGATAAAACCGCGCCATCAGCACTCTCCCCGACTTCAGTCACTCATCGAAGCGGTTAAAGCAGATAGCACGCTGGACGTGCAGCTGGTTCCAGTCACCATTTTGTGGGGCCGCTCGCCAGACAAGGAAAGCTCGCTGTTAAAAGTCTTGTTTGCTGACTCCTGGGCGACCCCTTCAGCCCTAAAACAATTCATTACGGTGCTGGTGCAAGGTCGCACCACCATGTTGCGCGTAAATGCGCCAATTTCACTGCGCCAACTCTGCGATGAAGGCCAGAATAGTGAGCTCACCCTGCGCAAAGTTTCCCGCGTGTTGCGCGTGCATTTCCGTCGCCAGCGCACCGCGGTGATTGGGCCAGACTTATCGCACCGTCGTACGCTGTTTAATGAAATCATCAATTCCGCACCGGTTCAGGCCAGCATTGATCGTGAAGTGAGTGAACGCGGCGTCACCCGTGAAGTCGCTGAATCACGGGCGCGTATTTACTGCAACGAAATTGCCGCCGATTACTCTTTCCCCGTCGTTAACGCCCTGAAATCCTTTTTGACGTGGATGTGGACGCGCTTATACAACGGCGTTGAGGTGCATCATTTCGACACCGTGGAGCAGCATACTGCCGACCACGAGGTGATTTATGTGCCCTGCCATCGCAGCCACATCGATTACCTGCTGCTGGCTTATGTCATTTTCACACGCGGTTACACTACGCCGCACATTGCTGCTGGCGCCAACTTAAACATGCCCATTGTCGGCGGCATACTACGTCGCTCAGGAGCGTTCTTCCTGCGCCGCACTTTCCGCGACAACTTCCTCTACGGCACGGTATTTCATGAATACCTGCACCAGATCATGAGTCGCGGCTTCCCCATCAAGTACTTTGTTGAAGGTGGACGCAGTCGCACAGGGCGTTTGCTCAATGCCAAGCTGGGCATGGTGAACATGACGTTGCGCAGTTACTTGCGTGATCACAAGCGCCCCTTGGTTTTTCTACCCGCTTATATTGGCTATGAAAAACTCATGGAAGGTGGCACCTATATTGGCGAGCTACAAGGTAAGCCCAAGCAGAAAGAAAATCTGTTTGCCTTAGCCATGTCGGTTCGTAAGCTACAAAAAGTGTTTGGTCGCGTGCACTTGAGCTTTGGCACCCCGATTTATCTCAATGATGTACTGGATGCCAACATGCCGGGCTGGCGTGACAACCCTAATGCAGCTGAAAGC
Organism: Moraxellaceae bacterium UBA2477; assembly: GCA_002342025.1. GTDB lineage: Bacteria > Pseudomonadota > Gammaproteobacteria > Pseudomonadales > Moraxellaceae > Perlucidibaca. Next base: position 20,052 of record DDPD01000086.1, on the reverse strand, counting down.
CCTGAGTTCGTGATCACCTCGAAAGCCATCGGCGATGCCATCACCACACAAATCAACGCGAGTGCGGTGGTCAATCCGGTAAATTTGCTTAGCTTGGTGCTGCTATCCACACCCAAGCACGCCATCGACGAAGAGCAACTCGCTGAGCAACTTGAACTCAATAAGGCTCTGCTTCAAGCCGTGCCCTATCACGACAAAATTGTGATTACGGAAATGACTGGCAGCGAAATGGTTGCTTATGGCGAAGAGCTGAAAATTCTTCAGCGCCGTAAGCATCCCCTCGGCGACTTGCTCTACCTTCAAGAAGAAGAAGCGGTCTTAATGACCTACTTCCGAAATAACACCCTGCACCTGTTCGCCCTGCCCTCGCTGCTGGCTATTTTGTTACTGCAAAATAATCACGCCAGCATGGATCAATTACTGAAAATGGTGCGATCGATTTATCCCTTCCTGCGCTCAGAGCTCTTCCTGATTTGGCAAGATGATGAGTTGCCTGCCATCGTCGCCAAAACCTTAGCCGCGATGACGGAGCAAAACCTCGTGCAGCGCACGCAGGATGACACCTGGGTCGTGCCAGGTTCGAATACCGCCGATTACGCCCGTTTGCACATCCTTAGCCGAGCGCTGCGACAGACCCTGGTGCGTTACCACATGACCGTCACCGTGCTGAATCAGCGTGGCTCCGACAAGCTCACGCAGCAACAACTCGAAGAGCTTTGCCATCTGCTGGCGCAGCGCCTGTCCTTCGTTCGTGAGTTCAGTGCGCCTGAATTCTTCGACAAGGCCTTGTTCAAAAACTTCCTCGATACGCTGAAAGGCTTAGGCTATCTCTGCGTTAGCGATGACAAGCGCCTAGTCTTTGACACTCGCTTGAGTTCGCTGGCTAACGATGCCCTGCAAATGCTACCCAGCGGCATCCGTCAGGCGGTATTGCAGGTCACCCTCATTACTGATGAGGAAGTGGCGAGCGCGTTGCTCGCGCTGGAACAAAGCAAAGAACGCAAAAAGGCTAAAGCGGCTTAAAGTAAGGGCGCATACAGGTCAAAGCGATTGCTCTGACCTTCCATGCGCTGATGTGGAGCCACACCCGCTAAGTCAGGGGCGTGGCGTGGTCGTTTTACGACGATGCGCCGAGTCGCGACCTGCCGAGCCAGCAACAACAACTCATCGGCATCATCATCACTCCCCACCACCTGCCGAAACAAACGCATATCCAACTTAACCAGCGCAGATTTGTCGCGGTGTGGGAACATCGGATCTAGGTAAACCGTCTCTGGACGATCCAGGCTGGGCAACTCGCGTAACTGCATTAATACGGCTTGCGCACTGCCCGCATGAAGCTGCAATCGTGACGCGGTTGCGCAGGTTTCAGGGTTGGCTAATGCGCGTGACAAGCCATCGCTGAGCAAGGCTTGCACAATGGGTGAGCGTTCACAGCTCTGCACGTCGGCACCTACATGAGCCAAGAGCCAGCTATCACGCCCCCAGCCCGCCGTAGCATCCAGCACCCGTAATCGTGCCGAGCCCGTCATATGTGGTTTAACGCCACAGGCCTTAACCACCGCCTCGCCACCACCACCGCCTTGCGCCGTCCGCCAGCGCAAGGCATCTGAAGCAAAATCGACTCTCACCGGAGCTGGCAGTGGCTTCTCAATGGCTTGCAAGCCTAAGCCCTGCGCATCTAGCCACAACACCAATGCCTCTGTGTCTTGACGCTCATGGCGCGAGGGCAGCAGCTCACGACGATCCGTGAGTAGCGCTAGCGATAAACCGAGCTGAACAGCCAAGGCCTGCGCCAGTTGCTGACGCTCCAGCGTCAGCGCAGCATCAACGCAAAGCCGTGTTAGGCCCACGCGCTGCCGCCAACGCCCAGCAAAATGGCTAGACCAAAGGCAATGCGATACCACGCAAAAACGGTGAAGTCATGCTGTGAAATAAATCGCATCAAGGCCCGAATCACCAGCAAAGCCACCAGAAAAGACACCACAAAACCGATGGCAAAAATCGGGAGATCCGCCAAGGCAAACAGCTCACGGTGCTTGTAGCTGTCGTAAAGCGTGGCCGCAAACATGGTGGGGATGGCCAGGAAAAAGGAAAACTCCGCCGCTGCGGTACGCGAGAGGCCAAAGAGCAAGCCGCCAATAATCGTCGCGCCACTGCGGGAGGTGCCTGGAATCAAGGCCAAACACTGCGCAAGACCAATCTTAAATGCGTCCTGCAAACGCATATCATCCACGGTATGTACGCGAATCGGAGTTTGACGACGCTCTGCCCAGAGAATGACCACGCCACCCACTACCAGTGCGATTGCCACTGAGGTTGGGTTAAAGAAATACAACTTGAGTGTGGATAAGAAGAAAAATCCCAACAGCGCGGCAGGCATAAAGGCCACCAACACATTCAATACAAAGCGCTGAGGTCCGGCCTGACCGAGCTGCGTCACCACGCCCCACAAACGCTCACGGTATTGGTAGCAGACGGACAAAATAGCACCGAGTTGAATGGCGACCTCAAAAACCCCGCGCTTCTCCACTGTCCAAAAGTCCAGCCAAGCGGCCGTTAAAATCAAATGACCTGTACTGGAAATCGGCAAGAATTCAGTGATCCCTTCCACCACACCCATGACCACAGCTTGCCACGCTAACGTCCAATCCATCACGCAATCTCTTCAGGTTGACTCGCCGGCGATATCACCAGACGAGAGTATGTTTCATAAAAATGAGCCGGCATGCGCTTGAGTCGCCCGCTGGCAATTTCAATACACACCAAATGAGTGGAGCCGCGAAAAATCGTCAGGCCATCACTCAGGCGAATGATTTGATACACACGATGGGTGGACAGCTTATCGACCTTTAACAGCCAGGTAGCCATCACCAGCTCTTCATGGAGATGGCTCGCGGCTAAGTAGTCCAGTTCATGACGGCGCACCACCATGCCGTGTCCACACGCCTCGTACTCTTCAGGGCCCAGACCGTGGGCCTGTGAGTGGGACCATGCTGCGGCCTCCATCCACTGTTGGTAGACCACGTTATTGGTGTGACGCATCACATCGATGTGCTCAGGCAATACCGTTAACGCCACGGTATGCGGTTGAGGATAGTCCCACGCCAATGCCATGCTCATACTTAGCGCCCTGGTAGTTTTTTCCAGACATCGTTGCGAAGGTACACCGGTAACGCTAACTCAGGCGCGACCGCCAAACCGGCATCTACCGAGACACTGGCGAGCAAGGCGACATCTTCCGCATCTGGCGCGAGCTCAGCATAGACGTGCTGTACCGGCAAGGCCTGCTCTAGCGACTCACGGTAACTTTCCCATCCCGAACCGACAGCAACAGCTAAGCCATCACTCGTGCTAACCGCATCCCGCCAAGCGTGCAGGAAGGTTTTTGGCAGCTGCGCGGCCGCACCGGCCACATCGCCAGTCAGAGGTTGCATTAAGCCGGCGGCATCCGCCGCATAAGCGCCGGCATAGACTTCTTGCATACGCGCATCAAAGGCTGCCAACGCCAAGCGAGCACCAAACTGTCGATGGGTAGCCTGTGCGAGTGTTTGTAAGCTGCCTACCGGCACCACCGGCAAATCCGCACCAAAGGCCAAACCTTGCGCAACTGCCGCCGCAATGCGAACGCCAGTAAATGCGCCCGGACCGCAGGAGTAGGCAATTGCGGTGAGCTGCCCCAATGCGAGGCCAGACTCCGCCAGCAGTTCATCGACCATGGGCAGAATGAGCTCAGTTTGCTGACGCGGCGCATGCTGACGACGCGCCAAAACGCTGAGCTGACCGTTAGCGTTGCGCTGCCAAATGGCCACAGAGCAATGTTCAGTGGCCGTTTCTAACGCCAATAGGGTGATGCCAGTCATCATGCTGACACAGGCTCCAAGCTATTAATAAATTTAAAGAAAGCTTCAACTTCTTGCTGACTTCGTGTGCGCCGCATGGGTGGCAGGCTTTGTACGAAAAGCTGGCCATACGGCCGCCCCACTAAACGCGGATCGCAAACCATGAGCACGCCGGTATCCATCACATCGCGAATCAAGCGCCCGGCGCCTTGCTTCATCGCAATAATAGCCGACGGAAGCTGATAGGCCGTGAACGGGTTGCGACCTCGCGCTTTATACGCATCTAAACGCGCAGCCACAACTGGCTCACCCGGCGACGCAAACGGAAGCTTATCGATGATAACCAGCGACAATGCCTGACCGCGCACATCCACCCCTTCCCAGAACGCGCCGGTGGCGAGCAAGACGCAGTCGGGCGTGTTGGCAAAGCGGCGCAATAGCTCGGCTTTAGGCTGAGTGCCCTGCACCAAAAACGTGTAGTCCAACTGGCGCGGCAACCACTCGGCGGCTTCTTTCAGGGCGCGATGCGAAGTGAACAAGAAAAAAGCACGGCCTTGGCTTGCACGCAAAATCGGGAGGGCTGCTTCTAAGGAAGCACGGGTGTAATCCTTAGCCCCCGGGTCTGGCAGCCCGCGCGGTACATAAAATAAGGCTTGCTGCTCATAGGCAAACGGACTGGGCAATTGCAACGTGGCCACATCCGCTGGCAGCCCCAATTGCGCGCTGATGTGTCGAAAATCTTCACGCACGGCCAGCGTCGCCGAGGTCAAAATCCACGCCATCGGCTCGCGATCGAGCAGTTCACGAAAGGGCTGCGACACTTCCAGCGGCGTCCATTGCAAAATAAAGCCTTTGCGGAACGTCTCGAACCAATGCACTTGGTTCTCCGGTGTTTCACCGGTCAACTCGGTAAATGCCTCGGCCAGCTCTTCAGCCCGGCGATGACAGCTCTCCAGCCCCTTGCTCTTGTCCTTGAGTGGCGATAGCGCTTCAGTGATGCAGGCCATGGCCATTTTCACCGCCGTGATGGCCGCCGGCAATTCCGGATGCTCAGAAATGTCTGCCCACACGCCTTTTCGCGACTCCTCACCCATCAGCAAGCGAAAGTGTGCAAGACGCACTTCCAAATTCGACACCAAGTCATTCATGCCGCGCAGATCGCCGCCCGCGGCTAATACTTCACGCAGGGAGTCGGCGAGCAAATCGTGAATCTGGCGCGATGACAGGCTGCGACCAAAGAACATCGCCGCCGTTTCCGGTAGCTGATGCGCTTCATCAAAAATGACCGCATCCACCTCCGGTAGCAGCTCGCCAAAGCCGCGATCTTTCAAGGCTTTGTCGGCAAAGAAGAGATGATGGTTGACCACAATCAGGTCGGCCTCAGTGGCTTTAGCCCGCGCTTTCATTAAGGGGCAATCGTCGACCTTAGGGCATTCCTGCCCGAGGCAGTTATCTGCCGTACTGGTCACCAATGGCCAGACCATAGAGTCTTCGGCAATGTCTAGCAGCTCAGCAATGTCGCCCTGCTCGGTCTTTCCCGCCCAGGCGGCCACGCGATGCAAGTCATGCACGATTTGCTTGGACTCAAACTCCCCTTCATCGAGGTGTTGTTGCAATCGATACGGGCACAAGTAATTGCTGCGCCCCTTGAGCAAGGCCGTACGCACCGGTCGTCCGAGCAGCTTACGCACCATGGGCAGGTCGCGATGAAAGAGCTGATCCTGCAAGTTACGCGTGCCCGTAGACACAATGGCCTTTTTACCCGACAAAATCGCTGGCACGAGATACGCATAGGTCTTACCTGTGCCAGTTCCAGCCTCTACCAATAACAAGCTGCGCGCGCTCAGCACTTGCTCCACGGCCTCGGCCATGGCGATTTGCGGTTCACGGGGTTGATAGCCAGGAATCTGCTGAGCAAATGCGCCGTCAGGGCCGAGTGCTGTGCGCACAGCGGAGGTTGCAATAGGCACAGCGATAGGCATAACAGCGACTCACACGGATAGGGCTAGGAGTGTAGCAAAGCCTTGCTGGTTTCGCTGACGACGACCATGTAAATCCGCGTTAGCATAGCGCCTCTTTCTCCCCACTGTGCCGACATGAAGACACCCAGCCTCGCCTGCCCACCATTGACTGGCCTCATTCTCGCCGGCGGTGCGGGTCGTCGCGTGCAGGGTGCCGATAAAGCCTGGCTGCCGTGGCAGGGCCAGCCCTTAATCGCGCATGTCGCCGACAAATTATTGCCGCAAGTGGCGCAGCTGTGGATTAGTGCCAACCGCAACAAGGCGCGTTATGCGGATATACCAGGATGCTCACTCACACAGGTGGTCAGCGATACGTGGCCAGACTATCCCGGACCATTAGCCGGCATTGCCAGCTGCCTAACTCAGATGCCTGCGGGCTGGGTACTGATCACCCCGGTCGATACGCCGCAACTCCCTCGCGATTTGGGCCAGCAGCTGTGGCAAGGCCTGCAGCGTGGGCAGGCACTGAATGCTCAACCTGAGCTCAAGATGGCCGTCGCCGCTTTACGCCTGCCGGATGGGACTGAAGAGACGCACTGGCTGCACATGCTCGTGCATACCGACTTAGCGACAGGGCTTAGCGAACGCTTACACGCAGGACAGCGTCGGGTGCGCGATTGGTGTCAGGCCGAACACGCGGTGCAGGTCATTCTCGATGCCGAGGCCAGCAGCTTTGCCAACCTCAACACTGACAGCGACTACACGGCACTGCACTGACGCGGCAGCCGCTACAACTCACCGCCTGAATCGGCCCTTGCAATAAAGACACAAACAAGTCGATGTGCGCGGCACTCGCATTGAGCGCCGGAATGTATTCATAGCGTTTGCCACCAGCCTCAATGAATGCGTCGTGATTCTCTACGGCAATCTCTTCCAGTGTCTCTAAGCAGTCCGCCGAGAATGCGGGACACAGCACCTGCACTGAACCCACACCGTCGTGGCCCCAACTTTCCAGCAGCTTATCGGTGTATGGCTTGACCCATTCCTGCAGGCCAAAGCGAGACTGAAAACTCTGCGCCCACTCGCCCTCTTTTAGCGCTAACTCTGCGGCCACGGCGCTGGCTGTCGCTCGGCATTGCGCCGGATAGGGATCGCCTTTGTCGGCGTAGGGCTGTGGAATGCCATGAAACGAAAACAGTAATTTGTCGGCTCGGCCATGGATCTGCCAATGGGCGCGAATGCTGTTAGCCAACGCCGTCACATAGGCGGGATGCGTGTGGTAATCCCGCACCACATGCAAGCTGGGCAAATTGCGCTGCTGTTTAACCCACGTGCCGAGCTGGTCGTAGAGCGGCCCGGTTGATGTTGCGGAATACTGAGGAAACAACGGCAAGACAATAAATCGCTCAATGCCAGCCGCACTGAATTGGTCCAAGGCAGCTTTAAAACTCGGCTTGCCGTAACTCATGCCCGGCAGCACGGTGATATCGAGATCGGGGTAATTTTCCTGCAAGCGCGCCTGCACCGCAGCAACTTGCGCCAACAACGTCGTCCGCATGGGCGACTCATTAGCCCAAATACTGGCATAGGCCTCAGCGACTCGACGGGGGCGCAAGGGCAAAATAAACAAGCGCAGAATAAAAAACCAGATAATTCGAGGCGCTTCAATAACGCGGGTATCACTCAGAAACTCACGCAAATAGCGTCTCACTGCCGCTGAGGTAGGCTCATCGGGTGTGCCTAAATTGGCCAGAATAATGCCGATGCGTTGACGTGGTGCGCTCGCAGAACACGAAGACATTAGTGACCCCAATCCATTTATGAAAGACCAAAAAGCATAACGCCGCGACTAGCGCGGCGAAAGCTGACAAGACTGCAACGTAGGTTGCTTTTAGCGCACTCTGCCTTAGGCAAGTGCAGCAAACATACGCTCAGTGATTTCCTCTACCGAGCCCACACCCGGAACTAAGCTGTACTTAGCTGCGCCCGGTTGATGAGCCAAGGACTGGTAAAATCCAACCAAGGGCTGTGTCTGGCTGTGGTAAATGTCGAGACGCTTACGCACAGTTTCTTCACTGTCGTCCGGGCGCTGAACCAAATCTTCACCGCTCACATCATCTTTGCCAGCGACTTTGGGTGGGTTGTATTGCAAATGATAGACACGACCCGAGCCAGGGTGAACGCGGCGACCCGACAAGCGAGAAATGATTTCGCTGTCTTCAACGCGAATTTCCACCACATGATCAATCTTCACGCCGGCATCAATCATGGCCTGAGCCTGTGGAATCGTGCGCGGGAAGCCATCAAAGAGGAAACCTTGGGCACAGTCAGCTTGCGCGATGCGCTCTTTAACCAAGCCAATAATAATGTCGTCAGACACCAAACCACCGGCATCCATGACTTGCTTAGCGGCAACACCAAGCGGGGTGACAGCCTTAACGGCTGCGCGCAACATATCGCCCGTGGAGATCTGCGGGATGCCATAACGGTTCATGATGAGCTGAGCCTGAGTGCCTTTACCTGCACCCGGCGCGCCGAGAAGAATAATACGCATCCAACACACTCCCAAAAACAAGGTGGCAAGAATACTCGCCAACACCCTGTTTTCACAAGACTTGACGCCTGATGCCACCGTCAAAATGCGACGAAAGCCCGGTGACTAGCGGGTCTTCGTAATACGCAAGCGAACCATACCGGTATTAGCCTCTGTGACAGGCACTGGCACGGCTTGCCAATCGTCCGCTGCTGGCGTGGCATTACCGGTCATGGATATCTTGGCCTGAAGCACTAACTCTTTCTGATCCGACAGTAAGCGTGTGGGTTGCAGGCTGTCGGCATTAGTCAATGTCACCCGCAGCGGGAACTGCGCAATCGGACGCTTCAGCACCGCGACCGGCATGGGCGGACCCGAGGGCGTACGCGCAAAAATAAACAGCGCGGCCTCAGCAGGCAGCTGACGAGCCAACTCAGGATCAAGGGCTACTTCAATCTGAATACCGGCAGCGGCGACCTGAGGCCCCTGCTGCGCCTCAAGGATTAAGCGTTCGATGCGCTGATCGGCTTCGCTGTCGCGCTGACCGTTATTGGCCGCCACTTCTGCTGCCCGCAGCATCTGCAATTGCGTCAACACAGCTAAGGCTTGCTCACGCTCACCGGCGCGCAAATTGCCCATACCCAACATGAGCAAGGCGCCCTGATGGTCGGGCTGCTCGCGCAGAATGCGCCCCAACAGGCCTCGTGCCACCGGGTCCATGGCGCCGTCTTGCGTCATGATGGTGGCCTGCACATAGGTCATCACGACTTGAATATCTTCCGGTCGCAATTCTGCGGCACGCGCAAGCGCGACTTTTGCCGGCTCATAATCTTTAGCTTGCAGGAAGCCTAAACCCAGCGTCATCCAGGCATCGGCATTATTTGGCTCAGCCTGCACACGACGCTGCAAGGCACGCATGAAGTCCTGCAGGCTAGTGTTCTTAGCCTCGGCCTCCGGCTCTTTGCCGGCCAGAATGGCATCAATGCTGGGCGCCAATAACGCTTGATTCTTCAAATCGGGCGCGACCTGCGGATTCAAGAAATAACCCAAGTACAGCGCTAGGGTGAGCACAGGCGCCAACACTAACAAAACAAATGCCAGCGGCTTCACCGATGAATGCTGCGCCACCGGAATCCGAGCATCCGCCGTTGTGTCAGCCAAAACACCGCGATCCAGCTCCAGTTTTAACTGAGCATAGGTCTCGGCCTCGAGTCGCCCCGTGGACAAATCGGCATTGAGCTCGTCGAGACGATCGCGATAGACCTGCGCACTCAGTTGACGTACGGAGTGACCGGAATTCACGTTGCGGCCACGCAATGGCCACAGCAGGGCAAATACCACCAGCAAGGTCAGTAAAAGCGCCACGAGCAGCATGGGCGAAAGCACTAAAACAGAATTCATCATGCGCGGGGCTCGCTATCAATCGGAGGCTGAGCACTACCGGTTAACAGGCGCTGTAAATGCGCCTGCTCATCGGCATTTAACGGATTAACGCGAGCCGGCTTACGCAAGCTTCGACGCCAGAGGACAAAGCCCACACTCACCAGCAATAAAGCGGGGCCCCACCACAACAGTAAGGTGCTGGCTTTCATCGGGGGTTTGTAGCTGATGAAGTCGCCATAACGCACAACGAGATAGTCTCGAATTTCACCGTCACTTCTTCCTGCTTGAATTTGCTCATACACCCGGTCTTTTAAATCATCAGCCAAGCCGGCATCTGATCCGGCTAAGTTGGTGTTTTGACATTTTGGGCAGCGCAACTCATCGATCAGCGCACGATAGCGGGCCTCATCGACAGGGCTACGAAACTCACGCACATCAATCGCCGCCTGTGCAGTGAAGGTCAGTAAAAGCCCTAGAACAATACCTAAATACTTCATCATTTCGCTCCTGCGGATTCCGCCCGCACGGCGTCATAGCGTGGCTTCAATTCCTGCAACCAGGCCTTAGCATCGAGAACTCCCACAGCGCGATATCGAATACGGCCTTGCGCATCGATCAGATAGGTTTCTGGTGCACCATAAACGCCGAGGTCCAGACCTAGGTCACCGCGCTCATCAAATACCGTTTCGGCAAACGGGTTACCGCGCTCACGTAAATAGGCCTGAGCGGCTTGGCGGTCATCTTTGTAATTCACGCCGATGATGCGAACGCCGTCAGCCGCCATATTGAGCAGGACCGGATGCTCAACCAGACAGGACACACACCAGGTGGCCCACACATTTAACAAGGAAACCTGACCCTGAAAAATTGAAGGGTCCAGCATGCGTTCGGGATCTTCCAGGCTAGACAAACTAAAGGCCGGTACAGGTTGCTGTAAACGAGCAGACGGCAGATAAGACGGGTCTTCCCCATTTCTGCTCGCCAGTAACACGGCCAAAGCCAGAAACAGCACCAAGGGCAAGCCGAAAATAAAGCTTTTGCGCAAAGAGGGTTTCATCTCAACGCCCTCCCGCCGCTTTCAAGCGATAACGCTTATCCAGCATGGATAACAGGGCGCCCAAGGCCATCATCAAAGCGCCGAACCAGATCCAGCGAATCATAGGCTTGTGGTAAATACGCACGGCCCAGGCACCGGCATCTAAAGGCTCGCCCAAGGCCACATACAAGTCTCGGAAGGCATTGCCTGAGATCGCCGCTTCGGTCATTGGGTTTTGCTGCACGCGATAAATGCGCTTTTCCGGGTGCAGCGTTTCTACAAAACCATCATGGCTAACAATTAAGGTGCCGCGCTGAGCCACATAGTTGGGGCCTTGGTGATCTGCAACACCTTCAAAACGGAAGGTGTAATCGTTCACCGTAATGCTCTCGCCCGGCGCTAAACGCACGTCCTTTTCAACGCTATAGCTGGTGGTGAATGCGATGCCCAGCACCATCACAAGCAACCCTAAATGCGCCAACTGCATGCCCCAGTAGCTGCGGGTGAGCTTTTTTAAGCCCTGAATGCGCGTGCTGGCATGTTGCGTCTTACGTGCAATATCGACCAACTGGCTGCCCAATACCCACGCACAAAGACCAACGGTGACGCCAACATGCCACGGCCAATTGCCAAAGAAGATCAGTGGCAAGCCTATCGCAATCACAATGGCCGCCAATAACACCTTACGCAGCGGCAGTAAGATCACATCAGCCGATTGCTTCTTCCAGTTAGTGGATGGCCCAACGCCCAGAAACACCAGCAATAGCAGGGTGAGCGGCACGAACAGCAGATTAAAATAGGGTGGGCCCACCGAGAACTTGCCGAGCTCCAGTGCATCCGCTATCAGGGGGAATAACGTGCCCAATAAGACAATAACGGTGGCCGTTAGCAAGAACAGGTTATTCAACAGCAGGAACATCTCTCGCGAAAACGGGCCATGATTGCTTTCTCGTTGTAAGGCCGCTCCTCTCCAGGCAAACAGGCTTAACGAGCCGCCCACAACCACCACCAAGATGCCCAAAATATACAACCCACGTGTGGGGTCTGCGGCGAACGCATGCACAGAGGTCAGCACACCCGAGCGCACCAGGAAGGTACCGAGCAAACTTAATGAGAAGGCAATAATGGCCAGCAACACCGTCCAGGCCTTAAACACACCACGCTTTTCACTGACCGCGAGAGAGTGCAAAAGTGCCGTGCCTGCCAGCCACGGCATAAAGGACGCATTCTCTACCGGATCCCAGAACCACCAACCGCCCCAACCCAGCTCGTAATAGGCCCACCACGAACCCAACGCAATGCCAACGGTGAGAAAGCTCCAGGCCGCCAATGCCCACGGGCGCGACCAGCGTGCCCAAGCGCTATCCAGACGACCGGTCATCAGGCCCGCCATGGCAAAGGCAAAAGGCACGGCAAAGCCGACATAGCCCATGTACAACATGGGGGGGTGAAAGATGAGGCCCGGGTCTTGCAGCAACGGATTAAGGTCATTGCCCTCAATCGGAAAATCGGGGAATAAGCGATTGAATGGGTTCGACGTAAACAGAATAAAGCTAATGATGGCCGTGCTGACCAGCCCCAAGATCGCCAAAACCCGAGCCGTCATGTCTAAGGGCAAGGCTTGTGAAAAGCGCGCCACCGCGGCCGTCCATAGCGCCAGTACCAGTGCCCATAGCAACAGGGAGCCTTCATGTCCGCCCCAAACGGCGGAAATTTTGTACCACCAAGGCAATAAGGTATTGGACTGGCGGGCAATGTAATCCACGCTGAAATCATTTTGCAGGAAGGCCAGCGTGAGCAAGGCAAACGAAAGCACCAACAAGCCCAACTGAGTAAAGGCTGCCGTTCGCGCCATGGCTTGTACGCGTGTATCTCCACGCACCACGCCCCACCAAGGCAACGTGCCCTGCACAATGGCCACAACAAACGCGAGCACCAGTGCATACTGACCCAGCTCAACCCACATGATGATTCCTCGCAACTAAAGACCCGGTTTAGGCAGTGGGCATCATACGCACCCATTAAGTACTGTCCAGCGTCAGAGCGCCGACAAAACAGTCATCTTGCTGACATCAGTTCGAAACACTTGGAAACAACTCTGTGCCAACTGTGTAAGCGTTCTGTCAAAAGCAGCTTGCTATGATGCAGCGCAATCAATGACTTGGATAAAGGATGTTATGAGCGACGCGACCCAACGCACCTGTTTTAGCCGTGAAGACCTGCTCGCCTGCGGCCGCGGCGAACTCTTTGGCGAAAACAACGCTCGCCTACCCCAACCGAATATGCTCATGATGGATCGCATCACCCACATCAGCGGTGAAGGCGGCGAGCATGGCAAAGGCTCGATTATTGCTGAGCTCGACATCAACCCGTCACTCTGGTTTTTCCAGTGTCACTTTGAGACGGACCCCGTCATGCCCGGCTGTTTAGGTGTCGATGCGCTCTGGCAACTGCTGGGTTTCTTTTTGGGCTGGCGCGGCAACCCGGGCCGGGGCCGTGCCCTCGGTGCAGGCGAAATCAAGTTCTTTGGTCAGGTGCTGCCCCATCACCAAAAAATCACTTACGAAATTCAAATTAAACGGCTAATTGAGCGCAAATTGGTCATGGGTATCGCCGATGGTCGTGTACTCGTTGATGGCCGTGAAATTTATACGGCCACCGACCTGAAAGTTGGCCTCTTTACCAGCACCGATCACTTCTAAACGGAGAACGCAATGCGTCGCGTCGTCATCACCGGTTTTGGTATTACCTCCTGCCTCGGCTTGGAGCCGGAAACCGTTAAAGACAGTCTTTATCATGGTCGCTCGGGCATTTCGGCAAATGCCAAATACGCGGAGATGGGTTTTCGCAGCCAGATTAGCGGCAGTATCCGTGATCTCGATTTAGAAGCCTTGATTGACCGAAAGTTGCTACGTTTCATGGGCGATGCCGCTGCCTATGCCTATATCTCGATGGGCAAAGCCATTGCGATGGCCGGCTTGACGCCAGAGCAGGTCATCAACCCACGGACTGGCTTAGTGGCTGGCTCCGGCGGTGCGTCCAGCACCAACCAGGTACTTGCGGCCGATATCGCACGGGAAAAAGGCGTGAAGCGCGTTGGCCCGTACATGGTGCCGCGTACCATGGCCTCGACCATTTCGGCCTGCTTGGCCACTGCTTATCAAATTAAGGGCGTGAACTATTCCATCGCCTCAGCCTGCGCTACCAGTGCTCATTGCATCGGCCATGCTGCTGAACTCATTCAACTCGGCAAACAAGACATTGTGTTTGCCGGTGGTGGCGAGGAAGAAAGCTGGGAAGAGTCCTGTATGTTTGACGCCATGGGAGCCATGTCGAGCAAATATAACGACACGCCTGCGAAGGCCTCACGCGCCTATGATGCTAACCGTGATGGCTTTGTCATTGCTGGCGGCGGCGGCATGGTCGTGGTGGAGTCCTATGATCATGCCATGGCTCGTGGAGCCACAATTTTGGCTGAAATCGTAGGTTACGGCGCGACCTCCGATGGCTACGACATGGTGGCCCCCAGCGGCGAAGGCGCTGAGCGTTGCATGCGTATGGCACTCGCCACGGTAGACACGCCCATTGACTACCTGAACACCCATGGCACGTCCACGCCAGTGGGCGATTTGGCTGAATTGCGCGCCATTCGTGCCGTTTTTGGTGAGAACGCGCCTCACATCAGCTCCACCAAATCCTTGTCTGGACACTCCTTGGGTGCGGCGGGCGTACAGGAAGCGATTTATTGCTTGCTCATGCTGCAACATGACTTTGTGACGGCCTCCGCAAACATCGAAACCCTAGACCCCGAGGCCATTGGCTTGCCTATCACCCTCCAACGCATCGATAACGCAGGCTTGAAAACCGTGATGTCGAATAGCTTTGGTTTTGGCGGTACAAACGCCTCACTGGTACTGCGTAAGCTCTAAAGCTTGTCATTTCAGGTCGACTGCCCCACAGATTCGACCTGAAATGACAATTGATACAACAAGCATTGTCAAATTAGTTGACTACGCACTTTTTTCATCTTAGCTTTACCTCGGTTTACTAAATCGAGGTTGTTTTATGTCTGTTCAACACCAGGATGTTTTGATTATTGGTGCCGGAATTTCTGGCATTGGCGCTGCCTGCCATCTTAAGCGTGAATGCCCAAACAAGTCTGTCGCCATCCTAGAGCGTCGTCACGCTATTGGCGGAACCTGGGACTTGTTCCGCTACCCCGGCATCCGCTCCGACTCCGACATGTATACCTTCGGCTTTAACTTCAAGCCGTGGACAGAGGCCCGTGTGCTCGCTGATGGCGAATCTATCCGTGGTTATGTTCGTAAAACCGCTGAAGAGTATGGCGTAGACCAGAAAATTCGTTTTGGCCGTAAAGTCGTCACAGCGAATTGGTCATCCAGCGATAAGCGCTGGCATGTGGCCGCCGTGAATGATGAAACCGGCGAAACAGAAGAGTACACCGCTAATTTCTTGCTCGGTTGCTCCGGCTATTACAATTACGATGAAGGCTTCCGCCCCGAGTTCCCGGGCGAAGCTGACTTCCAAGGTCAGATCGTGCACCCACAATTCTGGCCAGAGAATTTGGACTACGCAGGCAAAAAAGTCGTGATTATTGGCTCTGGTGCCACGGCAATCACGCTGGTCCCTAACATGACCGATAAAGCGGCTCATGTGTCCATGCTGCAGCGCTCGCCGACCTATATTTTGTCCGTGCCCTCAGTAGACCCGGTCAGCAAGCTGCTGCAGAAAACGCTGCCAGCCAAACTGGCTTATCAGCTGAATCGCGGTCGCAATATCGCCATTCAACGCACTCTGTATAAGGCCTCTCGTTCACGCCCAGATTCTGTTCGCCGCTTCATTCTGAGCATGGTTAAGCGCCAACTGGTGGGCACTAACATTGAAATGCGTCACTTCACACCAGACTATGCCCCGTGGGATCAACGCCTGTGCGTCGTGCCCAATGGCGATCTTTTTAAGGTGCTGCGCAACGGCAAAGCCTCTATCCATACCGACCATATCGAGCGCTTTACCGCTAACGGCATTTTGCTGAAATCGGGTGAAACGCTAGAAGCCGATATCATCGTGTCGGCAACGGGCTTGAATGTGCAGCTGCTGGGCGGCGTAAAAACGACTGTAGACAACGCCCCCATCGTGGTGAAGGAAAAGCTGACCTATAAGGGCTTAATGATTGATGGCGTGCCGAATGCCGCCATTGTTTTTGGCTACACCAACGCCTCTTGGACCCTGAAAGCCGATCTCGCTGCCGAGTACGTCTGTCGCTTGCTGAAGCATATGGATCGTAACGGCTACAGCACCGTTGAACCGCGCGCCAATAACCACCCGCTCAGTGAAGACACCGTGCTGGGCGGCCTGTCATCCGGCTATATCCGCCGCGCTGCAGATCAACTCCCACGCCAAGGTAGTGCTGCACCTTGGCTGGTTGATCAAAATTACCTGCGCGATATTCCGCAATTACGCTTTAGCGCCATTGAGGATGATGTGCTGGCATTTGACGGCAAAGTCAGAGGCAAAAGCTCGGTAGAACGCTTTACTGCACCCTTGCGAGCCGCTTTGGGTCGCTAAGTTCTTCTGCGGTTAAGGCCAATCTATAAATGCCCCGGTAACGCAAGTGCCGGGGCATTTTTATGAGCGATGCGGCGTAGCCCACCCGTAATAACCAAATGATCTTTAGTTATAGAATAATATTCTTATTAGATCGCAAATGACTTGCCTACAATACGCATCTGCCCCTTCTGCGATTAGTTGAATAATGAAAATCCGTCATCCCGACCTAAACGATCAAACCATCAACCCTGAGCACGAAGCACTGGGGCTGCCCCCCGTGGAATACGCGGTCACCCACGCGCAAGAACATCCGGTGCTGCGCCTCGCCAGCTATTTGATCGTCGCGATTCTGGTCAGTTTAGTCGGCTACTTTATCTACCGCCTTTTTTGGGGCGGCGGCCCAGCGTCTGGCCTGGAACTCATTGAAGGGGCGCTAAATAACCCCTTATTTTGGACGGCGGTGGGCGTAGGTCTGCTGGCGCAAATTATTGATGGCGCATTGGGCATGGCTTACGGCATCACAGCGACCACTTTTCTGCTAGCCGCCGGCGCACCTCCGGCCATGGCCAGTGGCGCGACCCATCTCGCGGAAGTGTTCACCACTGGAGTGTCTGGCATTTCCCACCTCAAGCTTGGCAATGTGAACAAACGACTGGTGTTGAGCCTGCTTTTGCCAGGCATCATCGGTGCCTTGCTGGGTGCTTATGTCCTCACGAATGTGGATGGCCAGGTGCTAAAACCGTTTATCAGTGCCTACCTCCTGCTGATGGGCCTTTACGTGTTTAGCAAAGCCTTCAAGGTTATTAAATTAAAACGAGATATCGAGGCTAAAAAAGTCGCTCCCCTCGCCTTATTTGGCGGCTTTATGGACACCACTGGCGGTGGCGGCTGGGGCCCTATTGTCACTACGTCCCTCGTTGGTGCAGGTCACGACCCGCGCACCACCATTGGTTCGGTTAATTTTGCGGAGTTCTTCCTGACCGTAACTGTTGCCGCAACGTTCTTTACCATTCTAGACAGCAGCGTGTGGATTTTCGTGGCGGGCCTGACCGTGGGGGGCTTATTTGCGGCACCGTTTGCCGCCTTTATTACCCGCCATTTGCAAACACGTACCCTGCTCATGCTGGTGGGCACGTTAATCAGCGTGGTCAGCGTGGTGAATTTGAGCAAACTGTTCTAAGCCGTCATGACCGCAAGAACCTGCTTACGCAGCCAGTGATTTGCAGGGTCTGTCTCCCGCTGACGATGCCAGTACAGGTGTAGCTCCATTTTGGGCAGCTCAACCGGCAAAGTCAGAATGACATTCTTCACCGAAGCATGAATAGCCTCTGCTTGCCGCCTAGGCAGAGTCAACAATAAGTCCGAGGCAGCAACAACACGGCAAGCCGCCTCATAGTGCTGACAACGCATGACCACCTGCCGCTCTAGGCCTAATTTCGCCAGCCCCAGATCCTCAACCGCTCGCCCTGTTCGCCGCGAAGACACCGTGACATGCTGTGCCGCCAAATACGATTGGATATCCAGCGGGCGTGCCGCGTTCGCTGAGGCGCTACTGACCACCACAAACTCATCCTGCAATAACAAGGTATGACAGAGGTCGGCGGATACCGGCTGGGCAATATCGATAGCGCAATCAAGACGACCCGCGGCAAGGTCGGCACGCAG
>DDPD01000086.1:0-2021 GCA_002342025.1 Moraxellaceae bacterium UBA2477 | reverse complement strand
TGGATATCTGGCCAGAGCCGATCGGCCAGAGGGGTTGGCAACACGCCCTGCCCTTCACGCACAAACAAGGGATCCCCAAGTTGCGTACGCAAACGCCCAATGGCATGACTGACCGCAGACTGACTCAGACACAGTATCGCGGCCGCTCTCGTTAAGTTACGTTCGCGGTAAATGGTGTCGAAGACACGGAACAAATTGAGATCGAGTCGACCAATATCGGGTCGACCTATGTCTGCGCGTTCTGGCCAGTTCATATTATTAATTTGATTCATGACCCGCCATGAGAAATCATCATTTCCTGCATCGTATGCCAGGCTCTAGGATCGGTCACTGGTTATTTTCTCAATTCAGGATTTTCATTATGCATTTCGAACTCAGCGAGCGCGGCCAAGACTATGTATCCCGTGTGAAAGCGTTTATGCGCGAGCACATCGAGCCCGTCGAACCCGCATTTTGGGCCGAGGTGCATGCCAGCAACCCCGATGGAGACTGGCGCAAGTGGAAGCATCCAGCGATGCTGGATGAGCTCAAGCGTAAAGCCAAGGCACAAGGCCTGTGGAATCTGTGGATGCCCAGCGAGGAGCTGGGTGCCGGCCTATCCATTGTCGAATATGCACACATCGCAGAGCAGACCGGGCGCAGCCTGCTTGCCCCGACGGTTTTCAACTGCAACGCCCCCGACACCGGCAACATGGAAGTGCTCTGGCGCTATGGCACAGAGGCACAGAAAGCTCAGTGGCTGATGCCACTGCTGGCTGGCGAAATCCGCTCCGTCTTCTGCATGACTGAACCCGATGTCGCCTCTTCGGATGCCACCAATATGCAAGCCACCGCCATCATCGAGGGCGATGAAATCGTGCTCAATGGCCGCAAGTGGTGGTCCAGCGGCATTGGCGATCCCGACTGCAAAATCGCCATCTTCATGGCGCATACACCGGATGCGGAGAAGGGTCGTCACAGCCAACACTCCATGGTGCTGGTGCCGCTGGACACGCCGGGCATAGAAATCCAGCGCATGCTGCCAGTGTTCGGCGATTACGATGCGCCGCACGGCCACGGCGAGGTGCTGTTTACCAATGTGCGCGTGCCGGTGAGCAACTTCATCGGTGGGCCGGGTCAAGGCTTCTCGATTGCCCAAGGCCGCCTAGGCCCAGGCCGTATTCATCACTGCATGCGCTGCATCGGGGCTGCCGAAAAGGCACTGGAGCTGATGATTGATCGTGGTATTTCGCGCACCGCTTTTGGCAAACCACTGGTCAATCTCGGCGGCAATCGCGAGCGCATTGCCGAAGCCCGCATCGCCATCGATCAAGCGCGCTTGCTCACACTCTATGCCGCTTGGAAGATGGATGCCGTGGGGACTTTTGCCGCCATGACCGAAATTTCCGCGATCAAGGTGGTGGCGCCCAATGTGTTGCAGCAGGTCGTCGATATGGCGATACAAATTCATGGCGGCGCAGGCGTCTCTCGGGATACCCCGCTAACGGCCTTCTTTGCGCAGGCGCGCAGCTTGCGTTTGGCGGATGGCCCGGATGAAGTTCACAAAGGCGTGATTGCCAAAATTGAGCTGGCTAAGCGCGGCTTCAGCAAATAAGCTCGGCCGCAACCATAAATACAAGAAGCAGTGACAACATGACTCAGCATAATCGCGTTTTTATTACCGGCGGGGCCAGTGGCCTTGGCCGTGCCCTCGCCTTGCGCTATGCCCGTGATGGCTGGCGCGTGTGCATCGCCGATCTCAATGACGAGCGCGGCAACAACACGCGCAAGGAGCTCGCCGCCGCAGGCGCAGCCGAGGCGCTCTATCGCCATGCCGATGTCACTTGCGAGGCCGATTTACAGGCGATTGCCGATGAACTCGCGCAGGCTTGGGGTGGGCTGGACGTGCTGATCAATAACGCGGGCGTCGCGCAGGCTGGCGCTATCGATACCGTTTCCCTGAGTGATTGGGAATGGATTCTGAACATTAACCTGCTGGGCGTGGTACGCGGCTGCAAAGTATTCACCCCGATTTTTAAGCA
>DDPD01000073.1 GCA_002342025.1 Moraxellaceae bacterium UBA2477 | reverse complement strand
GAGTTGATTACACTGGAGCATATTCGCAAAAACACGACCAGCCCGGCATCTGATGCCATGGCCAAAGCCCTAAAAAAACGTGGCTGGAAGTTTCTTGGCAGCACCACCCTGCATGCGTTTATGCAGTCGATGGGCTTAGTGAATGATCATCTCAGCGGCTGCGCATCGCGGGATGTTGTGTTGCAAATGCGTGACGATTTCATCATTCCGTCATAAGCACGCTTGAAAATAGTATGTCTAAAAATAGATTTCGTTTGTGGGAGAGTTTGCCGTGAGTGTGATGTTGCCAGTGGATCGTCGCGCTTTTTTGCGCCAGTTATTTTTGCTGGCTGGCGCGGCCAGCATGCCTGCGCTGCTGACGGCGTGCGGCAGTGACAGCGGCACATCGACGCCCGCCAGTCGCTTACAAGGGCCGCGTCCAGCGGGGCGCTTCGCCAATCTCGGTCCACTCGGCGAACCTAATGCTTTTGGCGTGCGCCTGCCTGCTGGCTATGACATGCGCGTCGTCGCGGAAGCGTTGAAGCCCGTTGGCGACAGTGGCTATCCGTGGCATATCTTCCCCGATGGCGGTGGCGTGATGGCGAAGCCCGATGGCGGCTGGTTCTACATCTCCAATAGCGAAGTACCAGGCTTCGGCACACTGGGCTTCACGGTGCCGCCACTGGCGCCACTGGCGAATCCGTTGGAGCGTCTGGTGCCCGGTTTAGGTGGCGCCAGCGCCATCGAGTTCGATCGGGATGGCAATATTGTGGATGCCTTCCAGATTCTCTCGGGCACCACCTTCAATTGTGCGGGCTGTGTCACGCCGTGGCAGACCTGGCTGTCATGTGAAGAGATTCCTGAAGGACTCGTCTGGGAGTGTGATCCCGTGGGTCGCAGTGCCGCAGTTTCTCGCCCAACGCTGGGCTTGTTTTCGCATGAAGCGGTGGCCATTGATAACAATCGTCGCGTGATCTACATGACCGAAGATATGCCCGACGGTCGCCTCTATCGCTGGCTGCCAGCCGCAGGTGATTGGCCATCCGGTAGCCGTCCAGCGCTCGCCAATGGCCGCCTGCAAGTTATGGATGTACCCACCGGTGTTGAAAATGCGTTATTGGAGCCGCAGCGAGTCGTTTGGCGTGATGCCCTAGAGCCAAGCAAGGCTCAGAATGAGCACCGTCGGGCGGACTCAGCCGCCTTTAATGGCGGTGAAGGTATTTGGCTCTTTGATGACTTCATCTTCTTTGCGACCAAGGGCGATAACCGTATTTGGGTCTATGACATTCGGGGCGAAACCTTGGAAGTGCTTTATGACCTAGCGACCGACAGCAATCCCATACTCTCCGGCGTCGATAACATCACCGTCACCGACCGTGGCGACGTGCTGGTGGCCGAGGATGGCGGCGATATGCAGGTTGTAGTGATTTTGCCCGATGGCCAGCTCAAGCCCTTACTTCAGATTGTGGGTCAGGACCAGTCGGAAGTTGCTGGTATTGCCTTCTCGCCCGATGGCCGTCGTCTCTATTTCACCAGTGATCGCGGCAGTAATCAGAGCGTGGGAGGTCAGCGGGCAGGGCTGGGCATCACTTATGAATTGATGTTGCCCAGCTGACGCACGCCGAGATTGGCTTAGGCCATGATGCCGGTAATCAGAAAGTAAATGACTGTGGCCATGAGTGCCGTTGCCGGAACGGTAATGACCCATGCTGCTGCAATTCGAAGTAGCTGCGAGCGCTTAACTAGTTCTTTGCGATAGACCTTGCGCAGACCTTTGCGCTCTAACTTGGAGAAATGCGCTGGATCCTGATCGACCTTCGCGCGTGCTTTCAGGTCGCGGATCATGGAGCCTTTCTGATGAATATCCGCTGCAGTGAACTCGGCAATGAACAGATCAATGGCGACCTGATCACCTTCAGGGTGGTGCGCTTTAATGTCACTCACCATGCGATCGAAATTGTGCTTTAGGTATTCACGTAGAAAGCCCACACCAAAAACACCGCCAACCGCGATATGCGTGGAGCTGACCGGCATGCCAAGTTGGCTGGCGATGATGACGGTTAGCGTTGCAGCCATGGCAATACAAAACGCCCGCATTTGGTCCAACTCGGTGATTTCGGAGCCAATGGTGCGAATCACTTTCGGGCCGTATAGCGCCAAACCCAAGGCGATACCGATGGCCCCGATGAGCATGACCCACAATGGAATTAGCGCATCGCTATGAATTTCACGGGCGCTGGAACTATACACATCAACAATGGCCGCCAACGGCCCAATGGCATTAGCCACATCGTTAGAGCCATGTGCAAAGCTGAGCAAGGCGGCTGCAAAAATCAACGGCACATTGAATAGGCTGTTAACGCCCGACTTTCCTTGGCGATCATCTTGTTGCTCATTGCGTAAACGCCATTTCAAAATCAGTAACGTAACGACTGCCACAGCGAAGCCAATCGAGGCAGCTTCGGTTAGAGAAATGGTGATGAGTTTGCTCGCGCCTTTCAGCAGCAGATAGGTGGTGAAGGTCCATGCCATGGCGGCAACCAGCCAAGGCACCACGCGCCGTGCAGCGCTCATCATGTCGTTTTGGTAGGTAATGCTGCGTTTAATGATGTAGAGAAATAATGCAGCAACTAAAGCGCCCATGAGCGGTGACACAATTCAGCTCATGGCAATGCTGCCCATTTTCCCCCAATTAACGATGTCCATCCCTGCGGCGGCAACGCCTGCGCCAAGAACGGCGCCGACGATCGAGTGCGTGGTAGACACGGGAGCACCGGTTGCGGTTGCAATATTGAGCCAGAGTGCGCCAGCCATGAGTGCTGCCAACATGAGGCGAACAAAGGCATCGGTATCAGGAATCATGGCGGGATCAATAATGCCGTTTCGAATGGTGCCAACGACCTCGCCGCCCGCAATGATGGCGCCTGCTGCTTCGAAAATGGCGGCAATCACCAAGGCTGTGCCGAGGTGCATGGCTTTGGAGCCCACCGCAGGCCCCACATTATTAGCAACATCATTGGCGCCGATGTTCATGGCCATATAGGCGCCGACCATGGTCGCGATGACCATGGTCATGCTGACATTGCCGTCATTGAGGCTGGCGGTGTAGAGCATGACGCTCAACACAAAGAGCAGTCCCAATCCAAAGCGCACTTGTTCTAAACGGCCTTTTTTCATAGCACGCTCCAGTTTTTGCACATGTTCAATTTCCATCATTCCCGTCCGTGACAGAGTTATGAAGGAATTATGACGGAGCTCGCATAAAAGCGTTCAGTGAATTGCTTCGGTATGAATTTGAATAGGGTTGGATAGGAGTTTGTGTACTGGGCATGCAGCTGCCACCTGCAGCAATCGGCTTCGCATCTCGTCGTCTAACGGTCCTTTAAAACTAATGTGTCGAGTGATTTGGTTGCTTGTTTCGCCAGTGTTTACAGCGCTCAGTGACAACGTGATGTGCACGCCCTCGAGTGGCCATGCCTTGCGTTTGGCGTACATGCACAAGGTAATGGCTGTGCAAGCGCCCAAGCCTGAAAGCACTAAGGATATGGGGTTGGGCCCGTTATCACCACCGCCCAGTGGCGCAGGTTCGTCGGCAAGCCATTGGTGTAAGCCATCGTTGAGCAAGACTTGGTAGGGCGTGTTACCACTGGTGGCGGAAATTAATTTTGCTTCAGACATGGCTTATCTCATCCGGTGAGTGGTTGTGTCGCCAAGCAACCTCGCGTACAAACAAACGCAAATTGTGCTGGCCTGGCTTTGGAGTCAACGATGTATAACACCCTCGATTATCGTGTTGAAGACCGTATTCTTACGCTAACACTGAACCGCCCCGAGCAACTCAATGCCTTTACGGTCGAAATGGCCGATGAACTGGTCGCGGCATTTGAGCGAGCCAGTGAAGATGATGACGTTGCTGTGATCGTCGTAACGGGAAGTGGTCGTGCCTTCTGTGCCGGTATGGATCTGTCGGTACCGGGCAATGTCTTCGGCTTGGATGAGACGCAGCAACCCACGCTGGCGGACATGCACGAACGTCTGCATGACGAGGCTATTCATCGTGGTGTGCGCGACACCGGTGGTCGTGTCACGCTGGCCATCTACGAATGCAAGAAGCCGGTGATTGGTGCCATCAATGGCGCGGCTGTTGGCATCGGTGCCACCATGACGCTGGCGATGGATATTCGCCTGGCCTCAGAGAAAGCGCGTATTGGCTTTGTTTTCGGCAAAATTGGCGTAGTGCCCGAGGCCTGTTCGAGCTGGTTTCTGCCGCGCATCGTTGGCATTCAGCAGGCCTTGGAGTGGGTCTATACGGGTGACATCTTGACGGCCGAGCAGGCACTCACCGGCAAGTTGGTGCGCTCAGTTCATGCGCCAGAAGAGTTGCTGCCAGCGGCCTATGAGTTGGCGAGAAAGTTCAGCCAGAACAAGTCGCCCGTGGCGGTCGCCTTTGCGCGTCAGATGCTGTATCGCAACGCCGCTCAGCCGCACCCCATTGAAGCGCATCGTATTGATACGCTGGCCATGTTCTACACCAGTCTGGAAGATGGCAAAGAAGGCGTGAGCTCATTTCTCGAGAAGCGCGACCCGGCGTACACCAGCAAGGCTAGCGCCATGCCGGCGTTTTATCCGTGGTGGAAACAGGCCTGATTTAGAGGCCTGCACGCGGCGGTCGGCGATTGCCCCCGCCCGTGTTGCCACCCGCTGTGCGCGGCCCACTCGGGCGCTGACCTGCAGGGCGGCCAGATCCGGCGGGCTTGCCGGCACCCGCCGGTTTATTGCCTGCTGGCTTGCCACCGGCGCCGCCACGGGGCGCTGAGTCGCGGCGCGGCGGACGAGCCTGCTGCGGTTTGCGCAGCGGCTCTGGCTTGGCGTTTGGATCGGGTTCAAAGCCGGGCACAATCACACGTTCAATTTTCTGGCGGATAGTGCGTTCAATATCGGCCAGCAGCTTGTGCTCATCCACGCACACTAACGACACTGCTTCACCGCCGGCTCCGGCGCGACCGGTACGGCCAATACGATGCACGTAATCTTCGGGTACATTCGGCAGCTCGTAATTCACCACATGCGGCAGGGCATCAATATCGATGCCGCGCGCGGCGATGTCGGTGGCGACCAATACGCGCAGGCGATTGGCCTTGAACTCGCCGAGTGCTTTTTCACGAGCGCCTTGGCTCTTGTTGCCATGAATCGCCATCGCTGGAATTCCGTCTTTGGCCAAGCCTTCAGCGAGACGATTAGCGCCGTGCTTGGTGCGGGTAAAGACCAGCACCTGCGACCACTGACCATCCAGAATGAGTTTTTCCAGCAAGGCTTTTTTCGAGTCCCGATCGACGGGATAGATTTTCTGCGTGACGCGCTCAGCCGTTGTGGTCTGCGGCGCGACTTCAATGCGCTCTGGGTTATTCAGCAGCGAACTCGCAAAGCTACGAATTTCCGGCGCGAAAGTGGCCGAGAACAACAGGTTCTGGCGCTGCTTTGGCAACAGCGCCAGAATGCGCTTGATGTCGCGAATGAAGCCCATGTCGAGCATGCGGTCGGCCTCATCAAGCACCAGAATCTCGACACCGCCAAGATCCAGCGAGCCCTGACCTACGTGATCGAGCAGGCGGCCCGGTGTGGCTACCAGAATGTCCAGACGCTTGCGTAGGCGGTCGCGTTGCGGATTGGCATTGACGCCACCGAACATCACCATCGAGCTTAAGTTCAGGTCTTGGCCATACTGGCGAACACTTTCTTCCACCTGGGAGGCCAGCTCACGCGTGGGCGTGAGCACCAAAGCACGGATGCGATGCTTGGGTGATGGGTGCAGCACCGGCGTCGAGCTGAGGCGCTGGAGTAGTGGCAGCGTGAAGCCGGCGGTTTTGCCGGTACCGGTCTGAGCCGCAGCGAGTAAGTCACGGCCAGACAGCACCACAGGGATAGCCTGCTGCTGAATGGGAGTGGGTGTGGTGTAGCCGACGGCGTTAAGCGCGCTCAGCAACTCGGGCATGAGACCGAGATCAGCAAAAGACATGGAATATCCGGGGGGAGCAAGGAAGGCCGCTATAGTACTCGAAAATGGCTAGCTAAGGCGGCCTGTAAATACATCGCTTAGGTTGAGGTAGGTGCCGCAATCAGTAGATCAATGTAAAGCGTCGTGCCTTTCGACGAGGATTCTAAAATACCGATATCGCCCTGCATTTGTTGCATAAAGCCCCGCGCGATTGGCAGGCTAAGTCCTAGTCCTGCTCTAGAGGCAGAGGAATCTTCAAATGCGCTGGCAAACGGTTGGAAAATCGTTTTTTGTAAATCATTCGATATGCCCCTGCCAAAGTCTTTAATGTGAATACGTAATTTTTGGCAATCTAATTCGGATATTGCGAATTCGATTCGACTACCGGTGCTTGAGTATCGAATGGCATTATCGAGCAGGGACGAAATGACGTGCTTAAGTCGAAAGCTATCGGCCCAAACCCACCGGCCAAGATGGGGCGCTGCACTAGGTAATTGAACGCTATGCAACGTAGCTAGCGGATAAAGCTCATCTAAGGCCTGTTGAATAATCGGGCCAAGCTCGTGACTGGCCAAGGGGATATCAATGGTTGCGTTACTGAGTTGTTCGGCATCTAGAAGTTGCTGAGTGAGCTTTTGTAGGCGAATGCTATTGCGTAGCGCCATGTTCACAAACTCCATGGCTTGATCTGAAATGCTGACCAACGCCGGTGTTTTCAGCATGGACAAGGCGCCAATAATCGCTGTAAGTGGCGTGCGTAACTCATGACTCATGACGGAAACGAGCGACTGGCGCAAATGGTCTAGTTTTTTTTGCTGGGTGATATCGCGAATTACACTGACATATTGGCTACTGGAGCTGGTCGGCAAGATTGAAATGGCCATGCCAATATCAAAAACACTTCCGTCTTTACGTTCCCCCTGAAGCTCGAGCACGGGGCCGAAAAGATCGGGCCGGGACGGGCCAGACTTTCTCGCTAAAATGCTGTCATGACGAGACCGATAAGGCTCGGGCATAAGCATAGACACATTTTTCCCAATGACCTCGTCTGCACAATACCCAAACATGTTGAGGGCGGATGCATTCGCTCGCTGAATAATACCCAGCGCGTTAATGCTGATAATGCCGTCAGCGATCGTGGCTAAAACGGTATCCAAATATAAGTCCACGTTACTATCAGGTGGCGTAGCTACTTGATCAGGCAAGGAGGCGTGATGCGGGAATGGGCAGCGAGATGTGGATAGAGTATTCATGCCGTATTGATACAACACCAGCGCAGGTGATGTGTTTTGGTGTTGTATCTGTACGGCAAGATATTTGTTAGAAAGAGCGATTGGATTGCAAATTAGGTGACCTGTGCGTTACACGCCGCGCTCCTTCAGCCAATCACTGGCGAGTTTCCAAGCATAATCCGCAGCCGCTTTATCATAAGTGGGGCGATAGTCCGCATTAAAGCCGTGGTTCAAGCCAGGAAATACCACGATGTCTGAGCCTGAGTTGGATTTTTGCAGCTCAGCACGCATTTGGTCCACAACAGCGTCGGGAATGAAGCTGTCGCTACCGGCATAGAGTCCCAGTGTGGGCACTTTTAGGCTGGCGGCAATATCAATCGGGTCATTTGCCTTAATCTCAGATTTCAAACCACTGAGCAGGCCATAGTATGCAACGCCAGCCTTCACACGAGGGTTGTGTTGGTTGTAAAGCCAGACCATGCGGCCACCGTAGCAGAAGCCTAGGGTGCCCAGTTTTTTAGTGTCTGCGTGGCCTGAGGCTTTTGCGAAAGCAATACTGGAATCAAGGTCGGCAAAGACTTGTGCGTCCGGCACTTTGGCGACTACCTGCGACAAAATTTCGCCAATATCAGACATCTTTGATACATCCCCTTGACGAGCGAATAACTCCGGTGCGATGGCGTAGTAGCCCATTTTGGCGAGACGTCGGCAAATGTCCTTGATGTGCTCATGCACGCCAAAAATCTCTTGAATCACCACGATGGTTGGATGCTTCCCCGGTTTGGCTGGCATGGCGCGATAAGCTGGAATATGTCCACCCTTAACCGGAACGCTAACTTCACCGGCGACTAAGCCGCGCGTGCTGGTGGTGATGGCCTGTGCCATGAGGGGCGTGGAGGCAAGGGCAAAACCGGTCGCCAGCGAGGTCACTAAAAATCCTCGACGACTTAAATGATTCGATTCATTTGTAAGAGTTTTAGTGGCTTGTCGTGCGTTTGTGGCTTGAAAGTCTAAAGGCTTTAAGCCGAATTGATTGATCTTCATAGTGGCTTCCATAGCTAGTGTATTAGCAAGTTAGGACGAAGCCTGCACAAAAACAACTACACGAATAAGGCAATTCGGACGGCTTGATTGCTGCGTTTGTTTTGCTAGAGTCGCCGCATCGTCAATAGAAGAAAAATCCCATGCTCACTCGCTTAGCTGTTTTTCTTATGGTCGCCGTGCTCATGTTGTCTGGCTTATGGTGGTTTTGGCCGAAGCCCGAACAAGCGGTTGCCGCTGCCGATACGCCCATGGCGGCTCCGGGGCTGGTGATTCAATGGCAGGTGGCTCAAGGCCAGCGCGTCGCCGGCCCGGCAAAATTTGCGGTGCGCGTAGGGGAGACCATCACGCTGGAAGTCGGCTCAGACCGTAATGACACACTGCATATCCATGGTGATGACCTCACACTGCCGCTGCTGGCTGGCAAAAACATGCGCTTAGAGTGGACGCCCAAGCACAGTGGCCGCTTCGAGATTGAGCTGCACCACAGCGATGCGGTGCTGACGCAAGTGGATGTCTTGCCGCGCTAAGCCGACTCAGACCAGAGGGATTTGAGCCGGCTTTTTTGAACGTTAGGGCGTGACGATATTGAAGCTGCCATTGGGCTGATGAAACAGTGCGAAAAAGCGTACCAGATCCACTCGGCTGCCTTCAATCTCAAGATCGTCTGAAAGCAACGTGTCGTTGAGGCCGGCTTTGCCCATGATCATTTTTAAGTAAATGTCGCGCGTCAGCTTCAGCGTAGCCGTGGCATTGGCATCAGTGCCCGAGCGGTGATGCAGCACAGAATTTTTGACCTGTAGCGCATAGCTCTCGCCACTGTCGGTAAAGACAAAGTTCACCTTCAGCACCTTGCCCTCGGCTTTGTCCGCTTTCAAACGGGCTGCCATGGCTTCGAAAAAGCGTGGGATCGGCGTATTGCGCAGCAGCTCTTGCGTGCTGCTCATGTCCAGTACCTTCTCCGGCTTGCCGTGACGTAATTCATAAGCCCCTGTTAGGTAGGCGTCGCGCCAAATAGCAGACTCGGATTGATAGCCGAGTTGATCATACGTCATTGCTAACAATGCTTTGGCCGCGGCATTGCTCGGCTCGGCAAAAACGAGGTGATTGAGTACCTCTGCAGCCCAGCGGTACTCACCGGCATCCACACTTTGTTGTGCTTTTTTCAGCACCTCATCGGCGCCGCCCATAAATTCCACGTATTTCTTGGCCGCGCTTTCTGGCGGCAGAGGGTTTAGGTTGGCGGGATTGGCATCGTACCAGCCAAAATAGAACTGATAGACGGCCTTGGTGTTGTGCGCCACGGTACCGTAATAGCCTCGGCTGGAGAACACGCGATTTAGGCTGGCCGGTAGTTTTACCTGCTCAGCGATTTCGCGCGGGGTATAGCCCTGCAAGGCTAGATGCAGGGTCTGGTCATGAATGAATTTAAACGTATCGCGCTGGGTTTCCAGTAAGGACTGCACGCGCTCCTTGCCCCAAACAGGCCATTGATGACCACCAATATACACCTCGGCATCGCCAAACAAGGTCATGGCTTCGTCTAAGTAGCCGCTCCACTTCAGTGCATCACGCACCTTGGCGCCACGAAGTGTGTACAGATTATGAAGCGTGCGGGAGGCGAGCTCGGCACCAAAGAAGGCTTTCATCTCCGGGGCATAAAATGTCATTTCTGCGGGAGCTTCGGAGGCGGGAGTATTCTGGAAAACCAGTCGCAGGCCATCAACCGTAAGCTCCTGACCTGTATGAGTAATCAGTTCGGTGGGTGCCAAGATGCCTATCGTGCCGTAGCCCGTGCCTTTGCCCAGTCCGGTGTCGACATGACCGCGCGGCGAGTGCGCCAAATTCTTGCCATACATGTACATGGAACGGCGCAGCATGGTGACGCCAGCCAGCACGTTTTCACTGGTGGCCTCTTCCATGAAGCCGGATGGCGCGATCACGCGTAGTTTTTGCTGCCGAGCTTGCTCTGCCGTGACAATGCCCAGTACGCCACCAAAATGGTCGACATGACTGTGGGTGAAAATCACTGCCACGATAGGTTTAGTCCCTAAGTGTTGGCGAGCGAAAGCGATGGCGCGGGCGGCTGTTTCTTTGGCCGTGAGTGGGTCCACAATGATCCATCCTGTGCGCCCTTCAATGATGGTCATGTTGGAAATGTCATAGCCGCGCAGCTGATAAACGCCGTCGCGTACCTTGAACAGGCCATGGATGTTATTGAGTTGAGCTTGCCGCCACAGGCTAGGGTTTACCGAGTCGGGAACCGGCCCTTTAATGAAGTCATAGCTGGGCATATCCCACACGGTGCTGGTGCCATCCTCGGTGGTCCGCAACACACGTAGCATGGGGTCGCGGGCAATAAGGCCGCGCTCGGCATCAGCAAAGTCCTGTCGGTCATCGAAATCGAGTTCCTTCAGCACGCCAGCATTGGCTTCGCGAGTGGCATCTGTCGCTGGCGTATGGCCTTGGGCATCTGCACCAACTGCTTCAGGGACTTTATTGCAGGAAGTGAGCGTGAATGTTAAGAGCAGGGCTAGGCAGCCCCGGAATAGCGGTAGTGTGTGCTTCATGATGGTTCTCTTTTGTAGACGGTAGCTGCCGATGCGGCGGCTCGTCCTTTCTTTTTATGGTTGCGCGCTGAGACTAACCGCTTGTGTGCTTTAGGCCAAGAAAAAACCCGCCGAGCGTTCGCAGGGCGGGTTTTAGGTCTTGCAGTTGGTGGAGATGGCGGGGATCGAACCCGCGTCCGCCAGCACTCTACCCTCGGATCTACATGCTTAGTCTTCTCTATTGATTTAACCCGACACGGCCCGAGAGACAGGGCATGGAAGGCGATCCTCTAGGGTTTTAGCGACGTAACACGAGGCGGGTTACGAAGCGATCCGGTATTTTTTGCGCTGACCGCCCCCGCATACCGGCATGCAAGTTTGGTCATAAGCCGGGATTAGGCGGCTAGTGCGTAGTTTTCGTCGTTTGCGACTATTTTTTTGGAGCGTTGATTTAGGAGAGACATTCCACTCTCCGCATGCACCTGCGGGCTTCATAACCAGCGTCGAAGCCATGTCATCCCCAGAGCAGGCGTAGTGTGCGCTGAGCGAAGACAGTTGTCACTACATCTTCGTAACGACGGGATATGCGCTTGCCCGAGACTCTCCGGTCATTTATGGTTCGCGCAGTCAAAAAAATAAGAGAGACAGCCCATGCGCTCCATGCGCCTTTTAACGTTCCTTAGCTTAAGTAGCGTGCTTGCCCTCACTGCCTGTGGCTTTGGAGAGGGTAGCTCCTCCTCAGGTTCCGCCTCACCCCGTGTGGGCAGTTACGATGCACGTATCGTGCGTACGCAAATGGGTATTCCGCACATTACTGCCAACGACTTCGGCAGCCTTGGTTATGGCCAGGCTTATGCTTTCGCGGAAGATAATCTCTGCGTCATGATGGAAGATTTTGTGACCAGTCGTGGCGAGCGTGCCCGATACTTTGGAACGAATGGCAGTTATCGCATCGAGCCCAATGGCTCTGTTGCAGATAATGTATCCAGCGACTTTTTCTGGAAATTTATGCTGGATGATGCTGCGTGGCAGCGTACGCGCAGCAAAACCGAGCCGCAGTTCCGCGAGTTAGTAACAGGCTATGTGGCCGGGTTTAATCGCTATATCGCCGAGATCAAAGCGGGCAAGCATCCGGGGCGTCACGCAGCCTGTGCGCAAGGGGAGTGGCTGCAACCCATTACTGATGCAGACATGTATCGTCGCTTTGTGCGCTTATCTATTTTGGCGAGTAGCTCGGTCTTTGTTAGTGAAATTGCCAACGCCCAGCCGCCGGCCATTCCACCTAGCGCGAGTGCGGCACCCCGTGGCTCAAAAGCCTCCGAGCGTGTGGTTTCTGTGAGCCTTAAAAAGCGTGCCTTGGCGCAAGCGCCTGGGCCTTTTGCCGAGCTTCAGCAAAAAGATCGCTTCGGCAGCAATATGTATGCGATTGGAAAAAATGGTAGTGCCACCGGCCAGCCCATGGTGTTTGGTAATCCCCACTTTCCATGGCGCGGCACGGAGCGGCTCTATATTTCGCATAACACCATACCGGGCAAGCTCGACATCATGGGCTCATCTCTTTATGGCGTGCCCGCGGTGCTTATTGGTTTTAATGACAAAGTAGCGTGGAGCCATACCGTCTCTACAGCCTATCGCTTTACGCTTTACGAGCTCAAGCTGAACCCAGTGAAGCCCACGCAATACCTCTATGAGGGGGCGTTGCGTGACATGACAGCAGTGCCCCTGAAAATTCAGGTTAAGCAGTCTGATGGCAGTCTCAAGGACATGACTCGTACGTTGTACAAGAGCCACTTTGGTCCGATGATTACGCTGTCGGCCTCGGGTGTGCCCATCCTGCCGTGGGCCAATGGTTTGGCGTACACATTACGTGACGCGAACTATGAAAACGATCGCCTGATTAACCAGTTTGGGCGCTGGAACACAGCCCAAAGCCTCGATGAGTTCATTCGTCTGCATAAATCAATTTTGGGCGTGCCTTGGGTCAATACCGTCGCCAGTGGTCCCAGTGGCCGCGCTTATTATGGCGATGTCACGGTAGTGCCGCATGTGACGGATGAACAAGTGACCACCTGCAGTACGTCGCCTCTCGTGCCAGTGATCGGCCAAGTGGCGCCGGGGTTGCCCTTGCTCGACGGCTCGCGTGCAGCGTGTGAGTGGGGCTCAGATGACGATGCGCCCGCGCCAGGCATCTTTGGCGGTAAAAACCTGCCTACCTTGGTTCGCGATGATTATGTGCATAACTGTAATGACAGCTATTGGCTGACCAATCCGAAGGCGCCAATCACGGGCTTTAACCGTATTGTGGGGGACGAAGGCACTGAGCGTTCACTGCGTACGCGCCTGTGTATTCTGCAAGCGGAGCGTCGATTGGCAGGGACCGATGGTCGCACTGGCAATACGTTTACCATCCCTGTTCTGCAAGATATTGTTTTATCTAGTAAAATTTATTCGGTGGAGCTGGCTCGCAAGCAGGTCTTAGATGAGCTTTGCAAGCAACCGGTGGTGGTTGGCAGTGCGGGCCCATTAGCCCCCGCTGATCAAGCTGCGGCCTGCGCAGTATTAGCGACATGGGATGGCACGGATAACTTAAATGCCGTGGGTGGTCATATCTGGCGCGAGTTCTTCCGTCGTGCGGCGGGCAACCTCGGCGGGCTGCCGGTAGGGTTGCCGTCCACGCCGTTGCCGTTGACCAATATTTGGCAAAATGCGTTCTCGGTTACTGACCCAGTAAATACGCCGAACACCCTAAACACCAAAAGTCTGCAAATTCAGCAGGCTTTTGCGGATGGTATTGCTGCGGTCAAGGCCAGCGGAGTTCCCTTCGATCGTCCAATGGGACAAATTCAGTACTCTGGTGTTCATAAAAACACGCGCATCCCTGTGTTTGGAGGGGAGAGTGGCGTGGGCGCCTTTACCATTGCATCGACGCAAGGCGATAACTTGACCAAAGATGGTTATGGGATTTTTTACGGTAACAGCTATATTCAAACCGTCACTTGGGATGCAAAGGGTCAGCCGCAAGCAGAAGGTTTTATTACCTACTCGCAGTCGACCGACCCGGCTAATCCACACTATGACGACTTTACTAAAGCCTATAGCCAGAAGCAGTGGCAGAAGCTTCCATTCAGCGCCGCTGATATTAATAAGCAAAAAATATCCGAACTGCGTTTGCAGCAATAACCTGAGAGCCAGACATGACCGTCATCCAGCAAGCCTTTGATGCACAACGCGAAACCGCCTTACGCCTACGCCGATCAACAGCAGCAGAGCGTAAGCAAAAAATCCTGAAATTACGCGATACCGTGCTTAAGTATCATGAAGACATTGTGCAGGCGGGCTGGGCAGACTTTGGCAAGCCGGCAGCTGAGGTTGACCTCACGGAAGTGTTGCCCGTCGTGGCGGAAGCGAACGACGCGATGCGCAATCTCAAGTCTTGGATGAAGCCCAAGGGTGTTTGGCC
Source organism: Moraxellaceae bacterium UBA2477 (assembly GCA_002342025.1). GTDB lineage: Bacteria > Pseudomonadota > Gammaproteobacteria > Pseudomonadales > Moraxellaceae > Perlucidibaca. The sequence continues at coordinate 10,593 of DDPD01000073.1, read as the reverse complement.
ATCACGTATGATGATGGGCACTAAGGGGTATATGCAGTACGAGCCTAAGGGCCGCTGCCTGATCGTGTCGCCGTGGAACTATCCCGTGAATTTGAGTTTGGGGCCGCTGGTGTCCGCTATTGCAGCCGGCAACACCGCCATCATCAAGCCGTCCGAAATGACGCCCCATGCCGCGGCCATCATCAGCAAAATTGTGCGCGAAGTTTTTGATCCGAGTGAAGTTACCGTTATTGAGGGAGATGCACCGGTAGCTCAGGCATTGCTTGAGCTACCTTTCGATCACATTTTCTTCACCGGTTCGCCGGCCATTGGTAAGGTCGTGATGGCCGCGGCAGCTAAGCACCTGACCAGCGTTACGCTGGAGCTGGGTGGTAAGTCTCCGACTATCGTGGACGAAACGGCGGACATCGAGCTGGCGGCGAAAAACATTCTTTGGGCCAAGTTCACCAACAATGGCGAGACCTGCATCGCCCCCGACCATGTGTTTATTCACGAAAAAGTGCGAGGCGCTTTCGTTGATGCCTGCGCGCGCCTGCTTGAAGACATCTACGGTACGAATCCACAAGCCAGTGATTCGTTGGCGCGAGTCGTCAATGCTCGCCACACCGGTCGTATCGGCGCTCTGCTCGATGATGCTGTTACGCGCGGGGCCAAAGTGCTTGCCGGCGGTCAGTCCGATATCAATGATGGTTTTATTGCGCCGACTTTACTGGGCGACATCCCGGACGATGCGCAGATTATGAAGGAAGAAATTTTCGGCCCACTGTTGCCCATTATTTCGTTTAGCAGCTTAGATTCCGTGATTGCACGTATTAACGCTGAACCTAAACCGTTGGCACTTTATATGTGGAGTCGTAACGAGAAAAATATTAAGCATGTGATGCAAGAAACCACGTCCGGCGGTGCCTGCATTAATCACTGCGTGGTTCAGTTCCTACACAGCAATCTGCCCTTCGGTGGCGTCAACAACTCCGGCATCGGCAGCGCTCACGGCCACCATGGCTTTAAGGCGTTCTCACATGAGCGAGCCGTGGTCCGTACTCGCATTATGCTGGCGAAAATGTTCTTCCCACCCTACACGCCGTTCACTCGCAAGCTGATTTCGATTTTCTTGAAGACGGTTTAAAGCCGGAGCTGGCGACCTGCATCGAGCAGTGTCGCCACGTCCAGCACCGCGAGCGGGGTGGGTATGGTGTCACTTAACCTTTGTCTCTCATGATGCGGCCTTTTTCACGAGCCCAATCTCGATTCTTTTCGGCATCACGCTTGTCATGCAGCTGCTTGCCTTTCACTACGGCGATTTCGAGCTTGGCACGGCCGCCACTCCAATACATCGACAGCGGCACGCAGGTGTGGCCTTTCTGCTGGATATCGCCAATGAGGTTGTTAATTTCGCGGCGATTGAGCAGCAGCTTACGCGTCCGTGTTGGGTCGGCAACCACATGGGTCGATGCCGCCAACAGCGGTGTGATGTGAATGCCAATGACCCATGCTTCGTTATTCTTCAGCAGAATGTAAGCATCGGTGAGGTTGCACTTGCCCGCGCGAAGTGACTTCACTTCCCAGCCGAGCAGACACAGCCCCGCCTCGAACTTTTCTTCAATAAAAAACTCGTGACGGGCACGTCGATTTTGCGCGATGGTCGCAGGGGATGTTTTAGGCTTACTCATGGCGCAGGATTATAGGCGCATTGACGCGCTTGTATACGCGTCAAGCAGTGCCGACAATAGCGATCATTTCATTTTCAGGATTAACCGGAATGCGTGCGACGAATGAATCGCCAGCTTGGCAGCGAAGTGGACAATTAGTAGCGCTGATGCTGGCGTTAAGTATTGTGTTTGTGCCACTGCAAGGCGCTTCGTGGCTCTTAGTCTTAGTAGGCTTCTTGCTGGCGGGTCTGCCCTTGCCGCTCGCCGAGCAGGCACTGGCGGTGCGTGCCAAGCAAGCCTCCATTGCCGGCATGCAGAAACTCACACGCGAGTCAGATGCGCCGCGCTACTGGCGCGCCTTGGCCTATAACAACCTCGCACTCAGCGTGGCCCTGAGTGCGTTATTGGCGGTGGCCAGTGGCTTATTAGCCACACAGGCCATTCAGACGCTTTGGCAGCCCGTGACGGCGACCTTGGGTCTGGCCTCTTCTGCGGTGCCAGCGGGTGGCGCACTGTGGCCGGTGATGACCTTAGTGTCTGTTCTCATCGCCTTGGGCCGCAGTTTCCGTACCGTGCCCATGGTGCTCTGGCTGGTGGTTTTTGCCGGACTGATCGCTTTGTTGCTGGCGCAAATGCTGCAACACCAAACCTTGCCGCTCACCACGGACTTGCCCATGTTGATGGGTTTGACGCAGACAGAAGGCGCGCGTGCCAGTCTCCTCGCAGGTGCACTGATGGGAGCGGCTGGTATGGGTGCCGCTGCTGCGTTGCGCGCGCAGTACGGCGAAATGAACTCCATTGCCGCACGCTGGGGGTTTGGGCTGGTCTTGGTCTTGGGTTTTCTGGCGCTTCATCACGGTAACTGGTGTGCCGTGGCAGCCCTGCTCGGCGTCACTGTCACGCAATTAGCGTTGAGTGCCAGTCTTGCGCCTGCATTTGCTGAAGCCAATGCCCGTCAGTTGCCGGCACTGGCTGCACCCGTGCTGGTGATTATCCCTGTGACCTTGTTGGCGGAGTCCATTTGGCTGTTTGGTCGTGGCGATACGCTGGCCGTACTCAGTCAGTATTTGGCCTATGCCGTGGCGTTAAATCTGTTGGTGTTGTCACTCTACACGGGCTGGGTCATGAAGATGAGCCATCTGCGTAAGGCGGTGAATTTGCCTTCTGAGTTGCTCTACAACGTGTTGCGAATTGCCTTGCGTTGGTTGGCGCCCATTACGCTGCTGCTGGCCGTAGCCTACGCACAGGCTTGGCTTTAATGCGCATTGAAGTCGCTTACGCCCGCCCGGATCGTCAGTTTCTGCTCGAACTGGAGCTGCCGGAAGGTGCCACGCTGAGTGATGCGGTGACGGCAGCCAAGTTGCATGAGCAATGCCCTGAGCTATCAACAAATGGGCTAACGGTAGGCGTGTGGGGGCAAGTCGAGAAGTCGCCTGAAAGCCGGAAATTGAAGGCGGGGGATCGCGTAGAAATTTATCGTGCGCTGACCATCGACCCCATGGCTGCGCGTAAGGCGCGCGCTGACAAAGTGCGTCAGCAACGCGCCAAGGCGGGCCGTACTTAAGGCTGAGCCTCTGCAGGTGCCGTCGCGTCAGATCCAGGCTTAACGGTGGTTTCAGCTGGACGGGTGTCTGCCGGCGTGATCTTGCTCTGTTCTTGGCTGGCTTGCTCAAGCGTTGTCGTTTCGTTGGCGCGCACGGCACTGTCTTGGCTGCCTGGCAGTGACGTGTTCTTCACCGGTAAGTCGCCATCTAGCTCAGTCCGTTCCACCACGCCCGCTGCAAAAAATACGCTGAAGCGACGGTGCGGCACGGGGCTCAGCTTGCTTTCTTTGGCATAGGTGCCAGGAATGAAGCGATAGGTGTAATCCCACCGGCTGGGATTAAGGGTGTCGGTAATCAGCGGCGTGCCGAGAGCATAGCGAACCTGCGCAGGCGTCATGCCCGCCTTAATCTGATCGGCCTGTTCTTTCGTGACGGTTTGACCTTGCACGATGTCGATACGGTAGGCGGTAAACAGATTTTTGCAGCCGCTGGTGGCGAGTGTTGTGGTGACAACAGTCGCCAGCATTACGGCAGTCATTAGCTTTCGTTGCATGGGCCGACGGCTCCTTAGTCAAATTCGGTGTCAATGTTCGGTCAGAATCGATCTGAAATACCGGAGGCGAGTGGTAATGCCATCATCGGTCGCGTCGCGCTATCATACGGCATCACCCGCTCAGAGATGAATCCATGTCGATCAGCAATAACGAATTGCGCAAAGCAGGTCTCAAGATCACCTTGCCCCGTGTGCGAATCCTTGAATTGCTCGAGAGTTCGCCCGTTCATCACCTCAGTGCTGAAGATGTTTATAAGGCCTTGCTTGCTGCTGGTGAGGACGTGGGTTTGGCCACGGTCTATCGTGTCCTAACGCAGTTTGAGGCGGCGGGCATTGTAGAGCGTCACCATTTTGAGGGCGGCCACTCGGTTTTTGAACTGAAAGATGATGAGCACCATGACCACATTGTCTGCACCGATTGCGGTCGTGTTTGTGAGTTCCACGACGATGTGATTGAGGCTAGGCAAATCGCCGTGGCGGAGTCGCTGGGCTTTAGTTTGACAGGGCACTCTTTGCATCTTTACGGCAGCTGCTTAAAAGACGGCTGCTCGGGCAAGACCGGCGACTAAGTCACCAGTCCCTCGTTCTCCGCATCTAGGTCTCCAGCATGGTTGCCGCGTGTCGGCGGGTTTCATCGGTAATGGTGATGCCGCCAGACATACGCGCAATTTCTTCGATGCGTTGCTCATGCGAAAGCGCCACTACTGTGCTATGGGTGTTGCCTTCGCTGACGCGTTTCTCTACCCGCAAATGCTGATGACCTCGGGCCGCGACTTGGGGTTGATGCGTAATGCTAAAGACCTGAGCGTGCTCGCCCAAAGCGCGTAGTAATCGACCGACCACTTCTGCAATGCCCCCGCCAATCCCCACATCGACCTCGTCAAAGACCATGACCGGGACGGGCGAATGGCGTGCGTGCACGACTTGAATGGCGAGCGAAAGTCGCGATAACTCACCACCTGAGGCCACCTTTGCCAATGGCCTAAGCGGCTGACCCGGATTGGCACTGAACAGAAACTCAATGTCATCAAGCCCATGCAGGTTGGGTTTTGCCAGCGCGGTCAGTGTTAATTCGAGGCGAGCATTGCCGAGGCCGAGACCATGAAGGAAGGCTTGAATTTCTTCACAAAAGGCTACGGCAGCCGTTTGACGCTGCTGGCGCAAGGCGGAGGCATTTTGCATAAACGCCTGTTCGGCTTCGCGGGCGTCTTGCGCCAGTTGTGCTAAATCTTGCGCCTCGCGTAGTGACTGGCACTCCTCGTGGAGTTGTGCGGCCACTTGCACAAGGTCTTGCGGCGTGACGCGATGTTTGCGTGCCAGCTGATGACAATGACTCAGGCGCTGCTCCAGCTGTTCGAGCTCACCGGGGCTGGCGTCTAAGTCATCGAGAAAGTGGCGCAAGCCGGGGCTGGCCTCCTCTAGCTGAATCAGTGCCCCTTGTAAAAGCTCGACCGCGTTGCCTAGCGCGGGTGCGCGATGGGTGTGGCTTTCCAGGGTTTTAATGGCGCGTTGCAGGAGCCGCGCAGCCGTGTCCCCATCGCCTTCGGTCATGAGTGTGAGGGCCAATTCGCCGTCTTGCTGAAGGCTGCCGACATGCGCCAGGGTGTCATGCCGCTGTTCGATGCTTTCGTATTCGCCCGCGCTGAGACCGAGCTGATCCAGCTCCTTTAATAGGTGCTCAACAATCTCCAGGCGCGCACTTTGGGCTGCGCCGGCGCTCTCGGCTTGTTTCAGCTTGTCGCTAGCCGTTTGCCAGTGACGGAACTGCGCAGCCGTTTCCTTCGCCAGTTCGGTGAGGTTGGCGTAGCTATCGAGCATGTGGCGATGGCTGTCTTTACGCAACAGAGTCTGGTGTTCATGCTGGCTGTGTATATCAATGAGTAGTTCGCCGATGTCGCGTAGATCGCCGAGCGTGGCGGGGCGACCATTGATATAGGCGCGTGAGCGACCGTCTCGGGTAAAAGTTCGACGCAGCGTACATTCTTCGCCTTCATCCAGCTCGCGAGCGAGCAACCATGACATGGCGGCGGGCAGGTGGCCGACGATAAAGAGCGCGCTGACATCGGCACGTTCAGCGCCGCTACGCACAACTCCGCCATCGGCGCGATCGCCTAAGCAGAGACCTAGCGCATCCATGAGAATGGATTTACCTGCACCGGTTTCACCCGTAATCACCGAAAAGCCACGGGAAAACTCCAGCTCTAAGTTTTCAACAATAGCGAATTGACTGATTTTGAGCAGGCTCAGCATGGCGACGTTCCACAAATGACATGGCCTAATCATAGGTCAGGCGGGCGTGCTGCGCGACGCACTGTGGAGGAGTTTTTTGGCCTCTCTGCATTCGCCTGAAAATTCACCCTTGAAATTCGTGGCGGCAATCTCCACTAGTGCAGCATGGCTATAAATGATGCCGTTAGCGCATGAGGAGATTGAAAAATGACAGATTCCAGCCAAGAGCAGGGTGTTGAGCCAACGCAAGAGCCAATCCCAGCGGCGGCAGATACAGTGACTGAGGCAGCACCTGCGGTGGATTTAGCGGCGCGCGTCGCCGAGCTTGAAGGCTTGTTGCGAGATCAGCAGCTGCGCTCGCAAGCCGAAATCCAGAACATTCAGCGTCGTGCCGAGCGTGACGTCTCTCATGCGCACAAATTTGCGCTGGAGAAATTTGCCGGTAGCCTGCTGGAAGTGGTTGATAACCTCGAGCGCGCTCTGGGCTCCGTGCCCTCCGAAGAGCCGGCAGTGAAGGCGCTGCAGGAAGGCGTCAGTCTCACGCACAAACTGTTCACCGACACGCTCAAGCGTTTTGCGGTGGAAGCAGTGGACCCGCTGGGCGCGCCTTTCGATCCTGAACAGCATCAAGCGGTATCTATGCAGCCCTCAACAACGGCTGAGCCAAATACCGTAACGGCCGTCTTCCAGAAGGGCTACACCTTGTCGGGTCGTTTATTGCGTCCGGCCATGGTGGTTGTGGCCACGGCGGGCTAAGCATTCGTTTTCGGATGCGCCCTTGAAATGGACGCATCCACCCACATATTAAAAGTAAGCGGTTAAATAACCAGCGCAATTTATTGGAGAGCATCATGGGCAGAATTATTGGTATCGACCTTGGCACCACCAACAGCTGTGTCGCTATTCTCGAAGGCGACAAGGTCAAAGTCATTGAAAACTCGGAAGGCGCGCGCACCACGCCGTCCATCGTGGCTTATACCGACAACGAAGTGCTGGTCGGTGCCGGCGCTAAACGTCAGGCTGTGACCAATCCAAAGAACACCTTGTTCGCGGTGAAGCGTCTGATTGGTCGTAAGTTCAAGGACGATGTGGTCCAGAAAGACATCAAAATGGTGCCGTACAGCATCGTCGCCGCCGACAATGGCGATGCTTGGGTGGATGTGAAGGGTGACCGCAAGGCACCGCCGCAGATCTCCGCCGAAGTGCTGAAGAAGATGAAGAAGACCGCCGAAGACTACCTCGGCGAGCCAGTGACCGAAGCCGTCATCACGGTTCCGGCCTACTTCAACGACAGCCAGCGTCAAGCTACCAAAGACGCTGGCCGTATTGCCGGTTTGGATGTCAAGCGCATCATCAACGAACCGACCGCAGCCGCGCTCGCGTTCGGCATGGACAAGAAGGAAGGCGACCGCAAGATTGCCGTGTATGACCTCGGCGGCGGCACCTTCGACGTGTCCATCATCGAAATTGCTGAAGTTGACGGCGAGCACCAGTTCGAAGTGCTGTCCACCAACGGCGACACCTTCCTCGGCGGCGAAGACTTTGATCTGCGCTTGATCGACTATCTCTCCGACGAGTTCAAGAAAGACACCGGCATCGATCTGCACAACGATCCGTTGGCGCTGCAGCGTCTCAAGGAAGCCGCTGAGAAGGCCAAGATCGAGCTGTCCTCGTCGACCCAGACCGAAGTCAATCTGCCCTACATCACGGCCGATGCCACCGGTCCTAAGCATCTCACCGTCAAGGTCACGCGTGCCAAGCTGGAAGCGCTGGTCGAAGATCTGGTGGCGCGCACCATCGAGCCCTGCCGTGTGGCATTGAACGATGCTGGCCTGAAAATTTCCGATATCGGCGACGTCATCATGGTGGGTGGTCAGACCCGTATGCCACTGGTACTGGAGCGTGTAAAAGCGTTCTTCGGTCAGGAGCCACGTCGTGACGTGAACCCAGACGAAGCCGTAGCCATTGGCGCTGCCTTCCAAGGCGCGGTGCTGTCCGGCGATGTGAAAGACGTATTGTTGCTTGACGTGACACCGCTGTCCCTCGGCATCGAAACCATGGGCGGCGTAATGACCGTGCTCATTGAAAAGAACACCACCATCCCGACCAAGAAGCAGCAGGTGTTCTCCACCGCTGACGACAACCAGGCGGCGGTGACCATTCATGTGCTGCAAGGCGAGCGTAAGCAGGCTGCACAGAACAAGTCGCTGGGTCGTTTTGACCTCGCCGACATTCCACCCGCGCCGCGTGGCATGCCGCAGATTGAAGTTACGTTCGACATCGACGCCAACGGCATTCTTAATGTTGGAGCGAAAGACAAGGCCACAGGCAAGGCGCAGAGCATCATCATTAAGGCCAACTCGGGTCTGACTGATGAAGAAATTGAGCAAATGGTGCGTGATGCCGAGGCAAATGCCGAAGAGGATAAGAAGTTCTCTGAGCTGGTCGATGCTCGCAACCAAGCCGATCAGCTGGTGCATGCCACCAAAAAGACGCTGACCGATTTGGGCGACAAGGCGACAGCGGAAGAGAAGGCTGCGGTCGAAGCTGAAATCGCTAAAGTCGAAGAGGCCATTAAGGCCAATGACAAGGCTCAGATTGATGCCGCCGTGGAGGCGCTGAGCAATGCTTCCATGCCATTGATGCAGAAGCTTTACGCGGATCAGGCTCAGGCGGGCGGTGCCGATGGTGCTCAGTTCACTGATGCTGCCGCCGGCGCTCAGTCTAAGCAGGACGATGGTGCCGTGGATGCCGAGTTTGAAGAAGTGAAAGACGACAAAAAATAAGTCTTTCAGTAGCTTCACGAAGCAAACGCGGGGATATCCCCGCGTTTGCGCATCAAATCGTTGTTCGTTTGCAATGATTGCAACCAGTTGAAACGGGCGCGCTGCCCCAGGGGTCAATATGGCCAAGCGTGATTTTTACGAAGTTCTCGGTGTGGCAAAAAATGCCACGGATGACGAGCTTAAGAAGGCGTATCGCCGTCTCGCCATGAAGTATCACCCGGATCGAAATCCGGACAATAAAGAAGCGGAAGAGAAGTTCAAAGAGGCCAACGAGGCCTACGAGATGCTCACCAACGCGGACAAACGCGCCGCTTACGACCGTTACGGCCACGCTGGCGTTGACCCTAATATGGGTGGCGGCGGTGGTGCCAGCGGCGCGGGCTTTGGCGATATTTTTGGCGACGTCTTCGGCGATATTTTCGGCGGCGGTGGTCGTGGTGGTCAGCAACGCAGTAATCGCGGCGCCGACCTCGGCTACACCATTGAGCTGGATTTGGAAGAAGCGGTGCGTGGTACCAAAGCACAGATTCGCGTGCCGACCATGGTTGAGTGCGAGCCTTGCGATGGCACCGGTGCTAAGAAGGGTACCAGCGCGACGCAATGCCGCACCTGTAACGGCAGCGGCCAAGTGCGCGTTCAGCAGGGCTTCTTTGTCATGAGTCAGACCTGCCCGACCTGCCATGGTCGCGGTAAAGTGATTCCAAGTCCGTGCTCCAGCTGTCATGGCGAAGGTCGCGTACGCAAGCAAAAAACGCTGGAAGTGAAGATTCCGGCCGGTGTGGATACGGGTGATCGCATTCGTTTAACCGGCGAAGGCGAGGCTGGGGCTCACGGCGGGCCAGCTGGCGACCTGTATGTACAGGTGTCGGTGCGCGATCACCGCATCTTTAAGCGTGATGGTGCGGATCTGTATTGTGAAGTGCCCATTGATTTCACCGTGGCCGCACTCGGGGGCGAAATTGAAGTGCCCACGCTCGATGGTCGCGTGAAATTACGCATTCCGGATGGCACCCAGACTGGCAAGTTGTTCCGCCTCAAGGGCAAGGGTGTGAAGCCGATTCGTTCGCATGCGCCGGGTGATATGCTCTGCCGCATCGTCATCGAAACGCCGGTGCACCTGACCGCCAAGCAGAAAGAACTGCTCAAGGATTTCCAGGCATCGCTCGATGGCGAAGACCGCAAGCAATCGCCAAACAAGGAATCGTTCCTGAGCGGCGTGCGTAAATTCTTTGACGAGATGACGAAATGACGCGAATCGCTGTCTGTGGTGCCGGTGGGCGCATGGGTCGTGCCCTGATTGCTGCTGTACATGCGGCCGAGGGTGCGACGTTGACCGCTGCCGTCGAGCGCGCTGAGTCGTCGCTGATTGGTGCCGATGCCGGTGAGCTGGCCGGCATCGGTCGCCTCGGCGTGACGCTGGCGGGCAGCCTGGCGGAGGTCATCGACCAGTTTGATGTGGTCATCGACTTCACCGCGCCGGCAGCCACTGTGGTGCATCTGGCGCTGTGCCGGGCTCACGGCAAGGCCATCGTCATCGGTACTACCGGTCTCAATGACGAACAGAAGCAGCAAGTCAGTGCAGCGGCTACGCAAGTGCCGGTGGTTTACTCCGGCAATTACTCCGTGGGTGTTAACGTCAGCCTCAAGCTGCTCGAAATGGCCGCCAAGACGTTTGGCGACACGGTCGATATCGATGTGCTGGAAGCGCATCACCGGCACAAGGTCGATGCCCCGTCCGGCACGGCGCTGATGATGGGCGAGGCCGTTGCTGGCGCGCTCGGCCGAGATCTCAAGGATGTCGCCGTCTATGCTCGCGAAGGCCACACCGGCCC
>DDPD01000077.1 GCA_002342025.1 Moraxellaceae bacterium UBA2477 | reverse complement strand
TTTATCGCGCAGCTGGGAGACTTAGAGGCCGGCAATAAGAATGGTAAGGCACTGCTGAATGTGCCGGATGGCGCCACCGTGCTGTCGCCCACACTCATCGCCGATGCAGAGAATGACCAGCTGGCTGTGCTCAGCAATACGGGTCGGCTATTGTTATTCCCCGTGAAGGATCTGCCGCGCTTGGCAAAAGGTAAGGGCAATAAGCTCATGTCTTTGCTGGCTAGCGAAGAGGAAGTCGTGGTTCAGGTATTGCCCATTCGCAGTGGTGATAAGTTAACCGTTCATGCCGGTGGCCGGCACATGACCTTAACGCAAAAAGACCTCGAGCATTATCAAGGCGAGCGTGGTCGCCGTGGCCAAAAACTGCCGCGTGGCTTCCAAAAAGTAGACGGCTTGAGTGTGAGTTAAAGGGAGATGAATTCGGTGCGTGAAATTTTACTCGTCTCCATTGCGGGGCCAGATCGTCCGGGCATCAGTGCCGTGCTAACGCAGGCCTTATCGGCGCATCAGGTCAACATTCTGGATGTCAGCCAAGCGGTGATTCATGATCAATTAACCCTTGGGTTAGTGATTGAAACGGGCGGGGAAAATGACTCGGCGCTGCTGATGCGGGCCGTGCTTTTTGAGGCGCATGCCTTAGGCCTGCAAGCCCGATTCACGCCGATTAGTGCCGACAGTTATCACCATTGGGTCGCGGGGCATGGTAAGGCGCGCTATATCCTGACGCTTCTCGCCCGCAAAATTACCGCCGAACATCTGGCAGCACTTACCAAGCTCATCGCCGATCAAGGCTTGAATATTGATGGCTTGCAGCGCCTATCGGGCCGTGTGTCGCTAGAGGATGAGCAGACCGATGCCCGCGGCAAAGCCTGCGTTGAATTCTCAGTGCGTGGTGAGCCGCGCAATGTCGATGCCATGCGCAGTGAGTTCCTGCGCTTAGCAGGTGAGCTCGGTGTGGATATTGCCTTCCAAAAAGATAACGCCTTCCGCCGTAATCGTCGCCTAGTCTGTTTTGATATGGACTCCACACTCATTGAGCATGAGGTCATTGATGAACTGGCCAAGGCGGCCGGCGTGGGTGAGCAAGTGGCAGAAATTACCGAACGTGCGATGCAGGGCGAGCTCGACTTTATCCAAAGTTTTGAGGCGCGGGTGGCGTTGCTGAAGGGTTTGGATGCCTCGGTTTTGGAATCTATTGCGCAGTCGCTCAAACTCACCGAAGGGGCGGAGCACCTCATGCGTACCCTGAAAGCGCTGGGTTATAAAACAGCGATTCTTTCTGGCGGCTTCACCTATTTCGGCGAGTATTTGCAACGCAAATTAGGCATTGATTATGTTTATGCCAATGCCTTGGAAATTGAGGACGGTAAGGTCACTGGACGTGTCGTGGGGCGCGTGGTGGATGGCCAGCGTAAGGCAGAATTGCTGCGGGAAATCGCCGCCAGTGAGGGCGTGAACCTAGAGCAGGTTATTGCCGTGGGTGATGGTGCCAACGACCTGCCCATGTTGTCGATTGCCGGCCTTGGCATTGCGTTCCGTGCGAAGCCGCTGGTTAAGGCCAATGCCAAACAAGCCATCAGTACCTTAGGGCTTGATGGCATTTTGTACCTGCTCGGTGTACGTGATCGCGATGTGGAGCTAGCCTAAGGTCTGCTGACACATCGCCATAAAGTCAGTCAGGCTGCGAGTCGCATATTTGTTGCGATGCCGCAGCATAAATAGCGAGCGTTTTAGGTTCAGGAAGGGCGTGGGCAGCACCACCAGCGTGCCTGCCGATAGCCCCTCTTTCAGCGTTAATCGTGATGCGCAGGCAATGCCAATGCCGGCCTCTACTGCACCCCGAATGGCCTCAGTATGACTGAGCTCTAAACGCACCTTGAGCGTGGGTAATTTTCCTGCGACGGCATTATCAAACACCTCTCGCGTGCCTGAGCCGGCCTCACGCAAAATCCACTGTGCGTCGTTAAAGTCAGCAGCATGCAGTGATGGCTTACGAGCCAACGGGTGTTTTGCACTGGCAAAAATGACTAGCTCATCCTCCAGCCACGGCAGCACTTCGATGTCTGGCTCATGGCAAAAACCCTCAATAAAGCCCACATCGCAGCTGAATTGACGCACAGACTCAATGACATGACGGGTATTGCCGACTTCAAGAGCGATTTCCGACTCTGGGTAGGCTTGCAGGTAGTTGCCGATGCATTGGGGCATCAGGTAGTTGCCAATGGTCAGGCTGGCACCGATGCGCAAACGACCCTGACCCGGACGATTGCCCGAGGCGATATCTTCAATTTCCTGCGCGCGCGCGACTGTTTCCTGTGCCAACGGCAGCAGGCGATGACCGAGGTCATTGAGCTGTAATCGACGCCCAAGCCGATCAAACACTTTGGCATTGAGCTGTGCTTCTAGATCGGCCAGCGCCATGCTAGTCGCGCTCTGTGTCAGGTTTAGCCATTGCGCCGCTTTGGTCACGCTGCCTTCGCGGGCCACGGCGGAGAAAACATCGAGTTGTCTGAGGGTGATGCGCATACCAGTGAAGCTCAACCTAGAGGTTTGCTGACTATAGCGATGATGTGGATTAAGACCAATAAAAAAGCCCCGCACTAGGCGGGGCTTTTAAGGGAGCTAAAGCGAAGTCGTATGACTTAACTTAGAGGCCGAGGACTGCTAACAATCCACCCACGGGGGCCAGTGGTGTTCCGGCTAGCGCGCCAGAGATCGCACCAGATAACGGGGTGCTAGAGAGTGGGTTTGAATCGCCCGATGGTAAGCCGCCGCCAAGGAGGTCGCCAAGTACGGGAACGCTGGGTGCACCAGAGTCCGAGCCAGTACAGGCACCAACTAGGCTCAGCGCACAGGTGATGGGTTCCAGCGCACTAACAAGCGTTGGGATTGCGCCGCCCGAACCTGCGAGAGGCGTTAGCAGTGCGTCGCCCAACGTTCCCGTCAGTTGATCAATGCCATCTTGGATTTGTGCGCCAGCTGCATTCGACAGCTGACCCGATGGATCGAGACCCACCAACGTACCGGCTAGGTTGCTGAGCAAGTTGTTTAATGTGCCTTCAATTTGTTCGGCAGTGGTTGGCTGCTCCAATTCGTTCAAAACGGCGCCGAGGTCAATAAGCGTATCGGCGAGCAAGGTGGTAACACCACCCACAACCGGCGCTGTGACGACTTGATCAGGAATGTTTTCTTTCAGCGTAGCGCCCAACAGGGCAACGCCTTGACCCAATTGATCCACGACCTGACCACTGTTGTCGCCGCCAGCGATTTGTGTGAGTGGACCTAAAATAACATCGAGTGGTGTGCCGGTTGGGCCGCCACCCGGTGTGCCGTCGCCGCCCAATTCGCCCAGTGCCTCAAGAGGAGTGCCTGCAAAGGGGTTGTTCCCGCCGGCCAGCAGTGCAATCAGGGTGTCTAAAGGCGTGCCAGTACCGCCGCCAGTATCGCCACCACCTGTATTACCGCCTTGGGAGCCGCAGTTGCTTACAGCCGCAGGGTCTGCCAGTGCCATCAGTGCGTTCGGGAGATTAACGGTCAGCGATTGCAAGGCGGAAGCTAAGCTGTCGCCACTTTCAGTCAGGGCTTTTTGTAACGCAGCGGGATCTTGGGTGCCCAGAGCTGTGTTAAGGCTGCCGAGTAAGTTGGTCAACAGGGCATCTGGGCCATCCACCAGATCATTAACGGTAGGGTCTAAGCAGGTAACAAACGCGCCTAAATTATTGTCGGTACCAATCGTGTTGCCCACGCCAATGAGCAAGCCACTCAGATTCTTTTGAGTTTCATCAAGAATCAGTGGCGAGCCAGAACCGTTACTACCGGAGCCACCGCTGCTGCCGCTGCCGCTGCTGCCGCTGCTGCCGCTACCATCGGCATTACAAGCGGCTAAGCCGGCCGCAAGCGCTAAGTAAGCTGCCAATCGAGTCAGTTTAAAGTTGTGCATAAAAAACCTCTGTGACCCGGTGGGGGCCGCTTATCAATGAAAAAATTTATGGCTACTGATGTCTACTAAAGTCAGCAAACCTTTACAAAGCGCAGACTATGTGGCGACTAGGTGTTACACAGTCTGCAAACTGTCTGGCTTTTGTAACTGACTGTTAATTTGACGCGGTTTTTAGGCATCTTTCAGGGCGCGGAATCATATTGATAAGCGGCTTGTTTGTCATCGCTTTGTTGCAGATAAAAAATAACCTCGCTTTGTTTGCACAAAGCGAGGTTATTGGTTCTTGAGCATTGGCGTCGATGAATGCCTTGCTCCAGTTTGTACATTAACTTCCGCTGAGCAGGCCTAAAATTCCGCCAATCAGAGGTAGGCTGCCCAAGCTGCCAAGTAGGCCGGTACTGCCTCCTACGAGGGTTAGGGTGGGTAGAGTTGTGATGGTCGTCAGTAGGGTTTGAGTTACATCATCGTTGGCGTCAGCAGCAGAAGTAATGGCACTCGTCAGATCCGCAATAACGGTAAGTGATGGTGTGCTACTGCCCATGCTTACATCGAGTGCCGAGGTCAGAGAGGCAATCAACGTTGTGAGGTCGCCAGATGTTGAGGTGCTACCACTGCAATCACCAAATAAAGCGAGTGAGCAAGACAATGGCGCTAAAGCACCCAGTACGGGTGTAAGTACTGCGCTATCGACTTGGGTGAGCAGCGTAGTGTTTAGGGTATTCGTTAGCGTGTCGATCCCATTGTTGAGCTGAGCATTACCGCTATTCACGGCGCTGATCAGCTGAGCATTACCGGATGCTGCCGCCAAGGTGCCGAGGAGGCCGGTAGGTGCTGTCAGTAGGTTGCTAACGTTGGTCAGTGTGTTGTTTAGGGTATTGCCCACACTTACGCCAGTGCCTGACTCCAGTGTACTCAATGTCACGCCCAGATCTGCGATGACGCTGCCCAATGTTTGCACAACCTCGCCAGCAAGTGGTAATTGGCCACTACCTGGAATGTTGTTATAGCCATCCACAATGGCGTCGCCAACGGTCGCAAGCCCTAGGCCTAAATTGTCGACGAGCTCACCATCCAGTGGGGCAGGTGCTGCACCGCCTGGTGTGCCGAGCGCTGTCAGTAGCGGGGCTAATAGGCTGTCTAAAGGGGTGCCTGTTGGGCCGCCTACAGGAGTGCCGGGTGCGCCATCAGTGCCCAGGCCAGCCAGGGGGGTGCCAGCAAATGGATTGTCGCTACCGGCGAACAAGGCAATCAGGTTTTGTAATTGCTGAGCAGGGTCGCTGCCCGTGCAAACGCTGCCACGTTGCCCGGCAAGTGTTGCAATCGCGCAAGGCAAAGTTTGTGTCAGGCTGGCAACGGCTGGAGGTAGCTCGCTAAGTCCCTCTTGGATCTGTCCTGCGGCAGTGGTGAAGCCGGCGGGTGTCGGGTTGGCTAAAATAGTTTGAATGCCTGACAGGAGGCCTGAAAGTGTGGCATCAGGTCCGGTCAGCAGGCTGTCCAGCGCTGGGTTTAACGCAATGAGAAAGCCGCCGACATCGAGTGGTGTTCCTGCCGGAGTGTTTTGTTGAACAGTAGTGCCGAGGCTAAGCAGTACGCCAGAAAGTTGGCTGCGAGTGTCGGACAGAATTAAGGTGCTGCTGGAGCCTGTGCCGCCATCGCCGCCTCCGCCGTTGCCCCCGTTTGTCCCCGTTCCGCTCGAGCTGCTGTCGTCGGCGCCACAGCCTGCAAGACTGAGGGCAAGCATTAGGCCGCCTGCCAAGCCGGTGAGTTTGAGTTTATTCATCGTATTTTCCTCAAGGCAAAGTGCCGGTTGCTGACGCAGTGCGAAAGGGCAGCTGCTGACATTTGCAACCGTAACAAGTGCTTAGAGGGTGGCGTACGGGGGTTTAGTTGGAGCTTAGTAGCGCTTTATGAAATGCGTAAAGCGCGTGTTAATTCTTCGTTGTGAAGTATCTGCGCTGCGTAACATTGCGTAGGCAGGCGCAGATACTAATTGCAAGCATTCTTGGTGTCTTAGCGGGCGATACCGAGGCGTTCGCCCATGCGAGTGGGTGTGCCAGCGGAATACCGCTCATCCCAGCCCATCACATCGGGCCCGAACAGCACAATCGCGGTGGAGCCAAGGCGGAAGCGGCCCATCTCAGCGCCTCGATTCAGCGTAATTTGCTGTCCCTCTGGAAACTCTCGTACGCGGACTTCATTGCCGATGGGCTCTACGCCGCCCCAAACGGTCTCGATGCTGGCAACGATCATGGCGCCGACTAATACAACCACCATCGGACCCAGGGTTGTGTCGAAGTGAGCTACGAGGCGCTCATTGCGGGCAAAGAGATTGGGCACATTTTCGGCCGTGCGTGTGTTCACGGAAAACAGTTCGCCCGGCACATAGACGGACTTGGTCAGGCGTCCTGCGAGTGGCATATGCACCCGATGGTAATCGCGCGGGGATAAATACACCGTGGCAAATTGGCCGCCAATATAAGCTGCCGCATCGGTATCGCTGGCGAGTAAGTCACTCAGTGCGTAGCTGTGACCCTTGGCTTGGAAAATCTGATCTTGCGTGATGGGGCCGAGCTGAGAAACAGCACCGTCCGCTGGGCACAAAATGCTGTCTGGGCGACTATCCAATGGACGCGCGTTGGGTTTGAGTGCGCGCGTAAAGAAGGCGTTGAAGTTTTCATAGGCCGACAAGTTGGGCTCGGCGGCTTCGCTCATGTCCACTTGGTAGCGTGCGGCAAAGCGTGTGATGAAGGTGTCTTTGATCCAGGGCGTGCGGCTGTCTGCCAAGCTACCCACGAGTCGTGACAGGCCATGTTGCGGAATCAGGTATTGCGGCAGTGTCAGTAGACGGTCGCGCAGCAGAGCCATGGTGATGTTTTCCTTGTGCAAAAAAGTGTGCCGACCTTCGGGTGAGTCAGGTGCAGGCATTAAAGCGGCGATGGTAATGCAGCCGAGGCTGGACTACCAAGCCTCGGCGCAAGGAACTTCAAGGCCTTAAGCGGCCTTTTGCGCTCGCACCCAGAAGCCATTGAGTACGGCCACCCCATTAACACCATCCACCGCTTGATCATCGGTAAGATCGTTGAGGCTGGCGCCGGCATGCTTTTCAGCCACCGACAAGTGTGTGCCGACCCGGTCGTGGCCCCAGCCATGCGGCACACTGGCAACGCCGGGCATGATGCTGTCGCTAATCTGTACGGGTAGGCAGATTTCACCCACCCGGCTGCGCAGCGTTAACGAGTCACCTTCACCAATGGCCAGTGCTGCTGCATCGTGCGGATGCAACAGCACGGTGCAGCGGTCTTTGCCTTTCACTAACCGGTGCGCGTTGTGCATCCACGAATTATTGCTGCGCACATGGCGACGGCCAATCACCAGCAGCGCGTGACCGGGGCCTGCAAGCTGCTCGGCTGGAGCCGTTGTCAAGGCGCCTTGCAGCGCCTCGATAAAGTCCTGAGGGCTCAGCTGAATGCGTTGGCTATCGGTGAAAAGTCGTTGTGGGAAGGCGCGTTGTAGTGCGCCTAAGTCCTTGCCATGCGGATGCTGCTTTAGTGTGCGAATACTCAGGCCTTGAGCCGCGCCACTGAGCGGCCCGAAACCGGCCAGAGCCTTGCCCAAGTGTTTGCGTTGCGCGACTTGCTTTTGCAGCCACGTTTTCACTTGGCCAAAGAGCGGGGCAGTTAAGCCATTGTCACTGAGTAGGCTGCTGGCACGTTGTAACCAAGCGGCCTGCTGACCATAGGGGCCGACACGAAGCAGAATGTCCAGAACACCCTCTAGGCCAAGACGCTTCACCAGCTTTTGTGAGGCGCGTGCCTGCCAGCGCTCACTGCCGGGCTCGGTGCTCATGCGTAAGGTCAGTTCGAGAAGAATTTCCCAATCATGGAGGGCATCTTCAGACTTTGTGAGCAGGGGCGGTGAATACTTGGCGACATTTCGTACGGCCAGGGTGTTGAAGATGACATCGTAGTAGGGGCGCTCTAGTGGCCCGGTCGGCGGCAAAATAAAATGGGCGTGACGCGTCGTTTCATTAATGTAGTAGTCGACCGCGACATAGCAATCCAGCGTGGCCAGTGCCTCATCGAGCTGGCGGCCATTGGGCGTGGACAGCACCGGATTGCCCGCATGGGTGATGAGGCCACGGATCTGATCCTTGCCTGGCGTCAAAATTTCTTCAGCAAAGGCGGCCACGGGCAGCTCCCCGCCAAACTCCGGCAAGGCGCGTACACGGGACTTAAATCGCCCGAATGAACCTTGTAAGCCTTGGCTGGTCGCGCTAAGGGCAACGAGGTCGATGGCGGGGCGTGTGAACATCATCCCGCCTTCGTGGTCTAGGTTGCCGGTGACGATATTCAGGACGGTAACCAGCCACGTGGTTAGCTGGCCATGCTGCTGCATGGACGTGCCGCAACGCGAATAGGCGCAAGCATGGTTGCTGGCTGCAAATTCGCGGGTCAGGCGGCGAATGGTATAGGCACTAATGCCCGTGAACTCTGCAGCCTGCTCAGGGCTGAAGTCGGCCACCGCCTGTTTGACGGCATCAAGGCCATCAATCATTTCGCTGAGGTGGCGCGGGCGTGCCAAGCGCTCAGCGAAAAGCACCTGCAGCATGGCGGCGATCAGGTAAAGGTCGCTGCCAGGACGAATGAAGACATGTTCATCGGCTTTCTCGGCAGTCTCAGTGCGGCGGGGATCGATAACGGTGACGCGCCCGCCACGCTGGCGAATAGCTTTAATACGGCCCATCGGGTCGCCAGCGGACATCAGACTGCCGTTGGATGCGCCGGGGTTGGCGCCGATGATGAGCAGGTGCTCGCAGCGATCCAGATCCGGAATAGTAAAAAGCGCCTGATTGCCGAATAGCTTGTAGCTGGTGAGCATATGCGGCAGTTGATCGACGCTGGTGGCGCTGAAGCGATTTCGTCCGGCAAAGGCACGGATCAGGTTGGGCAGAAAAAGAATCGCGCCCGCGCTGTGTGCCGTTGGGTTGCCGGCATAAACCGCCAGACTGTGTTTGCCATGTTCGCTGCGAATGGCCTTAAATCGGTGCTCGATTTCCTCATAGGCATTCTCCCAGCTCACCGGCATCCACTCTGAGCCGACGCGCTTCATGGGCTGGCGCAGACGATCCGGATCACTTTGCAAATCCTGCAGCGCCACCGCTTTCGGGCAGATATTGCCTCGGCTGAGCGGGTCGTCCGGATCGCCTTTGATGGACAGGATTTGGTCGCCTTCGTGCTCAATAATGATGCCGCACATGGCTTCGCAGAGGTGGCAAGTACGGAAGTGCTGCTGGGTGTTGGCCATTGAGGGCTCCGGCCGAAAATGCTCGGCTCTTGTTATGGGGCGGCGCGGGACGGCCAGCTGATACTGACCACGGCATCGGGTAAGCGGAAGCTGTGTAGCTGCCAAGCGCCTAGGAGTGGATGCTGCACGGCATCGTCACAGGTGTCCAGTGTGTTGAGTTGCAAGCGTAGGCCTAGACCGTGCGCTTTTAGAACGGCTTCTTTGCGCGTCCAAATCTGCAGCCAGGTGGCGGTGCTTTCGGATGCTTCGGCGGCGCGCCAAGCCATCTGTTCAGTCGGGTGAAAATAGCGCTCGGCAAGTGCGGCAAAGCTCGGCCGACGACCAAGATCTTCAATGTCAACGCCCACGGCTTCGTGACCTGTTCGCCAGCTAAACGCGAACCAGTGTTGGCTGTGCGAAACGTTAAATTGTAGGGGGCTGTTGGTGATATAGGGTTTGCCAGCCGGCGTGCGTAACACCTCCGGCGTGTACCCGAGTAACTCGGTCAGCCAGTCCAAAAGCAGGGAGGGAGAATCGGGCGTGGTGTCGCTTTTTTGCAGCAGCCAGACCTGCACATCCGTGGCGGGAACGGTATAAAGCAAACGGCCGCTGCTTCCGGTAGGGAAAGCAGCGGCCGTGGTCAGCACGCGGGTGACAGCTTAGAACAGTACGCGGGTGCGGATGGTGCCATTCACTTGCTGCAACTTAGCCAGTGCAAGCTCGGAGTATTCGGCATCGACATCCATGACGAGGTAGCCAATGGTGTCATTGGTCATCAGTGATTGCGCGCTGATGTTGATGCCGTTTTCGGCAAACACCAAGTTGATGGCAGACAGTACGCCTGGCACATTGTTATGGATGTGCAGGAGGCGATGCTTGCCCGCGCTTTGCGGGACCGACACTTCGGGGAAATTCACGGCGGTGATGGTGGCGCCACTATCGGAGTAACGGGCGAACTTCTCGGCCACTTCGAGACCGATGTTGGCCTGTGCTTCAAGTGTCGAACCGCCGATGTGTGGCGTCAGGATGACATTTTCCAAGCCGCGCAGCGCCGACAAGAACTCTTCGTCATTGGCCTTAGGCTCTTTCGGGAATACGTCGATGGCGGCGCCATTGAGGTGCTTCGATTTGATGGCATCGGCCAGCGCTTCGATATCGACCACGGTGCCACGCGCCGCGTTGATAAAGATCGCGCCCTTTTTCATCTTGGCGAATTCGGCAGCGGCCATCATGTCCTTGGTAGAGGGCAGTTCAGGCACGTGCAGCGTGACCACATCGGCAGTGGCCAGCAATTCGTCCATGGTGCCGACTTGGCGGGCATTGCCCAGCGGCAATTTGGTCACTACATCGTAGTAAATCACTTGCATGCCCAGCGATTCGGCCAGAACAGACAGCTGCGAACCAATCGAGCCATAGCCGACGATGCCCAGCACCTTGCCACGGGCTTCGTAGGAGCCTTCGGCCGATTTCGACCAGCCACCGCGGTGCACGAGGAAGTTTTTCTCGGGAATGCCGCGCAGCAATAGGATCAGCTCGCCCAGCACCAGCTCGGCAACCGAGCGGGTATTTGAATAGGGGGCGTTGAATACCGGAATGCCGCGCTTCATGGCAGCCTTCAAATCCACTTGGTTGGTGCCGATGCAGAAGCAGCCGACCGCAATCAGTTTATTGGCCGCGGCAAAGACTTTTTCCGTGAGCTGGGTGCGCGAGCGAATGCCAACGAAGTGAGCGTCTTTGATTTTTTCGATCAGGGCGTCTTCGTCGAGGGCACCACGCAGGTACTCAATATTGGTGTAGCCATTGTTGCTGAGCACGTCGAGAGCGTTCTTGTGAACGCCTTCCAGCAGCAGGAAACGGATTTTGGCTTTGTCGAGGGAGAGCTGGCTCATGGCGCAAGGACTCGTGTCATCAAAAAGGAAGTCGCGAATGTTAGCACACACTGTCCACCTGTTAGAATGCGCACATTCTTCTGTTCTCGAGAGATTGCCATGAGCCTCGCGCCTGAAACGCTGTCCCGCTTGCAAGCCATCGTCGGTGAAAATCGTGTTCGCACGGACGCTGACAGTCTGAAGACCTGGGGCTGCGACTGGACCAAGATGTACACGCCCGCGCCCACGGCGATTGTCTTCCCGTCGACGACCGAGCAGGTGCAGGCGGTGGTACTGCTGGCTAATGAAGTCGGCTTCGCGATTGTGCCTTCAGGTGGCCGTACCGGGTTGTCGGCAGGCGCGGTGGCCGCCCACGGCGAGGTCGTCATCAGCTTTGACTACATGAACAAAGTGCTGGAGTTCATTCCAGAGGACCGCGCGGTGCGCATCCAGCCGGGTGTGGTCACCGAGCAGCTGCAGAATTTCGCGGAAGAACAGGGCCTGTATTACCCCGTTGATTTCGCTTCGGCGGGTTCGTCGCAACTCGGCGGCAACATCGGCACCAATGCGGGCGGCATCAAGGTCATTAAGTACGGCATGACGCGTAACTGGGTGCTTGGGCTGAAGGTTGTCACTGGCAAGGGTGACATCCTCGAACTCAACAAGGACATGATCAAGAACGCCACCGGTTATGACCTGCGCCATTTGTTCATCGGTGCCGAGGGCACGCTGGGCCTGGTCGTGGAAGCGACCATGAAGCTCGATCGTGCGCCGCGCAATCTGCAAGTCATGGTGCTGGGCACACCAGATTTTCCAAGTGTGATGAATGTACTCAAGGCCTTCCAAGCGCGATTGGATCTGACGGCTTTTGAGTTCTTCTCGGAACTCTCGGTGCAGTTAGTGACCGCGCATCAGGGCATTCCGCGTCCGTTCGATACCGCGACGCCGTTCTATGCGCTGCTGGAGTTTGAAGCGCTGTCTGAGGATATGGCCGATGAAGCCATGGCGATTTTCGAGCAATGCGTGGCAGAAGGCTGGGTAGTGGATGGCGTGCTTGGCCAGTCCGAAACTCAGGCAAAAAACCTGTGGCGTTTACGCGAAGACATTTCCGAGACTATTGCTCAGTACACGCCATACAAGAACGACATCTCGGTGTTGATTCAGCGTGTGCCGGCCTTTATTGCCGATATTGATGCCATTGTGGCCGCGCAATATCCGGACTTCCGCGTAGTTTGGTTCGGGCATATTGGTGACGGCAACCTGCACTTGAATATCCTCAAGCCCGCTGATCTGGCGAAGGAGGATTTCTTTGCCAAGTGCAAGAGCGTGAACACGCAGGTGTTTGAGACGGTGCAGCGCTACAACGGGTCGATCTCCGCCGAGCATGGTGTGGGGATGACCAAAAAGCCTTATCTCACCTATACGCGCTCGCCTGTTGAGGTTGAATATCTCAAGGCCATCAAGCAGGTGTTTGATCCGAATAATGTGATGAATCCGGGCAAGATTTTCGATTTGTGAGGTTCGCTGGCGTAATGGAGTGACACTGTTCGGGATCGCCGCAAGTACGGTCCAGCCGGCGCGCTACATCGCGCCGTCGTTCGTGCAGTCCGGAGCGTTGCTCCGGCAAACCCTGCACTCACCCATGTAGGCTCTCACGCGCCATCCATGGCGCGTGATGTCCCGTACAGTGTCGCTCCGCTACGCCAACAGCGTTCCTGATCGTCGGGCTTGCGCCGGGTTCGTGCAGTGGTTCGAATTTATCGTGGTGTGGCATTCATACGCAGCTTCGTTTGAGCTCGCGTGGCGGGGTGGGATTTCCCGTGATGGGATGTCGTGCGCCATGGATGGCGCACGAGAGCCTACAGGGATGTATTCACGGCGGTCCCAACACGGGAAATCCCACCCCGCCAAAGCCCAGCAAAAAGGAACTGAGAATGACCTACCAACACCAATGGCAAGATGGAACACCAGTGAGCTGGCCCGTCGGCAAGGTGGTCTGCGTTGGCCGTAATTACGCCGCGCATGCGAAGGAGCTGGGTAATGCTGTGCCGGAGGCGCCGATCCTGTTTTTGAAGCCTGCGACGGCGCTGGTGCCGCTAGGTCCGGATTTCGAGATTCCGAGCGGACGCGGCAGTTGCCATCACGAGACCGAGATCTCACTGTTGATTGGCTCGGCGCTGACGGGGCAAGTCAGTGAGGCAGAGGCACGGGCGGCAATTGCCGGCATCACGCTGGGCTTGGATCTGACGCTGCGTGATGTGCAGAACCAGCTCAAGCAGCAGGGGCATCCGTGGGAAGTTGCTAAGGCTTTTGATGGCGCGGCACCAATGGGGACGTTTTCGCCGTTGTCAGCAGCGACGGATCTCGCGGATCTGAGTTTTTCGCTTTTCGTCAATGGCGAAGCGCGTCAGCAAGGGCATAGCGCTGACATGATCACGGCCATCGTTCCTCTGCTGCAGTTCATCGCAACGATTTTTACGCTGCAACCCGGAGACGTGGTGATGACGGGCACACCGGAGGGCGTGGCGGCGCTGAATGCGGGGGATGCGCTGGCTCTGACCTTGGGCGAGCGATCTTGGATGACGCGGGTGCGCTAAATATTTACTTATTAGGGCGCAGCGCGTACCAGCGCAGCAGCATGTAGCTCACGCCCGTCAGCCCGGTTAGCCCAGCGGGGATGAGCAGCGTGTTGTAGCCGATTTCCTGAAAGCTGACTGCGCCAGCAAGACCGCCGCAGAAGAAAGCTGAGATGACTACCAGGCACAACATCAGCCGCCGGGGCTCCACCGCAACGCCACGCAACGCCTGACCGAGAAAGATGCCGAGATCGGTAAACATGCCGGACAGATGCGTGGTGCGTATGACTGCTTTGCTGTAGGTCGTGGCCATGCCGTTCTGCAAGCCGCAGGCCGCCGCTGCGAGCCAAAGGCCGGCCATGTGATGACGCTGTAGTAGTGCGGTTGCCAGTACCAGAATCAGCGACTCCAGTATCAGCACGGCACCATAGCGCCTGCCCAGTCGCAGCACCTTGTCCTGGATGATCAGGCCGCTGGTCAGCGATCCAAAAAAGAAAGCGAGCAGGATGGCGCCGAGCAATAGCATGTGATGCGTATCGTGTTCGATGACGGCGATGGCAAACAGGCTGGTCGTGCCAGTAAGGTGGGTGACGGCCTGCTGCGAAATGCTGAGAAAGCCGACGACATTGATCATGCCGGCGATAAACGCCAGCAGCAAAGTGCCGACCCAGATCCAGCGTGGCAAGGTCGTCATCCGCCGCTGCCGACATCGCGCTGGAAACGATGGATCTGCCGGCGCTCCTTCTTATTCGGGCGATGATCTGGGTGGGCCAAATTCATGGCTTGGCGCTGGGCGGTTTGCTCGGCGCGCTCGGCTAAGCTCTCCGGGGTTTCAGCGTAGAGCAGCTGTGCCGCGGCGGCCGGGCCGCGCACATCGCTGATCGCGAGCACATTCACGGTCTTGTAATCAAAGCCTTGCCGAATCCGTAGCTGCATGCCCACGGCAACCTCGCGACTGACCTTGATGCGCTGTCCTTGGCAATGCACATGCCCACTTTCGATGGCGGCCTTAGCCAGCGATCGCGTTTTAAAAAAGCGCGCCGCCCACAGCCATTTGTCGATGCGGGTACGCGCATGAGCGGCATTGTCACTCATGGCAGTGAGGCTCCCGATGAGTGGAGTAAGGGCGGCTGACCCAGCTCAATAAACTGATCAATTGCAGCGTGACGCAAGTGGTTGCGTGCGGGCTTTTGGCTGTCCGGCGTGGATACGCACATCACTTGGCCTATGCCGAAGCGCACGGCGCTATCGAGCACGGATTCACTGTCATCCACAAACAGGGCGCGGGCGGGATCGAAGGCATGCGCAGCATGAAGGGCCTGCCAGAAACGCTGGTCTTCCTTGGGCGCGCCGTAGTCATGCGAGCTAACCACCACATCAAAAAAGTGGCCGAAGGCAATTTCGGCGAGTTTGATTTCAAGGCTGGCGCGGTGTGCATTCGTGGCTAACCACAGTGAGCGGCCACTGGCCTTTACGGCGGCAAGAAAGCTGAAGGCATCGGCGCGTTCGCGGATCAAATGCTTGAGGTCTGGTTTGAGTGCCGCCACATCAAAGCCGACTTTTTCACTCCAAAAGTCGGTGCAGTACCAATTGAGCGAGCCTTGATGCGCG
Source organism: Moraxellaceae bacterium UBA2477 (assembly GCA_002342025.1). GTDB lineage: Bacteria > Pseudomonadota > Gammaproteobacteria > Pseudomonadales > Moraxellaceae > Perlucidibaca. The sequence goes on along the minus strand of DDPD01000077.1, from coordinate 3,412 downwards.
GCAAATTGCGCGAGCAGCTCGCTCAAGCCTTGCTCTCGAGGCAGGCCGCGTTTATCTGCATACACTTCGGGCAAATACTGCATCCAAAAGCGGTTATCAAAATGCAAATCGAGCACCGTGCCGTCCATGTCGAGGATGACCGTATCAATGCGGGACCAATCTATCATTCGCGCTATCCTGTAAACCTTAAGCACAGTATGCCAAAGCCTATGCGCGCTGCGGCAGGACAAATGAGGCTCATCCATGACAAATCTTGAACTGCCAACTATTGATCGCACTTTGTTGGCGGCGGTATTGCAGGTGGCCGAAGCCGCAGGTCGAGACATCATGGCGATTTATGCGGACAGCAGCCGATGGGGCACGGTCACTAAAGCAGATGACTCGCCGTTAACCGCAGCGGATTTAGCTGCACATCAGCGCATCGTCGACGCGCTCGCTCAGTTGGCAGGGCCTTGGGCACAGTTGCCGGTGTTGTCTGAGGAGTCATCGGCGGATGAGCTGGTCTCGCGGCGCGACTGGCCTGCGTGTTGGTTGGTTGATCCGCTGGATGGCACCAAAGAGTTCATTGCCCGAAATGGTGAGTTCAGCGTCAATATTGCTTTGGTCTTAGGCCACGAAGCGGTGCTCGGCGTGGTGCATGGCCCCGCCACGGGTTTGAGCTATGTGGCGGCAAAAGGTGTGGGGAGCTTTCGGGTGGACGCTTCAGGCTGGCAGCCTATCAAGAGCGCAGCACTTCCTGCTGTGGGTGAGCGACCGATTCAGTTGACGGTGAGTCGTCGCCATGGACTTCAGCAATTAGCACAGTTTGAGCAGGCTGCAGTCGCCGTGTTTGGTGCGGTGCAGAGTGTGCCGGCAGGCTCCGCCTTTAAAATTTGTGCGGTGGCGGAAGGCTTGGCGGATGCCTATCCGCGCTTTGGCCCGACTAGCGAATGGGATACAGCGGCAGCCCAAGTCGTCTTAGAAATGGCAGGCGGGCATTTGGTGGATCAGCAGGGGCGCTCCTTCCGATACAACAGCCGCAACACGCTGCTTAACGCCAGCTTCCTCGCCGTGGGTTGTGAGCCGGAGCAGTGGTTGAGTTTATGGCCCACATAAAAACGCCCATCACAGGGATGGGCGTTTAGTTCACACAAACACGTACTGCGCGCTTAGAACCAGTATTGGTAGACCAACTCGTAACCATGGCTCTGGTACTTGGTTGCGCCTTCGTAGTTGTAGCTTACGCTGACGGCGGCATTGCGGCCCACCGGCATCATTACGCTAGTGCCCAGACCCAGGATATTTTTAATGGCTTTCTGACCTTCGCTAACAAATGCGCCACCACCACCGACGGTGCCGCTGGTGTTCAGGCCTTCTTGCTTGAACTCATGCAGCCACTGTGCGGTCACACTGGGCTTGATTTGACGGCCGGCAACTGTGGCTTCGGTGACCAGTCGCGCACCCAGGCCGGAAGTCAGACGCGAAGCGGTTGTGCGATCAACGGTTAATGCACCGGGGCCATTTTCTGTATAGCCATCTTGCTTCAGGTGATCGTATTGCAGGCTAACAAAGGGGGTAACCACCATCTTGCTGTTGGCTACTTCCATGCGCTTGCCAGCGGTAACGCGAGTGCTGAACAGGTCGCCATCAAACTTGCCGGTCATGTTGGACAGGCCAACAACACGTTGGGTTTTGTTTTGCTGTTTGGTGTAGGCCACCAAGGCATCCAAGTGCCATGTGCCGTAGTCGCGGCTCATGTAGCCCGTGCCTTGGTAACTTTTGATTTCGCTACCGGAGCCTGTGGCGGTGTCACGGGCGTTCACGTCGGTATCAATATAAGTGAATGCGCCACCCACAATCATGTCGTTATCGAGACGGGTATCTGCACCGATCGTGATACCTGCTGAGTTGCTCTTGTAGCCATCAAAACCATTGCGTTGGTCTTGGCGAGCGTTGTTGCCAATGGCCTTAACCCAAGCGCCGTGCTTGATTTCTTTGGTGGCAACAATGCCGCTGGCCACGCCGCGGTGATTGGCTTGCATCGACTTCAGTGAAGCGGGTGCATAAGCGATCAAGTCGGCATCGCGCAGGTTGTCAATGCGGCTGCCGATAGAGGTGAATGAGAGGTTGGTGATGTTAAATAGGGCTTGGCTGGCCGCATTCGCGGTGTCGCAGGTGACGGCTTTGCTAGGAACTTCTAGAAGCTGGACTGAAAATATGTTCACTTCTTCAACAGAATCATTGCAGGGATCTTTAAGTTGCGGGCAACGTTCGTCGTCGCCACAACCTGCAACAGCATTCCCCGCCAAAACCGAACCAATAGCAATACAAAGAAGTTTTTTATTCTGTGTCATGAGGTCACCCCAAAATGAAAGCCTGCTAGAAATGCAGGAGCTCTTCATAGTGGGTTAAGCGTTTGCAGCAGAATGTACATTATTTGTAACTTTAGACGGCCGGCGTAAACCAAATCCCTCGTAAAGAAAAAGGGTCTTCGCGTTTGAGCGGGCATGATAGCCCGAGCAAACGCGAAGACCCTTTTTCGAATCCCTTACCAGGCCTTTTCCAAAATCGCCATGATCTCGTCGCGATCGGCTTCCTTCGGATTGATGATGATGGCGCCGTCATCCAGCGTCAGCTCCGCAATTTGAGCTAGCTGCTCGCGCGTGACTTTGCCGGTTTCCCTCAGGGTGCGCGGGAGTTTGCAGCGATTGAAGATCTCGTCACGCATGCGACGGATTTCAGCGATGGCGCGGTCGGCGCGCTCCGCTACCGGCGTCGCGGCATAGACATCGGCACCGGCCAACGGCAGCAGCAGCTCGGCGATGCGGTCGCCATTCTTGTCCTTGTTGAACTCCAGCGCGTAGGGCAGGAACAGGTTCATGCACAGTCCATGCGGCAGGTGGCAAACAGCGCCAAGCGAGTGACCTAGTGCGTGTACCAAACCCACCATCGCATTGGAGAACGCGACACCGGCCATGGTCGACGCTTGAGCGAGCTCTAGGCGGCCATCGGCATCGGTCGGGTTGTCGAGCACATTGAGCAAGTTGTCGGTAATTTTCTTGATGGCGCCCGTTGCGTAGGCATCGCTGATCGGGTTGTGTGCCAGGCAAGTGAAGGCTTCGACGGCATGCGTCAGAGCATCCATACCGGTCATGGCGGTGATGTGCGGTGGCAGCGTCAGCGTCATGCGTGAATCGAGCACGGCAGCATTCGGCATAAGGAAGTACGACACGAAAGGCATTTTCACGCCTTTCTCGGTGTCGGAAATCACGGCGATGGCGGTCGTTTCCGAGCCGGTGCCGGAGGTGGTGGGCACCACGAACAGCGGGCGTAGCGGACGCTTCAGCACATGCGCGCCGGAGTACACGAGCAGGTCGTCGCCGCCTTCGGATGCGAGAATATTCACAGCCTTGCTGGTGTCGATCACCGAGCC